>DASYKO010000281.1:0-36309 GCA_035995285.1 Hyphomonadaceae bacterium | reverse complement strand
CTGGCGGGCTATATCCGCACGCTGAAGGCCGGGCCGGTGGCTGTTGTCGGCCATTCGATGGGCGGGATCGTCTCGCTGATCCTGGCGCGGGACCACCCGGACGTGGTGGACCGGCTGATGGTGGTGGACGTGCCGGCGTTCTTCTCCGTGCTGATCAATCCTTTTGCTACGGTGGGAGCGATGGCGCACCTGGCCGAGCATTCGCGCCGCAGCTATTTCGAGAAATCGGGCAAGGCGGTGGAGGACGACCTCCTGCGCTCGGCCCCGAAGCTGGTGACCGGGCCGGAGAACCTGTCCCGCGTCGTGAAGTGGGGCGTGACCTCCGACCGGGGCGTGACATCCGACGTCATGGCCGAGGTGATGGTGACGGACCTGCGCAATGACATGCACCGCATCGAAGCGCCGGTGGATGTGATCTATGCCTGGGACCAATCCAATCATTCGAGCCGGATGGGGCTCGACCAAGTCTATTCCTCGTCCTATGGCGGCCTCAGGAATGGCCGGAAACAGCGGATCGACGACGCGCGGCATTACGTCATGCTGGATCAGCCCGAAATTTTCTACAGTGCTGTGCGGGAATGGCTGGCCCGGTAGAGTCCCCTGCAGAGGTTAAGAGCAGAGCTAGAGCTGGATCATGAGCGAAGCTGAAACCCCGGTAACCGTAGAACTGCGCCGCTATCCCAGCCGCAAGCTCTACAACAAGAATTCCTCCTCCTATGTGCGCCTGCCCGAAGTGGCGGAGATGGTGCGCAAGGGCGCGATCATCCGCGTGGAAGACACGGAGACGGGCGAGGACGTGACGCGTGCCGTGCTGCTCCAGATCATCATGGAGCAGGAAGGCCAGCAGACCGGCTCAATGCTCTCGGCCGACCTGATGATGGACATGATCCGCCTGCACCAGAGCAAGGCGTCGGAAATGATGACTGGGCTGTTCGAGCAGTCGGTCGCCTTCATCCGCGCGCAGCAGGAGCAGATCGCCACGTCGATGTCGACCAGCATGGTCGCCCAGCCCTGGAACGTGTTCGACCCCGCCGCGATGCAGGAGATGCAGCGCCAGTACCAGCAACGCCTCGCCAGCTTCTGGCAGGGCGTGCCGGGTATGCCCGGAATGCCGGGCATGGCGCCGAAGAAAGCCGCTGAAGCTGCGCCTGCAAATGACGAGGCTGCCGAGCTGCGAGCGCTGAAGGCGCGGCTCGAGGAACTCGAGAAGCGCGTTTCGAAGAAGTAGGTTTCTGCGATCCGGGTTGGGGAATCCGATGGCCACGCAACGTATCGCCATTTGCCTCGCAGCAGTGATGCTCGCTTCTTGCAAGCCGGCGGAGTTCCCAGCCGACGCGAAATTCACGCTCATTCCTGGCGATTGTCAGACCGGCACGATGGAGAAGGACGCGACAGCAGGCAGGCAAAGGCTTTCGATCGTCGCCCGAATGCAGCCGATCAGGGATTGCGGCCTGCCATCTTCGGGCAGGTTCTGGGGCGAAAGTGACGTGGATCCGAAGGAAGTTGTCGTCGATCTTTATGTGAGGGTGGATGGCAAGACCGTGCCGATGCCCGTTTCCGCCTTTGCGGACCTCGGCGATCCCTCCTCGATCGAGGCGCAGCGTGAAAACGACAAGTGGGTGATCTCCATCCGTGGATCGGGACATGGGGACGGCGCCTATCTCGCGAAGATAACGATTATTGGCGATCAGGTTCGTCTGCGCGAGGTCACCTATCCGGGGTTTGATCCCGCTTATGTCTTCGAACGCACGGAATATGCCGAGTGGGCTCAATAGTTCTACCAGGTTGATTTAACTCGGTCGGCCCGGCGCCAGTAGGTATTGTCCCTGTTCAGCCGCAAGCTTCGGAAGAAGTGCGCGCAGATGAGGGACGCCCAGCAGCCGGCAAAACCATAGATCGCCATCAGCGAGTTTATGTTGCTGCGGTAATAAAGGGCCTGTTCGATGCCGAGGGGCAGGACCGCGCCGAGAACCGTTCCGGCGAAAGCGGCGAACAGATAGAGCGCCTGTGGCTTCAGATAGCTCGAAGCCAGCGCAACCAGGCTGCCGGTGAGGAAGGCTGGGAGCGCGCTGGTCACATATGCAAAGGCGGCTGCGAGAGGCCAGACGATGATGCCGGGCGAGAAGAACGCGCCAACCGGAGGTCCCACCGCGGCGAAGGCAAGGCCGGTGAGAAAGACGACCCCAGACGTAAGAGAGCCAGTTGCCGCCGTGTGGCGCGGTCTTGGTCATCGCGTATCCCCCAACAGGATCGGATCTGAAGAAGATGTGGGCCCAAGGCGCGCAGGAACGGGGTTGCGCAGTTTGGTCGCGGGGTTGCGTGCGCTGCCCGAGGAGCTTGAGCGAAAGGCAGGCAAGCCGTAGGGCTGAGGCAGGCAGGGTTCGGCAGCGATGATCTGGCAGAGTTGTTCGATGCGGCAGGCTGCGATTGGCGCGCTCTTTCTCGGTGGGCTGGGTCTTGGCTGGTTGGCGCCCCTCGCAGCGCAGGCGCAGACCAGCCCAGCAGCAAGGCCACTTCTTGATGAAGCCCGTGAGGCTGCCAGCGCCGGACGCCATGTCGATGCACTCGCGGCCCTGACGGGCGCGATCGCGGCGGCGCCGGCTGATGCCGCAGCCTACATCGCCCGTGCGCGCCTGTTCGATGAACTCGTGCATGCCGATCTGGCGGCTGCCGATTATCGCGTTGCGGTGAAGCTCATGCCCGACGATGCCGGCCTGCAGGACAGCCTGTGCCTGGATCTGGCGCTTTCGAACCATGATCTCGATGGCGCGCTGGCCGCCTGCAATGCGGCGGTGAAGCTCAATCCAGATAGCGCGGATGCGCTCGGCGTGCGCGGCTACCTGCAGCTTCGGCGCGGCGCGTGGGACGAAGCGGAAAAGGACTATGCTGCGGCGCTGTCGCTTGTTCCTGCGGACCCGAACAACACGTTCGGGCGCGGCGTGGCGCTGATCCATCTCGGGCGGGCGCGGGAAGGCAAGGACGAAATCTCCATCGCGACTCTCGCGGGCGCCACCCTGCCGACAGAGTGGCAGGCGCGCGGCTTTGGTCCGCTGGGCGAGGTTCTGCCGGGCAGGCCCGTCACTACTGGGAGCCAGCCGGTGCTGGCGATCAAGGATAAGATGCTGTTCCTCAACAAGGGTGAAGTCTACATCAAACTCGCGAGCGGTTGCGGCATGATCGCGGGCGCCGCTCCTGTCGATGGCGGCCTGTCGTGGAGCGGCGAGTGCCGCTTCGGGCTGATCCACGGAGCGGGCAAGCTGACCTCAAAGGCCGGACAGGATGCGCCTACCCGGCGCTTTTCGTATGGCCGCGAGCTGACAGATCAGGCGGGCGCAGCAGGCGAGCGGAAACTGATACTGGCGTATCAGGCTGCCGAAAAGGCCTTGGCGCCATAGGCGCCGAATTACTGCCCGGCGATCTCACTCATCATCGCGACGACACCCTCACAGGACCATCCCGCTCTTCGCCCCAGCGCCACGCGCAGGAAGAGTGGCTCGCCGGTTTCCGGCTTCACGATCTCGAAGCGGTGGCCGCGGAAGCCGAAGCTGCCGCCGTGATGGAGCAACAGGCGGCGGCTTGTGGCCTCGGCGATGATCTCGCTTTCGAGGGCATCGTAGGCATCGGGCGATGCATGCCTCAGCTGGAAGGCGCAGTAGGGCGCGTTGGCGCCGGAGAGGCTGGGGTGAGTGACCGGGACGAAGCGCTGGTTGTTGGCGCTGACCGCTTCGGCGAGGCGCGCGTTGTGGGCGAAGATGGCGGCGGCGTAACGGTCGGCTTCCTGCGCGTCCAGGAACCATGGCGCTTCGAGAGCGATGGCGTCTGCCAGTGAAATGCCCGAACCAGTGAGCGTGCGGATGCGGCGAAGCTCTGTTCCAAGATCGTCTGCGCCCCGTGAGTAGACGCTGAGGATGCCGGCGTTGGCGAGTTCGAGGCCGGCTTCGAAAAGCTTCAAGCAAGACGTGATGCGCAGGACGATGGGGGATTTCTCGCCGAGGCTTGCGAGATAGGTCGCGACGCCGTCATCGCGGCCGAGCAGGGTGGTGTCGAAGATCACGGCCTGTGGGTGCGATGACAGAAGCTTCTTTGTATCGATCTGGTGGAACTGACCGTCGCAGCAGATGGGCTCGTCGAGGACGATGTCTGCGGTCTGGGCGAACGTGGCCTCCTGGAGCAGCGGCATCAGCTTGATGAGAGCGCGGGTTTCGAAATAGGCGCCGCGGTGGGCGATGCGGATGGGCTGGCCATTGAAGGGGCGAGGGGAGAGGCGCTGGCTGAGGCCGAGCAGGGCGGATGTCATCGCCGCCTGGCCGCTTGAAAAGATCAGATGGTCCTGTGTCCAGCCTGCAGGCGGGGCAGGGAAGAAGGCCGTGGCGCGAGCTTCGAGGGTTTCGGGCTGGAGGTCGCGTTCATAGCCGAACGCGTCGTGATGACGCGCGATGCGCTCGACCTCGCTGGCGGTCGGCGAGCGGTAGACGGAGCCGGCCTCGGCGCCGGCCGCTTCGAGCCAGACGCGGCGCAGGCGGCGGGCGAAGGTTTCGGCGGCCTGCTCGGCATCGAGCGGATGCGCGGCGTGGGCGAGGGATTTCTCGAAAGCGGCTTCGAGGCGGGAGATCGGGCTCGACAGCTGCGGCGCATGCTCGGCAAGGTGTTGCGCAAGTTCGTGCAGTTCGCGCGCCTCTGCCGCGATTGCATCATTTGAAAAGCTTGCTGTATCCGCCATTGGGGCGGAACGCCTGGGATAGGGGTGGGGTTGCGTGGAAAGCTGGGACCGCCGAGCGCCTGTCCGGCAGCGCGTCGTGCGACGACGCGACACTTCCCTCGCCGCTTCGCGGCGACTGCCGGGCAGGCGCCCGGCGGTCCCAGATTGCTACTTCGGCGCTTCTTTCCCCGGCCGGTAGTCGCGCGTGGCTTCCTTCAGCAGAGCATCCAGTTCCATCGGCGGGCGCTTGAATTTTTCCTCGGCGAACAGCGGCGCCTGGTCGGCATAGTGCGGAGACGACGCATCCATCGTCGCTGAGCCATACTGGTGGATGGTGTCCAGCGTGTAGGCGCCATCGGGGGCCCAGTCGGCGATGATCACATAGGTGTCGCCCGCGCGGCCGTGGCGAAACTTCTCTTTTGTCAGGTCGCCGGCGGCGTAGACGGCGCGCAGCGTGTCCGGTCCGCCATTGAGCGGCCATGACTTGTCCCCACGCTGCAGCCGGCTGACCTCGCCCCATTCCGGATCGATGCGGCCCGCGGCGGTTTTCAGGAGCGCGGCTGTTTCCTTGAGGGCGGTGAGGGCCTTCTCACGATTGTACTCACCATTGATCTGACCACCCATCGCGGCCTGGCCGGTGAAGATGGCGAGGGCGGCCGCGCGGTTATGGATGTCTGCGGAACCATCCCAGGAGGAGAGGAGGGCGATCTCGGCGTTGAGATCCTTGTCGCCCTTGGCATCCACCTGTTCGAGGTCCGCCACCATGAAGTGGACGTTGGAATCCATCGAGTAGGAATGATCCAGCTTGTAGGCGAGGAATTCCTCGCGGGTGATCGATGTGTCGCCGCCGAAGAGTTCCTGCGCGCGCAGGCCGCGGTTGGTGAGGTTGGTGTCGACGCCGAAGCTGACGGGGTAGTTTTCGGGCTTGGGATTGTCGTCCGTCGCCGAGGCGAGGAAGGGCGTGTGATTGGAGTTCACCACATAGCCGGACTTCGGGTTGATCACCGCGGGAAGTTTTTCCACCGGCTCGACGCCATGCCAGGCAGTCTCGGAAATGTCGCCGGGGAGAACCTTCTTGCGGTCCCAACCTTCCACACGCTTGGGCATGCGTGCGTTCCAGAAATAGGCGATGTGGCCTCCGCTGTCGGCGACGGCGTAGTTCACGGACGGGATGGCGTTGTATTTGATTTGCGCAGCGCGCCATTCATCCACGGTCGTGGCCATGTTCATGGCGAGGTACTGATCGAGATATTCCAGCTCGCCCTGTCCGGAGAAGGCAACGGCGTAGACGCCCTTCTCTGTCACAAAAGCGGGGCCGTGCTCGGACCAGAGCCCCATTCGTTCGTGCGGCTCGAGCTTTCCGTCCTTCAGCACGTTGTACTTGATCGGGCGGCGGGTGAGGTCCTTCCAGGCGCCGTCCATCTTGTATTTCGTCGGCGCCTTCTCGTCGTCGACGGTGAGCTTGAAGGTGTCGTAGAGGTCCGGCTTGTTGACCGTGGCGGCCCAGCCGAGCTTGGGGCCGGCGCCATGCAGGATCAGCGGCGTGCCGGGGAAGACGCCGCCGATGATGTCGATGCCTTCTTCGGATTTCAGGCGCGCTTCATACCACGCAACGCGGCCGTCATAGGGCTGGTGGGAGTTGACCGCGAGGCGCGTGTGGCCGTCTGCGGAGCGCGAAGGCGCCACGGCGATCTCGTTGGAGCCGAGCTCCACATCATCCGGCACGCCGAGGAAGGCGGTCTTGGTGGAGGGCGTGAGGTCGGCTTTGCCCGAGATCAGCGCGTCGATCTCGGCGTCGAGGCCGTAGAAGCTCGGCGGGCGGTTGGCGTAGCCGGCGATGACGTCTTGGCCGCGCACCGGCATGGTGCGGGCGCAGCCCGTATCGGCATGGTCGGCGCACCAGAGGTTGATGCCGGCGGCGTAGCCTTCGGCGATGGCCTTGGCGGCGGCTGATACCTTCGCGGCGTAGTCCCGGTTCACGATCTCGGTGTTGCCGAGAGAGAGGATGAAGTTGTCGGACTTGCCGCCTTCCTCACCCAGGATTTCGCCGAGCGTGCCGCGGTTGGAGCGGATGACTTCCTCGATATTCTTCCAGTCGTCTTCCGCGTGCGCATAGGCGAGGCCGAACACCACGTCTGCGTTGCGCTTGCCGTAGATGTGCGGAACGCCATAGGCGTCGCGGATGATGCGTGCGTCGTAGGCGGAAGCGGCTTTGCGCGCGGCGGCGGGATCGAAAACGGCGGGCGCCGATGCGTCAGGCATGCAGGCGGAGGGCGCCAGCAAGGCGCCGCAGAGCGCAGCCAAGCCGATGGCGCGGGCCATTACCAGAACCTGTCCGCCTGGTCGGGTTTCAGCACGAACCGGTATTGCTCGAACAGGTCGGTCCGACGATTCGAACTCGACAGGCATGCCTCTTTCCTTTCGCACCGCTCCTCGTTCTCCTTGTTTCCGATGACTCGAAACGGCGTGTACTTGATGATCGCCTTGCCGGTTGCGCTCGCCGTCTCGAGGTTCATGAACGCGACATCCAGCGGCACGTCGCGGAATTCGGATCTCTTGACGGTCCAGACCTTGTACCTGTCCTTGCCTGCGGGCTCCACTCCGAAGATGGGCCTGAAGACGACATCGATGGGGGCGGCAGCCTCGTCATCGTGAACCGGCATGTAGGCGATCACGGCGCAGGGCTGCATGTACTGCGCCTTGTATCGCAGCGGGCATCTGCCGGGCGTCAGAAGCTCTTCCAGAAGCTTGTCCTGATCGGCGAACGGTTCGGTCGCGGTCAAAAGGCCGAGCGACGTTATCGCAGGCTCTGCCGTCTCCGGTGTGGCCGCATCCTGCGCTTCAGCTTCGACCTGCGCGAACGCGGCGGACGGCAGAGCAAGACCGCAGATAACGGCGATCGTCGCGATGGCCTTGAAGGTGGGCATGCTCACGTCTCGACGCCGCCGGCAAATGGCTGCACGAGCGTATCGAGAAGGCGATGGGTTAGCCAGCCGTCTCTGCTTGAACAATTGCGCCGCTAGAAGCTCTTCTCGCCCACGCGCCGCAGCACATCGGCGGCAAATTCGGAGAGCGTGTCGTCGCGGGCGCCCATGATGACGATGCAGTCGCCGGGTTGGGCCATTTCGACAAGCTTGTCGCCGCAGGCGGGGCGGTCGGGCAGGGCGTAGGCCTGCTTGCCGTGGGCCATCACGCCTTCGGCGATCACGTTGGAGCCCATCGACTTGTCGACAGTTCCGCCGAAATATGCAGGCTCGGGCATGAAGAGGACGTCTTTCGCGGCGAGGTCGCGCGCGAACATTTCGATGAACTGGTCCTTCATCTGGCGGATCGGACCATAGCCGTGCGGCTGCCACATCACCAGCAGTCGGCCGGGGAAAGCGTGCAGTGTTGCGAGCGTGGCGGAGATCTTGTCCGGGTTGTGCCCGAAGTCGTCGATGACGGTGATGTCCTGTTTGGTCCCCACAACTTCAAGACGCCGGCGGATGCCGACGAAGTTCATCAGCGCCGTGGTCGCTTCACGCAGGCCGAGGCCGCAGGCGCGTGCGGCGGCGATGGCGGCGAGGCCGTTGGAGAGGTTGTGGCGGCCGGGGGTCTGCAGGCAGATGCGCTGACGTTCGCCGGTCGATTTCTCGGTGACGATGCAGGACTGGCCATCGGCCTGCGTCACGAGATCGGAGATCGAGAAGTCGGCGTTGGTGTCCGTGAGAGAGTAGGTGAGGGCGTTGGGGTGCTTCACCTGCTCGGCCAAGCGGCGGGTTTCGTCATTGTCGAGGTTGAGGACTGCCACCTGAGCTTTCGAGATGAAGTCGGTGAACAGGCGGCGCAGTTCGTCCATCGTCTTGTGGTCGAGGGCGATGTTGTTGAGCACGGCGATGGTGGGATTGTAGAGCGCGATCGAGCCGTCGCTCTCATCGACCTCGGAGACGAAGATGTCGCCCTCGCCGACGATGGCGGAGGCGAATGGGGCGTCTCCGGCCACGAAGTTCTTCATGATGGCGCCGTTCATCACGGTGGGGTCGCGGCGCGTGGCGTAGAGGATCCAGCCGATCATGCCGGTGGTGGTGGACTTGCCCGACGTACCGCCGACGGCGATCGAGACTTTCGCAGTGTTGACCAGTTCGGCCAGCAGCTGGGGCCGGGAGACGCGCGGGCAGCCGAGCTGTTTTGCAGCTACAACGTCAGGCACCGTGTCCTCCACGGCGGCAGAGGTCACCAGCAGCTGCTCTTTCCTCGTGACGCCGGAACCGTCCTGCGGGTGCAGCTTGATGCCCCGGGACTTGAGGAATTCGAACTTGGCGGCTGTGCGGCCCGCATCCAGCGACCGGTCCGAGCCCTCGACATCGGCGCCGCGAGCCTTGACGATGAGGGCGAGGGGCAGCATCCCGCTGCCTCCGACGCCGCAGAAGAAATATGGGCCGGAGTGGGCCAAGGGCTGGGGTGTGCTAGAGGCTGGTGAATCGGCCATGATTGGGGTGTCTCAGTGGGGCGCCAAAGGGTCAAGTGACTATGGGATCAGTTGAGAAACCGTTCCGGATTGCGTGCGTTGCGCCGGGAACCCGCATGCCCCGGGAACTGGCCAAACGCGCCGAGGATCTCGTGTTCGAGACTTACGACGGCAAAGTTGAGCTGGAATTCCATCCGCAGTGCTTTCTCACCTCTGGCCATTTTGCAGGCGAGGATTCGGCGCGGATCCGGGCGCTGGCGGATGTGGCGAACGATCCCGAATTCGATGCGGTGTGGTTTGCCCGCGGGGGCTATGGCTCCAACCGGGTGGCCGAGGGCGCGATCTCGCGGATGACGGATGTCGCGCGAGCCAAGACCTTCCTCGGCTATTCGGACACGGGCTTCCTGCTGGCCGGCCTGCGTAAGGCGGGCTTCGGACAAGTGGCGCACGGGCCGATGCCGGTGGATGTGATCCGCGGGCCTGAGGGGGAGGCGGCGGCGAAGCGCTCGCTGGCCTGGCTGGTCGAGCGCTCGAAGGCATCGCTGGAGAAGAGCATCACGCCCGGACAGAAGACGATGGCGTTCAACCTCACCATCCTCTCGCAGATGCTCGGCACGCCGCTGGAGCCGGACTTCACCGGCCAT
Source organism: Hyphomonadaceae bacterium (assembly GCA_035995285.1). Taxonomy (GTDB): domain Bacteria; phylum Pseudomonadota; class Alphaproteobacteria; order Caulobacterales; family Hyphomonadaceae; genus UBA7672. The sequence continues at coordinate 26,519 of DASYKO010000281.1, read as the reverse complement.
GTCATCATGCTCGAGGATGTGGGCGAGTACATGTACCGGATCGACCGATATTTCTTCCACGTCACCTCGAACCTTAACGTCCGAAAATGCGCAGGCATCCGGCTGGGCCGCTGCTCGGCCGTGCCGAAGAACGATCCGGACTTCGGCATGAACGAGGAAGAAGTCGCCCGCTTCTGGTGCGAGAAGTCCGGCATCGCCTATCTCGGCCGCGCCAACATCGGCCACGATGCGGACAACATGGTCGTGCCGTTTGGGGTGGCTTAAGTAGCTACTGCACGGTCCCTCGCCTCGTGGGCGAAAGGGTTCCTTCCTCAGGGTCATGGCACGTGCGTTGCAGCCTCGCGGTTAACAGCCGCTCGGGACGGGGATGCATGTGAAGTCGCAGGAAACGCCGCTCTTCCTGACGCTGGACGGCATGCGCGGAGTTGGCGCGATCCTGGTCGTGTGGGGACACACGATGGTGTTCTGGGGCGGACCGGTGACGGCGTTGCCGCCCATCCCGTTCTGCGTGGACCTGTTCTTTATTCTCAGCGGTTACGTGATCGGCTTTGCCTATGAGCCGCGGCTGGCGGCGGGGATGACGCCTGTCACCTTCCTGCGCCAGCGCCTGATCCGGCTCTATCCGCTTTACTTCCTCGGGCTGATCGTCGGCGCTCTGGCGTTTGCCGTGGCGGCTTTCGGCGACGCGCAGAAGATGACGAATGTCGGCCTGTCGCTGATCCCGCAGCTGTTCATGCTGCCCTCGCCGGACCTCAACGGTTCGGGCGATCTCTATCCGCTCAACATGCCGAGCTGGACGCTGCTGTTCGAGCTGTTCGCGAATATCGTGTTCGTCCTGATCTGGAAGCGGCTGACGACGCCGGTGCTGGTTGCGATCACGGCGCTGGCGGCTGTGGTTCTGGCGGTCTGCACCTTCTCCTACGGCACGCTGGATCAGGGGCCGAGCTGGTTCAATTTCTGGGGCGGCTTTGCCCGCGCCATGTTCGGCTTCTTCTGCGGCGTTCTGATCTATCGCACCGCCGGCCGGCCGCAGAAGCCGGCGCAGAAACGCTCCTGGTGGGCGATCCCATGCGCCTTCGTGGCCGTGGCGTTGGCCTTCGTGCCGCAGACCGAGGCGACCAAGCCCTTCATCGAACTCGCGATCGTCATCGGCATCGGCTACCCGCTGGTGCGCTGGGGCCAGAGCATGCAGCCGCCGAAATGGGTTGCAGGCGTGTTCGCCAGCCTGGGCGCGATCTCCTACGCCGTCTACATGATCCACTATCCGCTGTACGAATTCATGAAGCGCGCAAACTGGAAGTTCCCGGCGCTCTCGCATGAATGGGCCCCGTGGACGGGTATTGCGCTGATGGCTGTCACCCTCGCGCTCGGCTGGATCGCGGAACGTTACTACGACCGCCCCGTCCGCCGCGCCCTCAATGGCTGGTTCAAGTCGCTGGAGAAGCGCAAGGCCAAGCCTGCCGCGCCAATGGTTCACGCAGCGTAGACTTAGTGTCTTCGTGTAACCTTCGTGTCTTTGTGTTGAAAACTTTCTCGCCGCGCCAAAGACTCAAACACCAAGGCACGAAGATCACACAAAGACACGAAGAGGGCGGTGGCTACTGCGCGACCCACCCGCCATCGATAGACAGCGCCGCGCCGTTGATCTGGTTGGCTGCATCCGATGTCAGGAACACGGCGAGAGCGGCCACATCCTCAACCTTCACGAATTCCTTGGTTGGCTGCGCCGCGAGGATCACGTCGCGGATCACCGCTTCCTCGGATATGCCGCGCGTCTTTGCATGATCGGCGATCTGCCCTTCGACCAGGGGCGTCTTCACATAGCCGGGGCAGATGGCATTGCTGCGGATGCCGAACGTGGCGCCCTCAAGCGCGATCGTCTTGGTGAATCCCAGCAGCCCGTGCTTCGCCGCCACATAGGCGCTCTTGAACGGCGAGGCGACCAGCGCGTGGGCGGAGGCGATGTTGATGATCCGCCCCCACTTCTTCGCCTTCATGTCGGGGAAGGCGAGGCGGGTGGTGTGAAAGGACGAGGTGAGGTTGAGATTGATGATCAGGTTCCACTTGTCGACCGGGAAATCCTCCACCGGCGAGACATGCTGTACGCCCGCATTGTTGACCACGATGTCGACCGACCCGAGCGCCTCCTTCGCCTGTTTGAACATCGCCTCGATCTCAACGGGCTTCGTCATGTCGGCGCCGGAGTGGAGACACTTTACCTTGTGCTCGCCCTCGATGCCCGAGCGGATCTTATCGATCGCGGCAGCATCGCCGAAACCGTTGAGCACGATGTTGTTCCCGGCAGCCGCCAGCGCCCGGGCGATCCCCTCGCCGATGCCCGACGTGGAACCGGTGACGATGGCGGTGCGGGCGGCCTGGGCCATGGGGGAAACTCCTGTCGGGGTTGGGGCCTTGTCGCGCCGCAGCACGCTGGAGGCAAGCCAATCGCCCCCGGATTTGTTACCTATCCGCGATGTGACGCCCGCGTGACCGCAAGGCGCGCATGAGATAAGCTGCGCCCGATCAGAAGGGGCTGTGCATGTCGTTTCCGGTAATTCGCCTGGGTCTGGTCTCCGCCGGCGCCCTCTGTCTGTTCGGCATTTGCCTGTCGGCCGAGAGCCCGGCGGCCGCTCAGGCGGTCACGACATCGACCAACGGGTCTTCCTCCAGCTCGAACGGCTATTCGGACATCTGGGCGGACAAGACCAAGATCGCACCCACCTATGCCGACGTCGCCGGCGCGCGCTGCACGGGCGGCAGCGGCGTCACCGTCTGCCCCACGATGAAGTCAGCGGGCGATCCCAAAGCCATTCAGGACATCCTCGGCTCGATAACGAGCAGGGAGCTGAAGATAGGCTTCTGCGTCTCGACGCAGGGCGTGCCGGAAGATCCGAAGATCACGCTCTCGAGCGGCAGGGAACGCGCCGACCGCGAGATGCTGAAATTCATCAAGAGCTATCGCTACAACCCGGGCACGGTTGACGGCGTCCCGGCGCGGCTTTGCGGCGTCGAGGCGGCGTTCAAGTTCTGAGGTGCAGCGGCGGTCGCAAGCGAGTCACGTTCTCGCACTTCGGCAGTCTCTGTAGAGTTGGGAAAGGCGATGCGCCGCGAAATCCGCTATGCTCTACTATGTGCCGCTCTGTTTGCAGGCGCCTGTGACGCGACAGAGCCGCGTGTGCGATCCGTGACCCCGGAAACTTCCACCGCAGAAAAACAGCCCTTCAAGGATGCGAACGGCAAGGCCTGTGAACTTGGACTAGGCGCCACACTGTGCCCGACTGTGAAGGAGATTGGCGAATTTCCCCTTCCGAGTGACATGCGAGGCGACTTTCTCACGGTCTTTCAACACTGCGTATCGAGTGAAGGAAAAGCCGAGAACATCGTCATCGCCAAATCATCTGAGAACCAGCAGTATGACACCCGCGCGCAGCGCCAACTCGCAGACAGCCAGTTCATCCCAGGCACGGTAGAGGGGCGGCCAGAGCGGATTTGCGGAGTTAAGACGGCGATCGAAGTTCGTACGAGTCGCTAATATCGTTTATCGAGAAATATTTTCAGCCAAACTCTTGTCGTGGCCTCGCGAGTGGGCACGTATTGACGTAAGCGCAGCTGTGGCCTGAATCCGGCGGCGCCCGGCCGCGATCTTCCATCGTGCGCTTCCCGGGGTCCTTTGCAGGAGTTGCGAGCATGGCGGATGTGCCAGTGAAGACATCAAGCCCGACTGCGCTTCAATATCTCGACAAGGCGATGGGGTCTTTAAGACAGCTAGGCCTGTTGCCGGAGAAGAAGGCGGAAGCCGCGCCCGTTGTCGCCCTGCTCAACCAGATCATGGAGCTGCAGCAGGACAAGGTCACCACCATCGCCCGCACGCTCGACCAGATGTCGGTGTTCAACGACGTGGTGCGCGAGCAGGTCTCCGGCATCACCGTGGGCGAGCGCTATGAAGCCATCAACACCGCTTTCAACACCATCCGCGACGACGCCAAGGGCCTCGTCGACCAGTATGCCGACGGCAAGATCTCCACGATGGAGCGTCTGTCGAACACCTGGATGAAGATGACGCGCGGCGACATCGCCGCCCGCTTCGGCAAGATCAAGACGCTCTATCTCGACGTCCAGAAGGAAAACAAGAACCAGATCGAGCGCGAGCACATGATCCTGGAATCCTACATGGATTTCCGGGGCGCGATGAAGCAGTCGGAAGTGCTGGCGCTGGATGTGCTCAAGGTCGCGGAAGGCAAGCTGGAAGAGGCCAAGACCCGCATGACGGCGGCGTCCGGCGCCGTGACGGCCTACACCGGAACCGATCCGGCCGAACGCGCCACGCTCGAACTCGCGCGCGACGAGGAAATGCGCCGCCTGCAGGCGGAAGAAAAACGCTACCAGATCTCCAAGGATCTCTCCGACAACCTCACCATCGGCTACAACACGTCCGAAGTGATCATGGCGCGGCTGGTGCAGACCACGAATGCGAAAGAGCGCATCTACGCCCAGTCCGTCTCGTTCTTTGGCACGAACGAAGTGGTGCTCACCGCGCTGACCGCGACGTTCACCGGCATGCACGGCCTGCATGAATCGACCCAGACGCTCGAAGCGATGAAGAAGGGCGTGGACCAGTCGCTCGAAGTCCTCGCCGAAATCGGCGGCAAGGTTCAGGAGGCGGCCCTCAAGGCCGGCTACGGCCCCACGATTTCGGCTGCCGCGGTCAAGAAGCTGGTCGACTCGGTCGTCTCCTACCAGGAACGCTCGATCGGCATCATCGCGGAGATGCGCAAGGCAGCCACCCAGAACTCCGCCGAAATCCGCGACGCGGTCGAAGACGGCAAGAAGCGCATGGCTCACCTGATCGAACAGGGCGCGGCGGCTGCGCTTACGATCAAGACGTCGTAGGCGAAGAAATGCTCTCCGAGCGTTTTGACGCTTCAAGGCGACGACGTGGTGTGCTTGCGCTCTTGCGTCAGAGCAAGGTGCAGACCTCCACCTGTCCTCCCCCTTGCAGGAGGGAGGGACCGCGTGGTGGGAGTTGGACATTGAACGCCGACATGACACGCAGCCACCGGCGTCAAACCGTTTGTAAGCTGAAAGCCCCAGGGCCCCTCCCTCCTGCAAGGGGGAGGACAGGTGGGGGTCCGCACCTTGTTCCGCCGCTTGATTGCGCGGGGAACGCACGATGACCGACACCCTCGTCCCCGCCAAAGCCACGCCCACCGACCTCGCCACCCCCGACCCGCGCAAGCTCGACGACGTCCTCCTCGCCATGGACGTGGTCGACACGCTGCGCCATCGCGAACGGCTGGTGGATCAGGAGCTCAACGCACAGGCGCGCGAAGAACAGCTGATCGCGCGCCTCAAGGAAATCTACGGCGCCCAGGGCATCGAAGTGCCCGACAAGATCCTGAAGGATGGCGTCAAGGCGCTGGAGGAACAGCGCTTCGTCTACAAGCCGCCTGACAATTCCTTCTCGGTGAAGCTGGCCAAGCTCTATGTCCGCCGCAAGCACTGGCTGCCGGCGGCGACCACCGTCACGGGCGCGCTCATCGCGCTGGTCGTCGGCTGGCAGGTGCTCTGGGCGATGCCGCAGGCCGCCGAATGGAACAAGATGCCGGCCGAATTCACGCGCCTCTTGAAACAGGGGCAGGATCTGGCGGTCGAGCCTGCCGTGGATGCGGACCTCGCGAGCGTCGCGGCCGAAGGCCAGAGAGATATCGCCAACAACGATCACGGCGACGCGCGCAAGCAACTCGCGCTCCTCACGGACATGAACGAGCAGCTGGCGCTGGACTACAACCTGCGCATCGTCTCGCGGCAGGGCGAGGACACCGGCTTTGCGCGGCAGTCGAAGATCAACCCGACGATCGAGAACTTCTACATCCTCGTCGAAGGCGTCTCGCGCGACAGCCGCGTGCTGAAGCTGCCGATCTTCAACGAGGAGACGCAGAAGACAGACCGCGTCACCATGTGGGCGCAGCACGTGACGAAAGACACGTTCGACAAGATCGTCACCGACAAGCAGACAGACCAGATCGTCCAGAACGACATTCTCGGCCACAAGACCCGCGGCTATCTCAAGCCGACCTTCGACATGTCCGTCGCCGGCGGCGCCATCACCAACTGGGAGGATGACTGATCCATGCCCAGTTATGACGATCTCATCTCCGGGCGCGATGCGCTGCACAGGCTGGATATGCTGGCCTCGGGCGCGCGTGCGGAGTTCGATGCTGCTGTGGGCGCGTCGGATGGCCATGCGCGGCGTCGCACGGACATCGCCCGGCTGAAGGCGGACGCCTATCGCCAGCTCGCAGGCATGCGGATCGATGTGATCAAGAAGGCGGCCGCCCAGAGCCTGACCGATGCAGAGCGCAAGGCGACAGACCTGCTGATCGGCCATGAAGAGTTCGTCAAAACGATCGGCGCGCAGGTCGACAAGGCGGCGGACGAGCTATCGGCGGCGGAAGCCAAGCGCCGGGCAGGCGAGGTCGAGGCGGATGCCGCGCTTGAAGCCTATGAGACGCTGACCGAGCAGACCGAGAAGGAAGTTCAATCCGATCCGGGCTACATCGCGCTCAAAGATGGGCTTGAGAACGCCAAGTCGGTGACGATCCGCTCCGAGCAGAAGCTGGATCTGGCGAAGCAGGATCGAGACGCCAAGCGCAAGCCGTACGAAGGCGATCCGCTGTTCTCTTATCTCTGGCAGCGCAAATTCCGCACGACCGAATACAAGGCCGGCGGGCTCACGCGCGGCCTCGACAACTGGGTGGCCAAGCTCTGCGGCTATGACGCCGCCTATCTCAACTATGCGCGGCTGACCGAATTGCCCGACCGGATCGCTGAGCATCTGGCGCGCATGGAGCTTGAGGAGACCGAGGCCGAGGCGGCGATCGAACGCTTCGAGGCGCAGAAGCTGGAAGAGAAGGGCGCAGGCAAGCTCAGCGCCGCGCTCGATGCGGCCAAGGCGAGGCTCAAGCAACTCGACGCCGAACTGGCGACGGTGGAGGCGAGGCACTCCGCCCTGCGCGAGCAGCAGGAGAAGGCGGCATCCGGAGATTCCGGGCCGCAGGAACAGGCGCGCCGCGTGCTTGAGGAAGGTTTTGCCAAGGCGAGCTTCCCGGATCTGAAAGTGCTGGCGGCGGAGACGACGACGCTGGATGACGACCGGATTGTCGATGTGCTGATCAAGCTGCGCACCGAGGAACTCCAGATGGAGGTCAACTGGCGCAATGTGGAGGCGCTGCCCGCACGCCGCCGGGCGGGGGCGGATGCGCTGGAAAGCGTGCGCCGCCGGTTCCGCGAAAGCGGGCTCGACAGCCCCTATGTGATGATCCTGCGCGGTGCGTTCGAGGCGGCGCTGGAAGCCTATGGCAAGGGCCCGGCCCCGGACGCCAACCAGCTCTGGCGCGCCATCACCTCAACCGTCCACCAGGCCCCCCAGCAGGACGACCACTATTTCGGCGGGCGCAGGCGCGGGCAGTCGGTGGGGCTGCCGGCGGAGATCGTGGGCGGAATTGCCGGTGCCGTGATCAACGAGGTGATCCGCGAGGCCACACGCGGCGGCATGCGCGGCCGCTGGGGCGGGGGAGGCCCGTGGGGCGGCGGAGGCTTTGGCGGCGGCTCCAGCAGCTCCGGCGGAGGCGGCTTCCGAACGACCGGCCGCATTGGCGGTGGCGGCGGGTTCAAGACGACGAAGCGCTTCTAGGAAGCGGGTGGCTGTCAGGGGCGGACATGGGCGCGAAGGTCGAGCAGCTTCGGTGGACCGACATTCCGCTCGACGAGATTGCGCTCCCGAAAGCGCCGCTGCGGTTGATGCTCGGGTTAGGGTCGGGCCTGAGCGCCCGCGGCGGCCGGCTGTTTGCGGTCACCGACAGAGGGCCGAACCTGCACGTATCGCAGGCGGTGGACGCCTATGGGCTCACCCACCTGGAGCGCCTGAAAAACATCAAGGACGCCAAGGTTATGCCCATGCCCGAGGCCGGGCCGGAGATCGCGGAGCTGGTGGTGGATGGGCTGGAGGTCCAGCTGGTGGGTCGGCTGGCGCTGCGCGTGGCGGGTGCGGTGGGGAGTGGCGTGAGGATGAGCGGGAGGGCGCTGCCAGGCGAGGAGATGGAGGAGGTGTACGGGCTCGATGGCGTGAGGCTGGCGACGAGCGTGCTGGGCGCCGATACGGAGGCGATCGCGGCGATGCCCGATGGCGGGTTCATCGTGGCGGAGGAGTATGGGCCCTCGCTGCTGAAGGTGGATGCGACAGGCGTGGTCAGCGAACGGTGGGTGGCGAAGGGCGCCGAGCATGGCCTGCAGGGCGATCTGCCGGTGCGCGGCGTGCTGCCAGAGCGTGTGGCGAAGCGGAGGCTGAACCGCGGGTTCGAGGCGCTGTGTGCGTCGAAGGACGGGGCGTTCCTCTATGTCGGCATGCAGAGTGGGCTGGAGGGCGAAGACAAGCATTCCGCGCCGGTGTGGAAGCTGGATGCGCAGACGGGCGAGCTGGCGGGCGAGTGGGCCTATCCGTTCGATGCCCCGGAGACGTTCCTGCGCGATGCGGAGCGGCGCAAGGTGGGCTGGAAGGACCTGAAGGTCTGCGAGTTCGCCTGGGCGGGCAACGATCAGCTGATCGTGCTGGAGCGCATTGCGCACTCGGCGAAGATCTATCTCGTGGACTTGGCGAGGTTGCCTGAGAAGCGCCTGCTGCTGTCGAGCGATGATCATCGCGAGATCGGGCCGGATATCGAGGGCATGGCGCTGGTAAGCCCACGTGAGCTGGTGATCTGTTCAGACAATGATTTCGGGGTGGAGGGCGAGGCCACCGGCTTCTGGCGCATCACGTTCGGGGAAGACTTGGCGTAGGCATGCGCCGGTGTAGGATGTGGGCCAAGGCGCGCAGGTCGCCTCCGGTCCGCGGGAAGAACCGAGTTCACCTGAGACGGCCCAAGACAATCGATGGTTCGGCTTGAACCTCCTTTGCCCGAATGAAGCGGACGCCGGGCGCCTTGAAGGAGGCTTCGCCCATGACGACCCCGCTACCCCCCGATTCATTGCCCGTGCGACCCGATCTTGGCCAGCTGAAGCGACAGGCCAAAGAGCTGCTGGCCGGTATGCGCGCACTCGACCCGGCGGCGATTTCGAAGCTGGCGCAGTTTCATCCGGAGATGATCGACCCGGCCTCAGCCAAGCTGGCCGATGCGCAGCTGGCGCTGGCGCGCAGCTATGGCGCGGCGAGCTGGCCGCGGTTGGTGCAGTGTTGCGAGGTCATCGATGCGATCTGGAAGGATGATCTAGCGGTGGTGCGCGAGCTGGTGACGAAACATCCGAATCTTCTTCACGAAAGCGCGCTGGCGCGGCCGCCAGGGCAGACGAGCAATTGGGGGCCGCCCATGAGCTACGCCGCCAATCTCGGGCGCGATGAGATCATCAAGATGCTGCACGATCTGGGTGCGAAGGATCACGAACACGCGCTGGACCGCGCCGTGCTGCAGAGCAAGGTCGATACGGCCTGCCTGCTGCACAACATGATTGGAAAGCCAAAGCCGCCGGAGGGAGCGCTCGGCAGCCCGGCCTATACGCTGAGCGAGGCAGGCACGGCCTTCGTGCTGAAGTGCGGCGCGCGCGTGGTGGATGACGAAGGGCGAAGACTCGCGCCGGTCGGTGTCGTTCTGGGGTCGGATTCGCGCCGGCCCGCAGCCAAGCATGCGATCCTGCGCATGTATGAGGAGCATGGCCTTGCCTATCCCGATACGGCGCCGATGGCGCTGCACCGGGGGCGGATCGATCTGCTGGAGAAGTATCTGGCGGCCGATCCCGGCATGCTGAACCGGCAATGGGCGTGGGAGGAGATCTATCCGCCGGACATGGGGTGCGAGGACGAATTGCGGTCAACGCACGGCACGCCGCTGAAGGCCGCAACGCTGCTGCACATGTGCTGCGACTATGACGAGCTGGAGATCGCGCAGTGGCTGATCGCGAAGGGCGCGGACGTGAATGCGCGCGCGGCGGTCGATGCCGACGGGTTCGGCGGGCATACGCCGCTGTTCAGCGCAGTGGTCTCGCAGCACCATTTCTGGATGAACTATGGCAAGGGCAAGCCGTCGACGGACTTTGCCGGGCTTCTCCTGAGCCGCGGCGCCGATCCCAATGTGCGGGTGTCGCTGCGCAAGCATATGCATCCGGGCTATGGGCCAGACGTAATGCGCGAGTTCAGGGATGTGACGCCGTTGAGCTGGGGACGGCGCTTTCACCGCAAGGAGTTCGTGGGCGAACACGCGCTGAGGGCCGTGGAGGCGGCGGGCGGTGTGGAGTAGGGCGGTGCACTCCCATTCGGAATCGAGCCACAAGATCTGGGCAAGCCCACGACCCCCCCACCTGTCCGCCCCCCCTTCGGGCGGGCGGGACCGCGTCTCGCTAGTTGGACAACGAACGATTGGGGTAAGCTCTCGCAACGAGGTCCCGCCCGCCCGAAGGGGGGCGGACAGGTGGGGGGTGGCTCACCTGGTTCCGTCGTTTGTCGGTGTTTCCGATTCAGAGCAGGAAGCTCTGATAAGCGCTCGCCGTTCTAGCGCTTCACGATCTCATACGTGAATTCGTAAGAGTGCGCGCCGCCGGGGGCGATGGTGATGGTCATCTCGCCGGTGAGGCCTTCGAGGTCGCCTGTGCCGGTGTCGGGGATGACGCGGATCGTCAGCGAGGGCGCGCCGCGGTCCATGACGCCGGTGTGCTGGAGATAGAAGCTGCCGCGCTTGCCGTGCAACGCGCCTTCGACGCGCTCGATCGCGACATAGCCGGCGGAGCCTGGAACGGTTCCGCCGGCGCTGAGCATTTCGCCTGAGGCCGTGGCCTCGAGATCGCCGGTGTAGGTCTTGTCGAGAGCGTGGCGGCCGAGAAGGTTGGTCATCCGATCATGCACGGCCTCGGCCGAGCGCTTCACGGTGAACGGACCTTTCGCGACCGCCTTGCTCATCGTGGTTAGGCCGCCGGCGGGCGGAGATAGTCGCCCTTGCCGAGCACGACGCCGTTGTGGCGCAGGATGCCGTAGGTCATCGCCGCGTGGAAATACAAGTTCGGCAGAACGAACGACTGCAGGTAACCCGCGCAGGTCATCGGCATTTCCTGGCCGCCGCCGACGGGGATGCTGACGACGGTTTCCGTGCGCTTGTCCATCGCTTCGGAGGAGGCAGCCTGGACATAGGCGTTGGACTTCTTGACGCGTTCGATCAGCGTGGCGAACGAGGTCTCGACGTCGGGGAAGCTCGGCAGGTCGATGCCGGCAAGGCGCGCGGCGCCGCGGGCGAGCGTGTCGCTCGTGATCTGCACCTGGCGGGACAACGGGAACATGTCGGGGAACATGCGGAAGTTGAGGAAGACTTCTTCCGGCACCTTGTGGGCCGCCGCGTGATCCGCGCCCTTCTTGAGTATGCCGATGAGCGAGCCCAGCGTCTGGGTTCCTGCAGCCTTGATGATGGTCGATGTTGGTATGGTCATAGAGCGGGTCCTCTTCCGCAGTTGTCCCAAGATGCGAGGGCTCATAGCGCGAGGCGAGCGCACGGACCAAAGAAAATCTTTTCTGGCGAGCCGGGTTGCGCATCGGAACGGCGGCCCCTAGCGGGAAAGGCTGTGGAGGGCGGCGTCTGACCAATCGGGTCCGCATATTTGCGTGGGTGCACGTGGTGTTCGGCGGGCTCGGCCTCGGGCTCACCGCCTTGCTGCTTGCGGTGGGCCTTCTCGATACGGACGAAGCACACAGGCAGGTCCTGATCATCTTCCTCGCCCCGCTGATGGGGCTCAGCGTCGTCTACTTCATTCCGTCATTCGCGGGCGGCCTGGGCGTGCTGCGCGGCCTCTACTGGGCGCGGGGGCTGTTGTGGATCGAGGCGGCGTTCCTGGCGGTCCTTGTCCCGGTGGGAACGGCTCTGGCGGGGCTGACGCTCTGGGCGTTGCTGCCGCGCAAGAGCGAGAGGCCGGATATCTACGCGCAGGGCGCCGACGGCGGGATCGCGAAGTTCGAAGCGCTGCTGCTGCGCTGGCGGCGCGGGGCGGTGCTGGCGATCATCGCGCTGGCGAGCCTCGGAGCGATGATCGGGCTCGGCTATATCTTCCGCGACCAGATCGAGGCGCTGGATCCGCCGCCGAAACAGGAGCTGACGCCGTTGCCGGATTTCGACGGGATCCCGAAGCTTCCGGAGAGGCCTGCGATCCCCGACTTCAAGAGGCCTGAGCGGCCGGATCTTCAGAAACCCAACTAAGGCGGCTTGCTGACTAAGGCGCCTTGGGCTTGGGCCGGAACGGCACGTTGATGTTGCACAGGCCGATGCGGCCAGCAGGGATGTGGTAGAAATCATCCTTGCGCCAGCGGCGGGAGTTCACCAGCGTCGAGAACGTCGTGCTGTCGGTGCGGAGCACTTCGAGATCGGTACGCTTGTCGGCGGGCACGTCCGCCGCGACCTTGATGTCGGCATAACGGCGATATTCGGCCGGCGTCTTGTAGAAGCCGAGCGCTTCAGTACCGCGGGGCAGGGCCGAGAGCAGCTCCATCCCCTGGATCACGCGGCCGACGACGGTGAGGTTGCGGTCGAGTCCGCGCGGGGGCACGCCGTTGATGGCGTAGAGTTCGGTGCCGCCGCCTGAATCATCGCTGTTGTCGCGCCCAGCGCCGACGACGCCATAGCAGTGCACCAGCCACATCGAGGTCTTGTCGCGTGCGACGGGGAAACCGTTCGAGAAGCCGACTTCGGGGGCGTAGGTGTCCGGGTCGGGCAGCATGTCGAAGCCGACGGTGGTGTCGCGGGGCCGCGTGAATTCGGCTTTCAGCGTCTTCTGGCCCTGCTTGGGCAGGCGCTCGGGATCGGCCGCTTGCGCCCACTGGGTGACGTAGTTGTCCTGTACGCGGGTGACGGCGCCGTTGGCGAAATAGCCTTCGCGCGAGAGCGTCTTGATGTTGGCGACATGGTTGGGCGCGAAGTCCGGCGCTAGCTCGATGATTACGCGGCCGCCGGCGGAACCATTTGCGGGCGCGAAGTCCATGTAGAGCGTGTTCTCGGGATCGAGCGCGCGCCATTCCTCGGGCGTCGACTTGGCGAGGATGTCCGGGACGGAGGGCGTGGCGCCTTCCGGCGCGGGCGGGATGTTGGAGACGGGCTCCACGGGCGGGGGCGGCGGGGACGCTGCCGGCTGGCACGCGGCCAGCCCGGAGGCTGCCAGCATGAGGGCGGCGAGAAAGGCAGACTTACGCATGGATCGACCCGACAGGAGAAAAGACACTACTTGCAGGAAACACTGATGTCGACGCGCCGGTTCTGGCTGTTCGGCGCGGAAACCTTGAGCTGTTTGGCGCCGCGGCCTTCGACCTTGATGTCGCCGGCGTTGACGCCTCCGGCATTCACAATGGCGGTGCGCACGGCGTTGGCGCGGGCTAGTGAGACTTCGTCAGCCTTCGCGCCATCGTCATGGCCGACGAGCATGACCTGCGCCTTGGCGCATTCCTGGGCCATCTCCACGGCGGCGCCGAGGGCCGCCTGGCCGTCCTTCGGGATGGCGGTCTGGTTTTCGTCGAAATGGACGCTGAAGGTTTTCGGCGCCTGGGCGTGGGCGGCAGCGGCCATCATAGCCACGCCGATTATTGCGGCGGCAAGCACCGGCGGTCTTCGTACCATGTCTCGCTCCCCCGGAGGGCATTCTCTCCTCCGTCCGTCTGGTGCGGACATTGGCCGTGTTTTCCGAATACCTCAATCGTTCCGTGCTGAGGCTTTTACGTCAGGGTTCCGCAGCGAGCGTGTGACGCGCCGTCACAGTGCATCAATCATTGCCTTGCCGGGACGAGGGCTGGGCCCGTGCTCCAGATGCGAAGACGCCGCCCTCGAGGGGGCGGCGCCTTGCCGATGGGATCGCAACGTGGACCGGGGAGGACTTCGGTCGCGGCGCCATCGAAAGCTTGATAGGGACTAGCCGCGGAACTCACCGTTTTCCCAGTAGGTCCGTCCGCTGGAGCGGTCGACGTAGTAGTAGCGGCGGCTGTTCTGGTCGTAGGTAAGGTCGTTGCGTGAGGCTACTTCCTTGCCGCCGACAAAGCAGCCACCCTGTTCGCGGCAGCCGGTGTAGTAGCCGACAGCCGCGCCGAGCGCGCCGCCGATGAGGGCGCCTTCCAGATCATTGTCGGCAACCGCGGCGCCAAGCGCTGCGCCGGCAGCGCCGCCGATGGCCGCGTTGCGCTGCGAGGGGCTCCAGTTGTCGGTCGTCGAGCAGGCCGCGAGCGAGAGGGACGAGACGGCGGCGCAAAAAGCGATTTTCAAGCTGGTCATGGGACGTCCTCGGTCGTGTCCGTATTCGGGGGTTAAACGACGCGAGGGGGGAGGGGTTCCGATGGAACCCGCGCGGAACTTCTGCAGCTGGCGTGGAACCGCAGTGCGGAGGGCTTTCCGCGTTGAATCGGGGCAGGTTTCGCACTTTCTCCCTACCTTGCGCTGGTCTGACGCTTCTGGAACCTTCCGGTCGGGGCCACGACGCGGCCAACCGTCGAAATGGGGGGCTGCCGAATGGCGGTCATGATACCCGACCGCATGCCTGCCAAGGCGAGCCAGGGTGAGAAGAACACCTTCGCCCTGCTGCAGAAGCTGCCTGACGATTGCACTTGCTACTACGAGCCCGTCGTTGGCGAGCGGTATCCCGACTTTGTCGTTATCATTCCCGAACTCGGCGTTCTCATCATCGAGGTGAAGGGATGGTTCCGCTCGAACATCCTTAAGGCGGACGCCAACGACGTCACGATCAACCGGCAGGGCGCGACGGAGACCCACAAGCATCCTGTCCGGCAGGCGCGGGAATACAAGTTCGAGCTGATGAACGCTTGCAAGGAAAGTCGGCATGCCAAGCACCTACTGAACCATGGCGGCAAGCATGCAGGCGGATTCGTATTTCCGTTCGGCCACATGGCCTTTATGTCCAACATCACACGCGACCAGCTTGATCTGATCAGCCAAGACCTTGCGCGAGACGTTTTCGGCGAAAGCAAGGTCGTGATGCGCGATGAGATGGAGGGCCTTCTGGACCTTTCGCCGAGCGCGCTGATTGATGCGATGCGCGAATGGTTCAATCCCAAGTGGTCCTTTCCACGTCTCACACAGTCGCAGGTGGATTCGATCCGCCTGATCATCCATCCGGAAATCGTGATCGAGGGGACATCGCTTGCCGTGCTGGACCACAAGCAGGAGGCGCGGGCGCGTTCGATCGGGGAAGGGCATCGCCTAATCTACGGCGTCGCCGGATCAGGCAAGACAGTGATCCTGCTGGCGCGCGCCCGAATGCTGGCGAAGGATCCGAGCAAGCAGGTCCTGATGCTTTGCTACAACAAGGAGCTCGCCCGGCGGTTTCGCGATGATCTTGGGGGCAGTTCCAACATCCACGCGATGAATTTTCACGGCTGGACTGCCCGCAACGGTGTGCGGGTCAAGCACGATGACTTCTCGCCCGAGGCAGAGGAGCAGCGCGTGAAGTTGCTTCTTGACCGGCTGCAGGCAGGTCGAGGCGAGGCAAAACGCTATGACGCGGTTCTTATCGACGAGGCGCAGGACTTCGACCCTCGCTGGTTCGCCTGCGCCAAGCTTGCATTGAAGGAGCCGGAGAGCGGCGACCTGCTCATTGCCCTGGATGGCGGCCAGAATCTTTATGGACGGAATACATTCACCTGGAAGTCGGTAGGTGTGAATGCCGTGGGGCGCGTCGTCTCTCGATCCGCCTATGACTTCGATCGCAATTATAGAAACACGCGGCAGATCCTGACGGTGGCGGCGCCGTTTGCCGCCGTGAATGTGACGGATGATGAGGACGACGCACTGCAATCCCACCAGATTGATCCGCGCTTTGCGGTGCGTGAAGGCCCCTTGCCCAGATCGTTCGCCGCCGCCAGCCGAGAGGCGGAAATCGACGCGATCGCAAGGCGCGTTGAAGACTGGCTAAGCCGGGGGTTTCTGACCGAAAGCGGCGAGTATGAGCGGTTGTCGCCCGGCGACATTGCCGTGCTGTGTCCGCGCCGGCCCGAGGCGTTCAAGCCGCACTTTGATGCACTGCTCCAGAAGCTGTCCGGACTGGCAGCGGTCCGGCTTATCGCGTCCGGCGCTTCCTCCGAAGCCAGACAGGGAACAGATACATCAGGGCCCGCGCTGACGGTCGCGACGATTCACTCGACCAAGGGGCTGCAATTCCGGGCGGTGATCCTGATCTGGGCAGACCTGCTCTATGGTCCGGACAATCCCGAGCGGCACAGAAATGATCGCGCGCTACTCTACGTTGGCCTTACCCGCGCACAGACATTTCTGCGCATTTGCTGGGCGCGAAGCACTCCGATGACGGCAGAGATCGAGGCCGCTATCGCGTCGATAGAACAAGATGATCCGCCGCTGGATGATCCAAGCGGTGGAGGTGGGCCTCAGTTCGGCGAGCCCCCGGCCAAGCCCTTCCGCTGGTGGCGGTAGGGCCTGGCTTGAGGCGGTAAGCGCCTAAAGCACGTCCAGCATCTTGGCGACCAGCGGGTGGCGGACGACGTCGCCCTGCTTCAGGCGGATGACGCCGATGTCGCTTTCGATCTGCTCGAGCTTTTCGGCGACGCGGTCGAGGCCGGAAAGTTCAGGCTGGAGATCGGATTGTTCCGGGTCTCCCGTGACGACCATTTTCGAGTTCCAGCCGAGGCGGGTGAGGATCATCTTGAGCTGGACGTAGGTGCAGTTCTGCGCCTCATCCACCACAATGAAAGCGTTGTTGAGCGTACGGCCGCGCATGAAGCCGACCGAGGCGATCTCGATCTGGCCTTCGGCGATCATCGCCTTCACCTGCTTGGCGGACATGCGATCCTGCAGGGCGTCGTACAGCGGCCGCAGGTAGGGGGCGAGCTTTTCTTCCATGTCGCCGGGCAGGAAGCCGATGTTTTCACCGGCGTCCACGGCGGGGCGGCAGAGCACGATGCGGCCGACCTTTCCGGCGCGCAGGTATTCAACCGCCTTGGCGATGGCGAGATAGGTCTTGCCCGTGCCTGCAGGCCCAAGAGCGAGCGTGCAGTGCGAGCGGTCGATCGCCTCCATCAGCAGCGCCTGGCCTTCAGACTTGGGCTGGACGTTCTTGACGTAGGCCTGGTCCCGGGGCTGCTCGCGCGGCGCCTCGCGGGCCTCGCGCTGCAGGTGATGGTCGTTGGCTACGTGCTGGCGTTTCTTTCGGCGGGTGTAGCGCTCTTCTTCCTGGAGCGGATCCCAGCCTCCCTCGATGACATTGAACGGAACGCCGTCACGACCAGTCTGCGCTTGATAGTCGGCGCGGATGCGGCGGACAGCAGAGCGTTTAGCCATGGAGGTACTCCTCGTTTACGCAGGCGCGTTGGCCTGCAGACGGAACCCCGGGCGAAGACCCGGAGGTAGAAACGGATGAGCCGGAAAACAAAAACGCCGCGAGCCTTTGGGGCGCCGCGGCGTTGTTGATGCCAAATTCAAAATGAGATGCCGGGGGCGGCAGCCTCGTCGGCGGCCCTTCTGTTCGTCCGGATGATGCAACCGCAGTCGGTCGACTCAATCCCGATCCCCGTTCTTCGGATTTGGCGTCGCAAGAACCGCGCCAGACCCGAATCAGCTTCCCTACAATTAGACTACTCACGCTTTAACGGAACCATAATGGCGCAGTTCCGCACAGTTGCCTCAATCGGCTGATTTGATGAGGAATGTTGCAGATAGATGACGGCGGCGCCTGTTTGGGAGTCGCTGGGCTTTTCCTGGAATATGCAGTTGGGGAAATCAGCGATGAGAGACAACCGGAAAGCGATACTGGCGCGTGTGAGCGCGGCTGCGGGAGCAGGACTTCTTGCCATGGGTCTTGGCGGTTGCATCCCGCTATCCATGCGCTTCTTCAACGGCATCGATACTCGGGTTGTCGATGCCTCGACAGGCCAGCCGGTGTCGGGGGCGAAGGTAACGCTCACCGGGCGTTGCGCAGGCGCCGGGCGCGAGAAGGCAGCCGTGTCTGACGCCAGCGGCGCGGTGCGGGTCGAGCCATCCTCTGGGCTCATCTTCTTCATCCTGGCGCCGATCGACTACTTCAATCCGCCCGGTTCACTGACAGTGGAGGCGACGGGCTACGAAAAGTACACGGCCACGCAGGCCGGCGAATGGGAGCCAGGGTCCTGCATTGCGCGCCCATCCGTCGTTCAGGCCGGGCCGCCGGAGGGGCTTCCGCTGAAGCGCGCGGTCGTGGATAGTTCTCCGGCGCGGTGAAGCATCGCGCGGCCTGGAGAGACGCGCATGGCGATCTATGAACTCGACGGCGTGAGGCCCGAGACGGAGGGCGAGCACTGGATCGCCGACAGCGCCAGCGTGATGGGGCGGGTCATCCTGAAGAAGAACGCCAGCGTCTGGTTCAACGTCACGCTGCGCGGGGACAATGACCCGATCACCATCGGGGAGAATTCCAACGTGCAGGACGGATCGGTAATCCACACGGATACGGGTAGCCCGACCACGATCGGGAGGGATTGCACGATCGGCCACATGGTGACGCTGCACGGCTGCACGATCGGGGAGAATACGCTGATCGGCATCGGCTCGATCATCTTGAATGGCGCGAAAATCGGGAAGAACTGCCTGATCGGGGCAAATTCTCTGATCACCGAGAACAAGGTGATCCCGGATGGCTCCATGGTGATGGGCGCGCCGGGCAAGGTGGTGCGCGAACTGACGCCGGAGCAGATCCAGATGATCACTGGCTCGGCGCACCATTATGTCGAGAACTGGAAGAGATACGCCAAGGGGCTGAAGCGGATCGACTGATGGCGGCCGGGGTGGGGAAAAAGCGGTTCAAGGCGGATGTTGCCGAGGGTGACAAGGGTGCGGCGGTGTTCGTGCTGCCTTTCGATCCGGATGCGGCATGGGGAAAGAAGCCGCGGCATCGCGTGTCCGGCACGGTGGACGGCCAGAAGATCCGCGCGATCATCGATGCGAAGGACCGGCTTGTCGTGCTCACGCCGATGTGGCGGCGGGATTGCGGCGTCGAGGTAGGGAAGAAGGTCGCCGTCGAGCTCTGGCCCGAGGGCCCGCAGCGGCAGGACCTGGCGGAGGATTTTGCAGGCGCGCTGAAGGCCGAACAAAAGGCGGCGGCGTTCTGGGATGATCTCGCGCAGTTCTACCGCAAGGCTTTTCTCGCGTGGATCGACGGGACGAAGAAGAAGCCTGAGGAGCGGGCGCGGCGGATCAAGGAGACTGTGAAGCTGCTCAAGGCCGGGAAGAAGGAACGGCCCAAGACGTAGGGTGCATGGAGCGGGGCGAAATGCACCATCCCGCCACGACTACGAAAGAGGTGCATTGCGCTCCGCTTCATGCACCCTACACGCCGTACTCTCGTCTGAACGCTTCGAACGGCGCGGTCGTCGTCAGCACCTGATACGGAAATCTGAGCCAGGGCTGGCTCGGATCGAGCGTCTTCAAGTTCTGATAGAACGCCTCGGCGATCGGCTGTTTCACGCCTCCGCGGAAATCGAGGAACTGGCCCCAGGTGGAGAGGCCGTGGATCGAGCGCGGGCCGAGGAGGGGCGTGCGCGAGTCTGCATAAGTCTTCGGGAATAGGCGGCGATAGCCTTCGGTGTTGTAGAGCCAGGATGCGCCCATCACTGTTTTTGCACTGGGCCACTTTCGGGCGACGTGGCCGAACATCTCGGTGAGATCGGCGCGGCGTTGCGGGATCTGCAAGACATGGAGCGGGCCGACGGCGTTGGTGTTGACGCGGTTGCGGAAATGGATGCGGACGATCCCCTCCGCATTCGGCTCCTCGCAGGCGAAGTGCTTGCCGAAGGGAAAGCGGTCGGACGGCCAGGGGTCGTGCGGACGTTCTGCATAGGCCGAGACGAAACGGTCGAGGCGTGTGGCCGGATCGGGCGCGGCGATGGCGTGATCGACGAGGGTCAGGAATTCCGGGTCGGGCTCTTGCTTGGAGAGATTCCCGTAGGCGAACAGGCGGTGGAAATTGGTATGGAAGGTGATCGCCTCGGAGAGGGCCAGGCCGGCTTTTTCGCTGAACACATCGGCAAAGTGCAGCTGCACTGCGAACAGGTCCCGGGAGATTTCCGCGGCGGCCTTTCCCTTCGCTTCGCCTTCTGGTGTCACCTGATCTCTACCGATCGTTGAGGGATGGGGTGTTTCGCCCGGGCGGACATAGCCTATATCTGGGGCATGGTGAAACTCTCCGTGCTCGATCTGGCGCCCATTGTCGAAGGCTCGACGGCGCGAGAGGCGTTGAACAACAGCCTGGATCTGGCGCGGCATGCGGAGGCGCTGGGCTATCACCGCTTCTGGCTGGCCGAGCATCATAACATGCCGGGGATTGCCTCGGCTGCGACCGCCGTGGTGATCGCGCATGTGGCGGGGGGCACGAAGTCGATACGCGTGGGGGCGGGCGGGATCATGCTGCCCAACCATGCCCCGCTGATGGTGGCCGAGGCGTTCGGCACGTTGGCGGAGCTACATCCCGGGCGGATCGATCTCGGCCTTGGCCGCGCGCCGGGAACTGACCAGGCGACGATGCAGGCGCTGCGCCGCTACATGGGCGGTGTCGATTCCTTTCCGCAAGACGTGGTCGAGCTGATGGGCTGGTTCGAAGCCGCCCAGCCGGGGCAGGCGGTGCGGGCCGTGCCGGGCGCGGGCGCAGAGGTCGAGATGTGGATCCTGGGGTCGAGCCTGTTCGGCGCGCAGCTGGCGGCGCATCTCGGGCTACCCTACGCCTTCGCCTCTCACTTTGCGCCGGGCGACATGATGGGTGCGATCGAGATTTATCGCGAACGCTTCCGTCCCTCGAAGCGGCTGGAGAAGCCGTATGTCATGCTTGGCCTCAATGTGATCGGGGCCGAGAGCGACGATGAGGCGAAATTCCTCTTCACCTCGATCCAGCAGGCGTTCGCGAACCTCAGAACCGGCCGGCCTGGAAAGATGCCGCCGCCGACTGACAACCTGCAGCTTGATCCCGCAGTCCATGCCGGCATCGCCCAGGCGCTCTCGTGTTCCGTTGTCGGCGGGCCCGAGAAGGTGCGCGAAGGCATCAAGGCGTTTGCGGATCGCACTGGCGCCGACGAGCTGATGGTCACGGGCTCGGTGTGGGATCACGCCAAGCGCAAGCGGTCATACGAGATCGCCGCGGCTGCGATGGGCTAACCGCGCTTGTCGCGGCTCGGCTTGCCGTGAGGCTTGCCCTTGCCGTGCGGTTTGCCGCCGGGCTTGTCGAAGCGTTTGCTGAAGGGGCGGTCGCCGCGCGGCTTGAAAGGCTTGGCGCCCGGAGCGGTTGAACCCTTCGGGCCGCGAGGCTTGAAGCCTTCCGGCCTGGCGCGGTGGGGTTTGGGCCTGTCGAACTGGTCAAGTTCGCGAGCGCGGCGTTCGGCGAGACGCTCGTCAGCGTGCTGTGGGCGTTCGCGGGGGACTTCCTGGCGGGCCGGGCGCTCATTGGCTTCCGGTGACCAGCTTTTCTTTTCTGTCCCTCTCTTGTTTTCCGAGGCTGGCGCGAGCGGTGCGATGTCGCCGGAGGCGCGGGCGGCGTCGCGGCGCTGTTTGCGGTTGAGGCCGCTGGGATGCGCAGGCGGCGGGGCCTTGGACTGTTGCTCGCCGGTGTTGAGGGAGGCGTAGACTGGATCGGCGTTCAGCCTTGAGCGTTCGGCGTCGCGCTGTTGCTGGCGGGCGGCGCGGGCTTCCTCGCGCGGACGGCTGAAGCTTTCGCGCGGCGGACGCGTGTCGGCGCGGGGCTCGCGCGGAGGACGGTCACCGAAGTCGCGCTTCTCGCGCTGCGGACGATCCGGGCGTGGGCGATCGGGACGGGCCTCACGCGGACGATCTTCTCTCGGCGCGCGGTCCGCGCGCTGGCCGTCCCGGCGCTCGCGCATCGGATGGACGCTGTCGTTAGGGCCGGGCGCCGTGGTGGGCTCGATGTGGATCTGGTCCTCGCCGGTGTCCTTCGCGGCGATGGCGAAGGCTTCGGCGGCGTGGCCCACGATCTCGAACTTGGTCTCGTCCTCGAAGATGCGGATCGGGCCGATCTCGGCTTTCGTTATGTGGCCGACGCCGCAGACCAGCGGCAGGATCCATTTCGGATCAGCATTGCGGCGGCGGCCGACATTGAGGCGGAACCACACGCCATCGCCTTCGGAGGCGGCAAAGCCGCGCTCGGAGCGGGCGCGCGGGGCGGGGCGTTCGCGGAATTCACGGACCTCGCCGGACTGGCCGCTTTGCTTCTGGGAGTTCTGTTCGTTGCGCATGCGGCCGTCGTCGGAGACGTCTTCCGGCTCAGGCAGCTCGTTGCGCAAAAGGCCGATCAGCGCGGCGGCGAGCTGTTCGGGCGGGATGGTCTCTGCGAGTTGCTTGGCCACGGACTGATCTTCTTCGGAAACCGCGACCTGCAGGGCCGGATGTTCGAGAAGGCGCTTGCGGTCCTGCTCTCGGATTTCCTTGGCTGTGGGCGGTCCGCTCCAGGTTGCTTCGATGTTGGCGGAGGCGAGCACTTGTTCGGTGCGGCGGCGCTTGGTGTGCGTGACGAGCAGCACGGACGTGCCTTTCCTGCCGGCGCGGCCCGTGCGGCCGGAGCGGTGGAGGAGGGTCTGCTTGTTGGTCGGCAGGTCAGCATGGATGACGAGGCCAAGGTCCGGCAGATCGAGACCGCGCGCGGCGACGTCGGTCGCGACGCAGACCCTCGCATGGCCGTCCCGCAGGGATTGCAGCGCATCGTTGCGCTCGCGCTGGTTCATTTCCCCGGAGAGGCCGACGGCGTGGAAACCGCGCTCGCGCAGGCTGGCGTGGAGATGGCGCACGGCGTCGCGCGTGGCGCAGAAGACGAGCGCGCCGCCGGCCTCGAAATAGCGCAGCACGTTGACGACGGCGCGTTCGGTGTCGCCGGGGGAGATGCGCATGGCGCGATAGTCGATGTCGCCGTGCGGTTCGGTGGCGCTGGTGGTGTCGATGCGGACGGCGTCGCGCTGGTAGTTCTTCGCCAGCATGGCGATGCCGCGGGCGATGGTGGCGGAGAAGAGCAGCGTGCGGCGGGTTTCGGCGTTGGTGGCGTCGAGGAGCTGTTCGAGTTCTTCGCGGAAACCGAGGTCGAGCATCTCGTCGGCTTCGTCGAGCACGGCGACGGTCAGGTCGGAGAGATCGAGATAGCCTTTGGTGAGATGGTCACACAGGCGGCCCGGCGTACCGATGACGATGTGGGCGCCGCTGGAAAGCCTGCGCTGTTCGTCACGCACGCTCATGCCGCCGACGCATTGCACGATGCGGGCATTGGTGTCGGCAAACAGCCATTCGAATTCGCGGCCGATCTGCATGGCGAGTTCACGCGTCGGCGCGATGATCAGGGCCCGCGGTTTGTCGGCTCTTTCGAAACGCTCGTTCTGTCCCAGCAGCGAGGAGGCAAGGGCGAGGCCGAAGGCCACCGTCTTGCCCGAGCCGGTCTGGGCGGAGACGAGCATGTCGGCATTGGGACGCTCGGCATTCTGGTCGGCCTCGACGACGGCCAGCTGGACGGGCGTGGGTTCGGCATAGCCGCGTGCGGCAAGGGCGCGGTCGAGCGCGGGATGGACGGCAGGAAAAGGCATAGGAGATCGTTTCAGCTAGGCGGGCCGTCCCCGATTGCGGGTAACAGGTCGCGGGGGGAGGGTCTGGCGCGCGTGCCTTACAGCAACTGTGGATAAATGCCAGTGGACAATGCCGCACGGCGGCAGACGCCGGAACGCTGAAGAAACAAGGTTAGCGGGGCGGCCCCGCCAAGGCCGCTAGAACGGGCCGAACGTCTTCACGCGGTCCAGGCCGGTTTCGAGGGCGACGATGCGTTCGTCATAGACCTTGCGCAGGCAGGCCTTGTCGGCCTTGCAGACGGCGCGCTTGCCCAGCCATTCCTTCTGCTCGTCCATCAGCGCGCCGCGCCCGCCCATGGCGAGAAAGCCGCGGAGCAGGCCGTACTCGACGCTCATCCGAGAGTCGCGCTGGACGAGATCGGTCGAGCCGCAGATCGCCTTTTCGTCAGCCGTCTTCGCCTTGCTGCAATTGATCTCGCCCCAGCTGTGCGGTGTCTGCGCCAGCGCAGGCAAGGCGGCTGTGAGGACACCGAGGGCGAGGACGATGGTGCGCATGGGATTGCTCCGCTGTTCAGCGGAGAACCTAGGCCTGCGATGTGAGGAAGGCGAGGACGCCTACTGCACTTCGTCCGAGTCCCACACGCCGCGGACGGAGATGTCGGCCTCGACGCCGATATTGTACCAGGCGAGCCGGTCCTTGGAGGCGTTGACGATCACGAAGCTCTCGTGCGGCTTCATGATGAGGGTGAGCTGGTTGCGCAGCTGCTGCACGGTCTGCTTCGAGCGCAACACCCACATATCGCCGGCGGCGCGGGTCATCTTTCCGCAATCGCGCAGCGTCTTCTCGAAGCGTTCGTTGCCGCCGGTGAGGCGCGCGGCGATGAAGTAGTTGCAGACGGGAACCTCGACCTCGCCGGGCTCGAGCTTCGGGTCGCCGAACTTGCGCTTGCGCGGGGCGTTGAAGTTCCAGCGCAGGTTGGGGTGGTGATCGGCGCGGTGATAGTCCTTGTCCGAGCCGCAGGCGATGAAGGTGCCGGCCTGGACACGGCCCTCTTTCAGGAAGTCGATCAGCCGCGTGCGGGGGTAGGGGCCGTATTCCTGGTCGCCGATCTTGATACGCCATTTGACCCCTTCAAACGGCGGCGGGGCGGCGTCGAAGCCGTCCTCGTCGTCCCTGGGGACGGGTTTCGAAAGATCCAGCGTGTCGCTCATCTCGGACAGCGGTTCCGCTAACGTGGGTTTGCAGCTAGTTCTATGGGAAACCGCATGTTCAAAAGGTTAAAGCAGAGGGCCCAAATGGCGTACGAATTCATCAAAACCGAGACAGAAGGCCGTCTTTTCATCGTAACCATCAACCGGCCGGACCAGCTGAATTGCCTGCATCCGATGGGCAATGCCGAGATGGGGGCCGCTTTCGACGAGTTCGCCAGGGATCCGGAGCTGTGGGTCGCGATCGTTACGGGTGCGGGAGAAAAGGCCTTCTCGGCGGGCAACGACCTCAAATTCGCCGCCTCCGGCCAGAAGAGCCCGGTGCCGATGCCCTCGAGCGGGTTTGGTGGGCTGACCTCGCGTTATGACCTCTACAAGCCGGTGATCGCTGCGGTGAACGGGTTTGCCATGGGCGGCGGGTTCGAGATCGCGCTGGCGGCCGACATCATCATCGCGGCGGAGAACGCCAAGTTCGCGCTGCCGGAGCCGAAGGTGGGGTTCGCTGCGCTTGCCTCGGGTATGCACCGTCTTCCCAGACAGGTGCCGCTGAAGAAGGCGATGGGCATGATGCTGACGGGGCGCACCGTTACGGCGGCCGAAGGCAAGGAGATCGGTTTCGTTACCGAGGTGGTGCCGCAGGGCAAGGCGCTCGAGGAAGCCAAGCGCTGGGCCGGCATGACGCTCGAATGCTCGCCGATGGCGATCCGCGCCACCAAGGAGACGGTGCTCACGGGCCTCAACACGGCGGACCTGAAGACGGCGTTCGATCACAAGGTTCCGGGCATTGCGCGGCTCATGGCGTCTGCGGACCACAAGGAAGGCCCCAAGGCGTTCGCCGAGAAGCGCAAGCCGGTCTGGAAGAACGAGGCGTAGGGCGCTGAACGCCGATACAATTCACGGGGCGGGCGTTAGGGGACGTGCATGACGTCGAATGCGCCTGACTTCACTGCGCTCGCGGAGGCTAACGGGATCGAGCTCGATCGCGCGGAGGCGCTCGTGAACACGGGCGGCGCCGATGCGGACTGGTTCAGCGTTGCAGCCACCGACAAAGCTGGACGGCACTGGATCCTGCAGGCGCCGCGGCGGGGGGATGTGCTCATCTCTGCCCGCTACGAGGCGCAGGTGCTGGCGTTCGTGAAGGGCAAGGCGGGCATTGCCGTGCCGGAGTGGAAGGTGAATACCGACAAGCTGATCGCCTATCCGATGCTGCCGGGACAGCCGGTGGCGGAATCCGATCCGCTGATGGGGGACTTCATCTGGCGCATCCCTTCGAACAACGGCGTTTTCCTGAACTCGCTCGCGATCGCGCTGGTGCAGCTGCACGAAGTCGAGCCCAGGGACGCCGCCGCCGCAGGGCTTCGCGTGGCCAATGCGGGGCAGGCTCGTCAGCAGATCCGCACGCAGATGGACGACGCCAAGGCGCTCTCGCCCGTGCCGGACGTGCTGTGGAAGCTGTGGGAGCGGTGGCTTTACGACGACAGTTTCTGGCCGCCGACGACGGGGCTGATCAATGGCGACCTTTATCCGCAGCACCTCCTCGTACGCTCGGACAATGAGCTGGTGGGGATCGAGGATTGGGCCGATGCAGAGGTCGGAGATATCGCGCGAGACTTCACGCCCATCTTCTCCGCGCTCGGACGCGAGGCGATGGAAGACCTGATGCTGCGCTATGCCCGGGCAGGGGGGAATGGCTGGCCGCGCATGGCTGACCATGCGGAGATGTATTACTGGGCCGGCCCGCTGCGCTACGCCGCCTACGCCATGC
>DASYKO010000280.1:0-8068 GCA_035995285.1 Hyphomonadaceae bacterium | reverse complement strand
TGCCCCCCGCAAGGGCTGCCGCTGCCTGGTTCTCTCGCCCACGCGCGAACTGGCCACGCAGATCGCGGACTCCTTCAAGGCCTACGGCGCCGAGCTTGGCATGACCGTCGCCACCATCTTCGGCGGCGTCGCCCACAATCCGCAGCGCCAGGCTCTGAACCGCGGCGTCGACGTCATCGTCGCCGCTCCCGGCCGCCTGCTTGATCACCTCGGCGAGAAAGACGCCAACCTCTCCGGCGTCGAGATCTTCGTCCTCGATGAAGCCGACCAGATGCTCGACATGGGCTTCATCGTGCCGATCCGGCAGATCATCAAACACCTGCCCAAGCAGCGCCAGAACCTGTTCTTCTCCGCCACCATGCCCTCGGACATCGAGAAGCTGGCCGGCGAACTCCTGAAGGACCCGCTGAAAGTCTCCGTCGCCCCGCCCGCCACCACGGTCGAGCGCGTCAACCAGCAGGTCGCGTTCATCGAGGCGGGCCGCAAGCGCGGGCTGCTAATGGAACTCTTTGCCGATCCGGCCTTCTCTCGCGTGCTGGTGTTCACCCGCACCAAGCGCGGGGCCGACAAGGTGACCAAGATCCTCGAAAGCGGCGGCGTCAACGCCTCCGCCATCCACGGCAACAAGTCGCAAAGCCAGCGTGAAAAGGCGCTTGCCGCCTTCAAGGCCGGGCAGGTGAGGGCGCTGGTCGCCACCGACATCGCCGCGCGCGGGATCGACGTCTCCAGCGTCACCCACGTGGTCCAGTACGAACTGCCCGACGTGCCCGATCAATACGTCCACCGCATCGGCCGCACGGCCCGCGCTGGCAACAACGGATCGGCGATTGCTTTCTGCGCCGAGGATGAACGCTCGCTCCTGCGCGACATCGAGAAAGTCACGCGCCAGAAGATCCCGAGCGTGGATCGCCGCAACGACACGGCGCTCGCTACACTCTCCGCCGCCGCCAATGTCGAGGGCAAGCGCGGCGAGCGTTCGGACGACTATGTCGATCCGCGCCGCAGGCAACAGAAGCGCGGACGCAGGCCCGAACAACGCAATGAGCCGCGCTCCGACCAACGCCGCTCCGATCAGCCGCGCGCCGAACCGCAACGCGCCGAGGGAGGCGAAGCCCGCGAGGGCGCAGGCCGCTCTCGCCGCGGTCGCGGCAGGGGCGGGGCGCCGGGCAGGGATGGCGCAGCCGCACGCAACGGCCAGCAGCCGGCTCGCCAGGAAAATGGTCGCCAGGACAATGGCCGCCAGCAGAACGCCCGCAACGAAAACGGGCGTCAGCCTCAGCGTGAGCAGGCTCAACGTGACGGGAATGGCGCGAACAATAACCGCGGCCAGAAATCCGCGAACCACCGCAAGGGCCAGCTGCGCGACAAGGGCAAGCCGATGGGCGGCTCCGGCCCCACCCGCGGCGACGTGATGAAGGTTCTCTCCGGCCAGCCAGCCGGCAAAGTCGTTGCGGCCGGCGACCTGATGAAGCATCTCGCCTCGGCGAATGCTTGGTCGAAAGAGAGCTAGAGCAAGAAGCGCAGCGTCGTTGAAACGATAGCTGCGCCTCTTCGCCAAAACCTGAACAAGGTGAGCCACCCCCCACCTGTCCGCCCCCCCTTCGGGCGGGCGGGACCGTGTGGTGTGAGTTGGACAATAAACTTCGATCTTCGCCGCAGCAACGATGTCAGCTGTGGGGGTAAGCTCGCCCAACATGGTCCCGCCCGCCCGAAGGGGGGCGGACAGGTGGGGGGTGCGGAACCTTGTTCCGACACGAGCGAGCGCGCACAAAAAACTTTCTCGCGCGCGACCCGCAACGACACTCCGCACTGCAAGGTTAATACGCGCGCAAGTCTGGCGTCACTCGCACACGCTGAAACTTTACGGATGAACTCGCCCTGAACCACGTCCAAGAAGCGCAATCGCCGCCCCACCTTGCGGGGGGCGGCGACGCTTCCTGTTCCCGGCGGGGGGACGTGGGGGGACTAGATCGCCGGGTTTCGGAACTCAAATCCCAGAAAATTCTGCTGCAAACTGCGCGGAAACTACTCTTGAGCACGCAGTCAGTTCCGGGAACTCATGAGATTTGGGACTTCATTTCCTGAATCCAAGACCTTCGAGAATTAAGACTCAGTCCCATCAGGCGCGGGACATTCCGCCTGTCCCGGCCGATTGCGCCTTACCCCTGCCTCTGTGATGATGGATATGAGGGACGATGAGCATCTGGTCTCAACTCGCGGGGCTTGCCGGACGCGCCTTTGACATAGGCGATGAACCCGCGCGCGCGCCCGGAACTGCAGTCGGCGAAGTGCAGTGCGGGCCGGATCCCAACGATCTCGAATTTACAGCGGCCGTCGTCGGCCTCGGCGCCAAGCTGGCGAAAGCGGATGGCCTCGTGACGGTCGATGAAGTCTCGGCATTCTCGCGCGTCTTCCGTGCGGCCCCAGGCGACGAGGCGGCGATGCGCCGCGTGTTCGACATCGCGCGGCAGACGGTGATCGGCTACGAGAACTATGCGCGCAGAATCGCCAAACGCTATCGTGATCGCCCGTGCCTGCTCGAGGGCGTGCTCGACGGGCTGTTCCAGATCGCCGCAGCCGACGGCGTGGTGACGATGGACGAGCTCGACTATCTCCGCTCCGTCTCCGATTCCTTTGGGTTTACGCCCGATCAGTTCCGCCGGATCAAGGCCAGTCATCTCGGGGCCGAACCGGACGATCCCTACACCGTGCTGGGAATCGCCCATGATTCTACCTTCGAGCAGGTCCGCGACGCCTATCGCCAGCTGATGCGTGAAAATCACCCGGATCTCGTAATCATCTCGAAGTCCGCCCCGCGCGAATATGAACCCGTTGCGCACGAAAAGGCGGCGGCGATCACCACGGCCTACGCCCGTATCCGGGCCGAGCGGGGTTTTCTCACTCGCGCCGATTGACTTTTGACTCCCCGCGCGCACCTTCATGTGTAAGGAGCGTTTCTCATGACCGAAACCCTCGGCCAACACGACATGAGCCATCGCCTCGCGGCGGGCCTCCAGCGCTTCGGCGCCATGCTCGGCAAGGTAGGGTTTGGTCTGTTCCTTATTGCTGCTGCAATTGCCGCTCTCGTAGCCACCACCTTCATCGGCCTGATGCTGGCGATTGCCGCGGTGTTCCTCACCTTCGCCCACTCCCTCATGCGCCCGCGCCGCAAGGCCGCGCAGAACGAGGACGGCACGCTCGAGGCCCGCCAGACGGCTGACGGCTGGGTCATCGAGACCTGATCCGCTTCGACGGTTTTCCCTGAATTAGTCCTGTCGCCGCCACAGCGCACATCTTGTGTAGCTGTTCGTCCCGTTCGTGTTTTGACGCTTTCCCGTTTTGACGATTTGAGGCCGGGATGAAACCCGCCGACTTTGGTCTGCTCGCCGCCGTCTGCCTTGTGTGGGCGCTGAACCTGGTCGTCACGCGGTTCGCCGTGACCGATCTGGCGATCCCGCCGCTGTTCTTCGCCTTCATTCGCGTGAGCCTTGTCGCGCTGGTGCTGGCGCCCTTCCTCCTGCCGGCGCCGCGCCAGATCGGAACCGTGTTCCTGATCTCGATGGGGATGGCGGGCCTGCAGTTCGGATTTCTCTTCACGGGCTTGTCGACCGCCAGCGCCAGTGTCGGCGCCGTGATCGGGCAACTGGGCGTGCCGTTCACCACAATCCTCTCGATCATGTTCCTCGGCGAGCAGATCGGCTGGAAGCGTGGTCTGGGAATCCTCATGAGTTTCGCCGGGGTGATGATCATCGCCTTCGATGCGGATGGCTTCGCGTTGACGGTCGGCATCCTCTATCTCATCGCCGCAGCTCTTGCCTCGTCTGCCGCCAACATCCTGATGAAGCGGATCGACCCCATGCCCGCGATGCGCCTGCAGGCGTGGATCGGCCTGTTCTCGATGCTGCCGCTGCTCATCTGGTCGCTCGCCGCCGAGCGGGGCCATCTCGCGCCCTACCTTTCCGGCGACTGGCGGGTCTATGCGGCGAGCGTCTTTGCAGTGGCAGGGGTCTCGATATTCGCGCACGGGAATTTCTACCGCCTGCTCAAGAAATACGAGGTCACGCTGGTCTCCCCCCTGACCCTGATGACGCCGGTCATGGGCGTCCTCCTCGGCATCATCCTGCTGGGCGAGCCGGTGACGCCCCGGCTGATCATCGGCGCAATCATCGCGATTGCGGGGGTTGGGGTGATCAGTGTTCGCCGCAACAGGCGCTTCCCTGAGGCCGCGGTTGGCGACAAGATCACCCAATGAGTCTGCTTAACATCATCGAAGCCCCCAGCGCCAATTTCAACGAGCGGCTCCATCCGCTCGACATGCTGGTGCTGCACTATACCGGCATGCCCGACGGCCCCTTGGCGCTTGCCCGGATGCAGGAGGACAAGGACCCGCGTGTTTCCGCCCACTACATGGTGGAGGAAGACGGCCGCATCTTCCGGCTGGTGCCTGAGGAGAAGCGCGCCTGGCAGGCGGGGCGTTCGTCCTGGCAGGGACAGGACGATCTCAACTCCCGCTCCATCGGCATCGAGATCGTGAACCCGGGGCATGAGTGGGGCTACCGGCCATTTCCTGATCCGCAGATCGTCTCCGTCATCGCGCTGTGCAAAGGCATCCTCTCGCGCTGGCCGATTCCGCAGAGGCGCATCGTGGCGCATTCCGATATTGCGCCTGCCCGCAAGGAAGACCCGGGCGAACTCTTCCCGTGGAAGCGCCTGTCGGAGGAGGGGATCGGGCTTTGGCCGGGCAAGACCCGCCCCGAGCCCTGGATGATGCACAACGTTTCCGTTGGTGACGCAGGAGTCACAGTGGAGCGGCTGCAATCCGACCTTGCGACAATCGGCTACACGGTTCCCTCTCATGGCAAATTTGATGAGGAGACTGCGGCGGTGGTGCGCGCCTTCCAGAGAAGGTGGCGGCAATCAAGGGTCTCGGGCGAGGGCGACCCGGAAACCGTATCGCTCGTGCACGAAGTTGCACGGATGACGCAGCAAACGCTGGAACCGTGATGCGACACAAACGCTAATTCCGTGTTTACCAATGTGACGACATCATCACAGCGTGTTTCGGCACAAAGAATTCGGCACATCGGCATAGACGGAGTTCGGCAATGCTCCATCGTCTGGTTTACATGAGCACCGCGGTTGGCGTGTTGCGGGCGGATGAGCTCGACAAGGTCTATCTCCGCGCCAAGGCCAGCAACGCGGCCGCCGGAATCACCGGGCTGCTGCTATTCTACGAGGGTACTTTCCTCCAGCTGCTCGAAGGCCCCGCGGCGGGCATTTCCTCGCTGGTGCAGAAGCTTCGCCGCGACAAACGCCACGCCAATCTGATCATTCTCGAATCGAGCCCGATCGAAGAGCGTATCTTCCCGGACTGCTCGATGCAGTATGTGCCCGCACGCAATCTCTCGCCCGGCGAAAAGCAAGCCTTCTCCGACCTGCGCATGGCGGTGAACGCTCGCCCTGCCATGGTTGGCTCGCCCGCGCCGGGGGCCGACAACGGCCTCGCGGCTTTCCTCGCGAGCTTCGCGCAGGTCCGCGCGGCTTAAGCAGCGAGCCACAACGCTCTTCCGTAAAAGGCCACCCACCCCCCATCTGTCCGCCCCCCTTCGGGCGGGCGGGACCCTGTTGCGCCAGCTTACCCTGATCGTTCTTTGTTCACCTCGCGACGCGCGGTCCCGCCCGCCCGAAGGGGGGCGGACAGGTGGGGGGTGGGCGGTGTCGTCCCGTCGTGCCGATTCAGCCCAAGCTGCTAAGCAACGTTCGCATGCGCGCCGTAGTTGGCGCGGACCTGAACCGTGCGCGAGAACATCGGCTGGTCGGCGACGGCTATCGAGAACGTCCTTAGGCTGGCGACGCGCATCACCACCGAGCGGATTTCTCCCTGTTTCACCCGGATCATCTGATCCTCGCCGAGGGCAATCACGCGGTCGCCGCGTTGGTCGTTGGCGATGGTGATGCGGATGGTCTCGTCTTCGTGGAAGACGAGGGTGTCGCGCGTCTCGCTCCACACCTGGCCGGCATAGAACCAGGTCTGGCGGGTGAAGCCGTCGCTGACCGACAGGCGCAGTTCGCGGTCGGCGGAGGCATCGTGCGGCAGGGGCTCGGCTGCCGCAGGTGAAATCCCGATGCCGGCGAGAATGGCGATCGCCGTTCCCGCAAGAATGGTCTCGCGCCGTGTGGCGTGCATGGCTCCCTCCCGAACTAGCAAATGAAAGGCTGTTCGCGGCGCCGTTTCAAGTCAAGCGCGGCGGATCGTCTGGGCGAGCGCCTCGGCCCGCACTCTCCCTTTCGCTGTAAGGGCGGGCCCTCCCTTGCACTTGCCCTCTGTTGTGCTCTGATCGCCACAACACAAGTCCCCGCATAGAGTGGGGCGGGAGGGGATCCATGGGCCGGTACAAAGCTACGCCGAAAGTCGGCGCCTTCGCTGTGCATGTCGAGGCCGACGACTTCCTTGCGCTCGTGCGCGACGAGAGTGTGCTCGCCGAGATGCAGGCGCTCCTGGATCGGCACATGGTCCTTCACGTCTCGCCGCAGAAGGAAATGGATCACGAGACTGTCGGGCGTCTCGCCGTCTATCTCGGCATGCCGGCGAATGCAGCGCCCCGCCAGCCGAGTGCGCGCCCCGGCGATGGCGCTCCTGCGCCTCCACCGCGCAAGCCGATGTCGGCGGACTATCCCTTCATCGGCGACTTCTCGACGCCCGCGCGCGACAATGTCGAGGGCGAGCGTGTGCCGAGCTATATCGAGAGCCTGCATTACGATGGCATCTCGTCCTATTCGATGCAGGCGACGTTCAACACGCCGCTGACGACGCCGAACCTCTGGTCGGATATGCGCGCGGCCTACCAGCTGCTGCCGGCCGATCTGAAGAAGGTGGTCGATACGCACCATGCACTGCATGCGTTCGTGCCGCCGCCGGGCACTGCCCTGAAGGACTTCCCGCCGATCGAGCGGGCCAAGGCCAATCGGCGTCCGCTGCGCATCCGGCATCCGCGCACGGGCGAGCCGGTGCTGTATCTCCCGAAGAATCCGGCGAGCCTGATCGAGGGCATGGCCGACAAGGAGGGGATCGAGATTCTTTATTACCTCTGGGCGCGGGTGAACACGTCGCCGGCGCGCTACACCGCCCGCGCTGCGCACAACCAGCTGTTCGTGTGGGATGGCCTGGGCGCCACGCACACCAACCCCGCCTATCCGCGCGACAAGCCAAGGACGCTGTGGTTCTTCATCATCCCGGGCAAGAGCACCGAGGTCGAGGCGTACACGGCCTGAGGGTTGGGCTTCGGGCATGGGGTCGCGATCTCTGCGGCGTGGGCCGAGGGTTGGGATGGGCTCTGATTGTCGAAGGGAGCGCGTAGGGTGCATGAAGGCCGGGGGCCGGAATGCACCATGGCGCAAGTTGCACCGGCGCACGCGGCGCGATGGTGCACTGCGCTGCGCTCCATGCACCCTACGGCGGGGCGCGAACGCGCAGGCCGGCGCGTTGGGGCGCGTGTAGCGCGGCGGTCAGACAGAAAAGGATAATGGGGGATGCGGCGTTGGCGTCGCTCTGCTCGTCGCGCCATGCGGCCTCGCTGATGAGCGCAGTGTGCGCGGGCTCGTCGAGATTGACCTCGGACGGCTTCAGGAGCCGCTTGAGCTTCTCGGCGCGGCGCTGGGCCAGCCGCTCGATGTCCGCGAACCGGAGCGCGCAGGCTTCGAGCCGGGCGAACAGCTCGGCGAAGGAGCGCGAGCGGCGGCGCTGCAGGGGCAGCTTGCGCGGGCGCTTCCAGCTGGCCTGCGGCAGGCAAAGGAGCGCCCGCGCCTTCTGGTAGATGATGATGTCGATGCCGCGTTGAGGTCGTCGAGCATGCGCTCGAAGGTTGGGAAGCCGGATGGATCATCGGGGTTGGCTTCGAGCCAGGCCGGCCATCTTGGATCGGAGAGATAGTGCAGCATGGTTACGAGGAGATGGCGCGCGCTCTCCTGCAGCCGTCTCATCGGAGACAGCGCATGCAGGGCCCAGAGGATGATCGCCATCAAGCTCATGGGCTGAGTATCTCACGGGTTTGGCGACCTACAGTTTGAG
>DASYKO010000279.1:0-13144 GCA_035995285.1 Hyphomonadaceae bacterium | reverse complement strand
GTCATGCGGGCGCGGGCGCCCATGGGCGTGCGCCAGGATTTGCGGGCGTCCAGGCCGACGCGGAAGCCGCGGCGGCGGAAAGCGTCGATCCGGTCCAGCGCCAGGTCTTCAAGGGCAACCACGGATGCGTCCGGGAAGTCGATACGGATTTCCTGGGCCAGTAGGCCTGCGCGCAGCACGCCGGCTTCCGCCGCCATCGGGGCGTCGCGGTCGGCCAGGGCGGCCATCGGGGCGGTGACCGAAATGGGGCGCATGCGGGTGTCGGTGTCGGCGGCCAGCTTGCCGCAACGCTCGATGATGTCGCCCAGCCAGCCGCCGGCCGACGGCAGGTTGTGCTCAACGAAGTGACGCGGCTGCAGCGTGTCTTCGAACGCAATGTCCGTCTCGGCGTGCATGCCGTAAGCCGATCCATCGGCCAGCTTCACCACGGGGCGAAAGCGCAGCTTGGGCTGGCGCACCGACGGGGCGAGCGGCTCGGTGACGACAAGACGAAGGTGGGAGGCGCGCGCTGCCGTCATGGTCTGGACATCCGTTGTTATAGGCCCCGGTTGGAGGTCGAGACGCCGAGGGCCGTGGTGTTCTTGGATGTCCGTGGTTTAGCAAAACAGGCTGAAGGCTGGCCGAAACCCGATCGTGCAATTTTCATCAAATCGGTCAGCTTTAACCGCCATTTACGAACGCTGACGAAGCGTGAAGAGTGGGGACATGACCGACATAAAAGACGCGCCCAAACCCGCCTCCACTGTGCTCATCGTGCGCGATGCGCAGGGACCTCAAAAAGGGCTGCAGGTATTGATGGTTCGGCGTTCCGCCGGCATGGCGTTCGGGGCCAGCGCGTGGGTGTTTCCGGGCGGCAAAGTGGCCCCCTCGGATGCCGCTCCGGAATGGGATGATTGGTCGGATGGAAGTTACCAGCACTATGCCCGCTCGTTAAGGATCGCGGCGGCGCGCGAAGTTTTCGAAGAGTCGGGTCTCATCCTTGCGACAGGAAAAGATGGCTCGCCCGCGTCTGTCGAGCTGTGCGCCAGCCTCGATCCGATGCGCGGCGAGGTCGAGAAGACGCCGGAGCTGTTCCTGAAGATCATGAAGGAGGCAGGGTTGCGCCTGGTGCTCGATCAGCTCGTGCCCTTCGCCCACTGGGTGACGCCGGCATTCGAGCCGCGGCGGTTCGACACTCACTTCTTCCTGGTGAAAGCGCCGGCCGATCAGGTCGTGCGCCATGACGGGCGCGAGGCGGTGGACCATGCCTGGGTGGCGCCGTTGGAGCTGATCGAGAAGCGCAAGACCGGCGAGGCCAAGCTGATGTTCCCGACCCGCCTCAACCTGCAGGTGCTCGCACAGTCGGCGACCGCCGCAGACGCCGAGGCGGCCGCCCGCGCCAAACGCGTTGTGACGGTCGAACCGCAGGTGGAGGATCGCCCCGGCGGCAAGGTGCTCGTGATCCCTGCCGAGGCGGGCTACGGCCTTACCGAAGAGAAAATGGGAGAAGTGCTCGGCTAGGCCGGAGAGGCCTAAGCCTTCGGCGCCTGCGTGATCAGCAGCTTGGTCTGGGCTTCGAGTTCGCCCACCAGCTTGAGCGCAATCTCGTGGCCCGCGCCCATCATCTTGGTGTGGACCATGACCTTGACGCTATCCACGTGCGCTTTCAGCAGCACCTTCGGGGCATCGATCTCGCCGTATTCGTCGCCCGTCAGCTTGCACAGCGTGGCGCAGACGCGGCCAACCAGCGGATAGCCGTAGGTCGGGGCGAGGCCCTTGAGATCGTGCGCGCGGCGATGGAGTTCGTTCTTGGTCTGCGCCCCGGGAGCGGCGTCATACTTCGCCCACGCGTCCAGCAGCTTCGCCAGCTCTTCATTGATCCAGTCGGCGAACTGGTCGGACAGTTTCGCCAGCGCCGCTTCGGCGCGCGCAATGGCTTTCTGGTCGAGCGCGGGCAATGCGCCGCCGATCTTCGTCTTGAGGACGTTCGGCGGGGTAATAACCTCGATGGGTTTTTGCCTGGCCATGTTCCCATCCCTCTTGCGCTGCACACGCAGGTCGCGATTCTGCAATTTGACGCGAGTAGTGTTAACAAACACTTGGCCGGAGGGGAATCCGGATTGGCGCCGCAGGGCGGACCAACCTGAGTTTATAGGGAAAATTGCTCGCGCAGGATGCGCTCGTCCAGCGCGTGGCCCTCGTCGAACAGCATGGTCAGGGACTTGGAGCGGACTTCGCGGATATCCACGGAGGCCACATCGCGGACTTCCTGGGTATCCGCCGAGGCCGCCACGGCCCGCCGCTCCGCCTCCAGCACCTCGATCCGGACTCGTGCGTCGTGGCGCAGGAGAGCGCCGCGCCACCGCCTCGGCCGGAAGGGTGAGATGGGGGTCAGTGCCAGCAGATTGGCCCCGATCGGCAGGATCGGCCCGTGCGCCGACAGGTTGTAGGCGGTGGAGCCGGCGGGCGTAGAGACCAGCACGCCGTCTGCCGCCAGTTCCTCCATCCGCATCCGGCCATCGACCTCGATCTTGAGCTTGGCCGTCTGCGAGGTCTGGCGCAGTAGCGACACCTCATTGATCGCCAGCAGCGTGACGGTCTTGCCGCTGGTATTGGTGGCCTTCAGTTCCAGCGGATGGATGCCCACGCGCACCGCTGCGTCGAGCCGTTCGGGCAGAGCGTCCTCGGAATACTCATTCATCAGGAAGCCGACCGTTCCACGGTGCATCCCGTAGACAGGCAGCTTGTCCGAATACCGCCCCCGCAGCGTCTCCAGCATCAGACCATCCCCGCCTAGGGCGACGATCACCTCCGCCTTGCCGGCATCGGCCTGGCCATACTTGCGCACCATCTGGTCCAGCGCCGTCACGGCGTCGGGCTTTTGAGAGGCGACGAAATGGATCTTCGTGGTCATGGGGCATGTTTAGCGCCCAAACCGGCAAATGGCGACTGCATAGGCCCTTTAGGCGAACCCTCGATTCACCGAGCCCAATCAGCTATACCGGAGGCAATACGGAGGAATCCCCATGGCCGACGACATGAAGGCGATCAGCGTCAAATCCCGGGTCAGCAAGGAAGAATGGCAGGCGCGCTGCGATCTCGCCGCCCTCTATCGCCTGGTGGCGCTCTACGGCTGGGACGACATGATCTTCACCCACATCTCGGCCCGCGTGCCGGGGCCGGAGCACCACTTCCTGATCAACCCCTACGGCTATTTCTTCAACGAGATCACGGCCTCGTCCCTGGTGAAGGTCGATCTCGACGGCGTCATCGTCGAGCCCACGGACTACATGATCAACCCGGCCGGCTTCACTATTCACTCCGCCATCCATGCCGCACGCGAGGATGCGAAGTTCGTGTTGCACGTCCACACCGATGCAGGCATCGCGGTGGCCTCCACGAAGGAAGGCCTGCTGCCGATCAGCCAGCACGCGCTCACCGTTCTGCCGAACCTCGCCTACCACGACTATGAAGGCATCGCGCTCGACCTCAATGAGCGGGAGCGGCTGGTGCAGGACCTTGGAGCCAAGACCGCCATGCTGCTCTGGAACCACGGCACGCTGGCCGTGGGCGAGACGGCCTCCCAGTGCTGGCTCTCGATCTTCTTCCTCGAGCGCGCGTGCCAGATCCAGGTGCTGGCATCGGCTCAGGGCCGCGAACACCTGCGCATGGCGCCTGACCACGCCATCGAGACGGTGGCGATGCAGCAGGCCAATACCCGCGGCATCGGGGCGATGCTGGCCTGGCCTGGCTGCCTGCGGAAGCTCGACCGGGAATCTCCCGGCTACGATACCTGAGAACTTCGCCTACTCTCCTTCTGGTTTATTGCGCCGCGATTTTGCTCCCGCTTTAGTCCTTCCCGGTCAAGCGGGGGAATGGCGTGGTTGGGGCAAACGGGGCAGGCGCCGGCGCACGCTGGCTGATCGCCATATCTGTCACGACACCGCTGGCCGCTCCGGCCTTTGCTGGCGCGTGGACGCAGCCTGCGAAATCCAGCCTCACGATTGCCACCGTTGCGCATGCCTCGGTCGAGGACGGCGACATGTGGCGCACGGAAACGCTTACGGAGTCCGGGTTCGGGGGCGGCTGGGGCATGAATCTCAAGATCGAAAACGAGAAGCGCTTCGCCAGCATCAACGATGACAGGACGGGCTGGCGTCTCGGCATCCAGAAATCCTTCGCGCTGGGAGACCGCACCTCCGCCGCCATCATCGCGAACTATATCGGCGGGGATAGTTTCGACAGCTCCTTCTGCCAGGGCAGCGGCGTTGAGACCCGCGCTGCGCTCGGAACTTCCTTCGAGTTCCTGGGCCGCGAGGCGTTCGTCAATGCAGAGGCGGGTTATCGCACCCGTGAGGATCAGGATTGCGAGCGTGTTCTCGGCGAGATCGCGTTCGGCATGGACGTGACGCCCAATCTTTCCGCGACCGTGAAGACCTGGGCGGAGGATGGCGAGGAAGGCCGCTCGGCCAAGGTTGAAGCCTCGCTGCTCTACGATTTCGGCCCGCTCTCCGTCGGTCTCGGCTGGCGCGAGGAGGTCTCCGGCGCCTTTGAGGAAAAGGGCTGGCTGGTCTCTGCGTGGAAGAGCTTCTGAGTTACTTACGCGTCTCGATCAGAAGATAGGCGATCAGGTCGCGCCTCATGTCCGGCTTGGTGATGCCGTTGAAGAACATCGATGTGCCGGGCAGGAAGTCCGACGGCTTCTGCAGCCACTGGTCCACCAGCTCCGGCGTCCACTGTTCGAACGGCGCATTCTTTACCGC
This sequence comes from Hyphomonadaceae bacterium, assembly GCA_035995285.1. GTDB lineage: Bacteria > Pseudomonadota > Alphaproteobacteria > Caulobacterales > Hyphomonadaceae > UBA7672. The sequence goes on along the minus strand of DASYKO010000279.1, from coordinate 8,402 downwards.
AGCCGAATAACGAAATTTCGGCGCCGTGCCCGGCTTGCGCTCGAACACGCCATGCAGGTTGGGGCCGACCAGGTTTCCCTCACGCGCTTTCAGCGAATGGCACGCGTGGCACTTCGCAAATTGCCCCGCACCCGCAGCCAGGTCCGCCTCGTTCCACGGGCTGGGCAGGTCCACCAACGTCGGCGCCGGAACGGCGGGCGCAGCAGGGGCCTCTGCCGCGGGAGCGGCCGCCTCTTCAGACGGCCCACCGCATCCGGCCAGCGCCAGAACAACGCCAACCAACACGGGAATCAGATACCCAGCACGCATCGATCTCACTCGCCCGAGCCTCCAGTTAACCCTAGACTTAACCTCAAAGATTCTGGGCAAATCAGGGCTCGCCGATTGCATCGGCGGAGCCAAATTGTTCAGAACGGTCCATTCCGCAAGGGAAATCCTCATGACGCTGGCGAGCTGGAAAAAGGTCGAGGCTGAATTCGCACGCCTCCACGCGCGCAAACTGCAGGAAACCGCAAAGCGCGCCAACCTCGACGCCTTCATCTGGAAGGCGCCCCATCTCGAAGCCGACGTCGCCAAGCAGCTGATCGACGAAGGCGCCATGTCCGCCATGCAGGCCGTCGCCGATGAGCGCGGGCTGAAGGCCAAGATCGCAGACCTGTTCGCTGGGCGTATCGTGAACTCATCGGAGAATCGGCCCGCGCTGCACTGGGCGCTGCGCGGCAACTATCAAGGCATCGCAACCGCCGAAGCCATGGCGAAGGAAGCGGAGAAGGCCGCGGCCTTCGCGGTGAAGGCGGCGCGCGGAGGCCTTGGCTTTCCGGTGAAGACCATCCTCCACGTCGGCATTGGCGGATCGGACCTTGGCCCGCGTCTCATCTACGATGCGCTCCGCGATTATTCTTCGACTGGCCCCGAAATCCGCTTCGCAGCCAACGTCGACCCGGAAGACTTCGCCGAGGCGACAGCGAGCGTCGATCCCAAGACCACGCTGGTCCTCGTCGTCTCGAAATCCTTCAAGACACCCGAGACGGCATCGAATGCACAGCTCGCCCGCGAATGGCTGGTGAAGCATCTGGGTGAGGCCGACGCCAACAATCACCTCGCAGCCGTCTCCTCCGCGCCCGACAAGGCGAAGGCGTGGGGGGCCGCCGAAGACCGCATCTTCCCGATGGATGAGAGTGTCGGCGGCCGTTACTCCGTCTGGTCGTCGGTCGGCCTGTCGCTGCAGATCGCCCTCGGGGCCGATGTGTGGCAGCGCTTCCTCAAAGGCGCCGCCGAAATGGACGTCCACTTCCGCGACACGCCGCCCGCCAGCAACACGCCTGCGCGCCTCGCGATGATGGATGTGTTCCTGCACACGGCTGCCGACATCCCCAGCCGCACCGTGCTCGCCTACGCCCACCGCCTGCGCAAGTTGCCGGATTTCCTGCAGCAGCTCGAAATGGAATCGAACGGCAAGAACGCGTCGGACGGCCCCGGCGGGCTTGTTGGCGACACCGCGCCGATTGTCTGGGGCAGCGTCGGCACGCTCGGCCAGCATTCCTTCCACCAGTTGCTGCACCAGGGCGCGCGCCAGACCTCGATCGAGTTCGTTGCCGCCCTCAGCGCTGGCGCAGGCGACAAGGCCCGCGGCCGCGCGCTTCTCTCAAACGCCTTCGCCCAGGCCGAAGGCCTGCTCGGTGGCCGCTCAGAGGCCGCCGCAGAAAAGGAACTGCGCGCCAAGGGCGTCGCCGCCGGCAAGGCCAAGGCCCAGGCCCATCACATGGACATGCCCGGCGGCCGCAACTCTACGATCATCCTGCTTGACGATCTCAGCCCCGAAAGCGTCGGCGCCCTGATCGCGCTCTACGAGCACCGCACGTTTGCAGCGGGCATCCTCTGGGGCATCAACCCGTTCGACCACTGGGGTGTGGAGCTCGGCAAGATCCTCGCCGAACAGCTCGACAAGGCTATCGCCGGCGCAGATGCGGGGGAGCGCGATCCCTCGACGCTGCGGCTGGTGGATAGGGCGCGGGCGAAGTTCAAAGGGTGATTTCGGGCTTCCGGTTGATGGCTTAGGCCCAAGGTCGGGTAGACTTCCACCTGCAGAACATGAGACTGGCAGGCGCGGGAGGATCCCATGCGCATCGCCTTTGCTTCACTGCTGTTCCTGACGGCTTGCGCCGGTACGCCGGATGTAACGCCCGTCAACAAGGCGCTGCTTGCCCCGCCTCCTGCCACCGAAACCGAGATTGGGGTGGACGGAGAGGCGATCGCGCTCGCCCTCTCCGGCGGCGGCGCCCGTGCCGCATCCTTCTCCTACGGCGCGCTGCTGCAGCTTCGCGAGATGAAGGGTGCGGACGGTCGCCCGTTGATCGACCGCGTCGCGCTTGTCACCGCCGTTTCCGGCGGCTCGATCACCGCGGCCTGGTTCGGCCAGCATGGCGCGGAAGGCCTCGACGGTTTTCGCGCGGCGGCGCTCGACAAGGATTGGCAGTCGAAGCTTCACACGAGCTTTGTCTCTCCCAACAACTGGGCGCGGCTGCTGCAGGGCGGCCTCAATGGTCCGGACCGGCTCGCCAGCTGGCTCGACAAGGAGATCTTCAAGGGCGGCAAGATGGGCGAGCTGCCCAATCGCCCGCGCATCGTCATCAACGCGACGGACCTCTTCACCGGCGCCCCCTTCGCGTTCTCGGCGCCATACTTCCAGGCGATCTGCAGCGATCTCTCCCAGGTGCGCATCGCTGACGCGGTCGCAGCCTCGATGTCCGTGCCGGTCGCCTTCCGCCCGGTCATTGTCGAGAGCTACGCCGACAAATGCCCGTCGCCTCTACCGGATTGGGTCGCGAAAGCGGCAACAGACCGCGCCGCGCCCGTCCTCTTGCGCATCACGGCCCAAGCCTTCCAGCTCTATCGCCAGCCCGACAAGATGAAGTTCGTGCACCTGACGGATGGCGGCGTCGCTGACAATTTCGGGCTCTCCAGCCTCATCACTATCCGCCGCGCCGCCGGCACGCCCTATGGCCCGTTCTCGGCGCGCGATGCGGTGAAGGTGAAGCGGCTTACCTTTTTCGTCGTCAACGCCGAGGCCTCTGCCTCCGGCGACTGGCCGCTGCAGGCCAAGGGGCCCAACGGTCCGCAGCTGATCGATGCCGCCTTCAGCCTCGCCACCAACGCCCCCAAGCGCGTCGCCTACGATGCTTTCCAGTCCGTGCTGTCAGATTGGCAGCGCGAGCTGGTCGACTGGCGCTGCAAGCTCTCAGCTGAAGAAGCCGCGCGCCTCGGCGCCAGGCCCGGCTGGGACTGCAAGGCCGTCAATTTCCGCACCGACATGATTTCTTTCGCCGACCTGGGCAAGGCCCAGTTCGACGAACTCAGCCAGGTGGCCACTGTCGTCAGCCTGCCGAAGGAAACCGTCGACCACCTCATCGCAGGCGGCAAACAGGCGATCGCGGAGAATGCGCTGGTGAAGGAACTGGCGCGCTAGCCTGCCGGCGTTTTCACCCGCACGCGCGACTTGGCGGTGCGGCCGGCCAGATCCACCACGGCGATCTCGTAGAAGCCCGCATCCTTCGGCCGCCACACGGTGTCTCCCGCCACGTTGCGGACAAGCGGCGCGCCATCGACATACCAGGCGAGCTTGCCCCGGCCCTCGGCCGCCAGCACGTAGGATGTGTGCTCTTCATCCTTCCACACTTCGGCGCCGTCGGGCGGGAAAAGGATGTTGGGCGGCGCGCTCTCGCGCTCGAACTTGGCCAGCGCCATCGGCGCGATATGGTCAGCGTCTTCTGCTTCGCGCAGGGGCAGGCCCGTGGGCCGCTCCGGCGTGATGCGCGCGATCGCGTCGAAGGCATCGAACAGGATAGGCAGGGCGCCTTCGCGGCCCGTGATGCCCGGGCGCGGCGCGCCATCGGCGCGGCCCATCCATACCACCACGGCCTTGCCGCCGCCGACGCCCGCCGCCCAGGCGTCGCGATAGCCGTAGGACGTGCCGGTCTTGAATGCGATCACCGGCGCGTTCTGAGTCAGCAGCGCCGGCATGCGGCCTTTGGGTGCGGGCGCTGAGCCGAGGATGCGGATGATTTCGTGCGCGGATTCCGCCGACATGATCTGCGCGGTTGGCATCGTCTTCGGGTTGAGCGTCACCGGTTCGTTCTTGAGCCAGCGCAGCGGCAGCGCCCGCCCGCTATCGCCCAGCGCCGCGTAGAGCATGGCCAGATCGCGCACCGAAAGGCCGGCGCCGCCGAGCGCAATGGCGAGACCCGTCTCATCATCCGCAGCGAGAGGCAGAGACAGGTCCGCCCCCGCAAACGACAGCGCCGCCACGAAGCGTCGCGCGCCGATCGCATCGAGCGCGGCCACCGCCGGCACGTTGAGCGAGTGTTGCAGGGCCTGAGTGACCGTCACATCGCCGCGGAAGGTGCGGTCGAAATTGTCGGGCCGGTAGTTGGCAAAGCGCTTGGGGGCGTCGGCAATGCGCGTGTCCGGCGAGGCGACGCCATCGTCGAATGCTATGCCGTAGATGAAAGGCTTCAGCGTGGAGCCCGGCGAGCGCGGCCTGTCGGTGAGGTCGATCCAGCCGCCCGCCACATCGCGGTGCGCAGAGCCTGCCGAGGCCAGCACTTCGCGCGTGGCGATGTCGACCACCATGATTGCAACCTGCACGCCCTCTTGCTTCGGGCCGGAGGAGCGGGCGGCCAAGGCCTCCACTTCCTTTTCCAGGGCGAGGTCCAGTGTCGTGGCGATATTGTCCTTGGTCTCGGAGCGCCACGTGGCTTCTTCGGCGGCGTGCCAGCCCACGCTCGGGAAGTCGCGGCGCGTCGGCGCGGGATAATCGGCGCTCTCTGCTGCGAGATCCCTGGCGAACACCTTCTCGCCGGCAAGGCGCATCAGCACGCGTTCGCGCGCGACGATGGCGGCCTTGGGCTGTGTGTCCGGCCGGCGTGCTTCGGGCGACTGGGGCAGGGCGATCAGCATCGCGATCTGGTCGGGAGAGAGATTGTCCGGCTCGCGCCCGAAATAGGCCCAGCTGGCGGCCCGCACGCCCTCAAGGTTGCCGCCATAGGGGGCAAGCGTGAGATAGAGTTCGAGGATCTGGTCCTTCGAATAGCGGTGCTCAAGCTGCCAGGCGCGGATGGATTCCACGATCTTGGCGCCGATGTTTCTGGGGCGAGGCTCAAGCAGACGCGCCGTCTGCATCGTGATCGTCGATCCGCCAGAGACGATGTGGCCGGCGGAGAGGAACGAGCCTGTTGCTCTCGCCAGTGCGGCAAAGTCGACGCCCGAGTGGGAGCGGAAGCGCTTGTCCTCATAGGCCAGCAGAGCCGTGATGAAATCCGGATCGAGCTTGTCGACGTGCGCCCGCATCCGCCACTTGCCGTCGTCGACGGGGAAGACACGCAACACGGCGCCGCGCCGGTCCATCACGACGGCGGAGATTTCGTTGAAGCGCTTAAGCGGCGGCGGGAAGACGATGTCGAGCAGGGCGATGACGCCGCAGATGTAGAGGATGACCAGCGCCGCCTTGCGCCACCATTCCTCAGGCCACCACCAGTTGCGAGGGTTGAGGTAGTGCAGATAGGGATGGAAGCGCTGCGCAAAGGTCATGAGCGCGACCCATCAAGCGGAACAAGGTCCCCCACCCCCCACCTGTCCGCCCCCCTTCGGGCGGGCGGAACCGGGTGGATAGAGTTGGACGACAAACGATCAGGGCAAGCTCGGCCCACAGGGTCCCGCCCGCCCGAAGGGGGGCGGACAGGTGGGGGGTGGCTCACCTTGTCCCAGCGCACAACACTAACTCCAGACAGCGCTACCTTCTCGCCGCCGCGGCTACCGCTTCGCCACCGTGATCGTGGTTGAGCTTGTCCGCGCGAACGTGTCGGTGCGGTACATGTGCTCGGCGACGACGCCTGGCATGGTGAACGTGCCCGGCGTCACGGCGCGGATCATGTAGGCGACAGTGTACGAGTTGCGGTCGTAGAGATCGATCGCAGCCACGAACCGGTCATCCCGCGCCTCGGCGATCTTCGGCGCAGTGAGCTTGCCGAGGAAGTCGTAGGGTCCGGCCGTGCCGCCAGGCCCGGCTTTGTCTCCATCTTCCGGCCGCAGCACGGCTTCGATCTCGAAACCGGCCGGGAGAAGGTCTGCGATCACCAAAGGCGTGATGCGCTCTTCCGAGGACTTCACGGTGATCGCGACGATCACCCGGTCGCCCTGGCGGAAGTCGCGGCCGTTGATGGCGGCCCCGCCCGGCGTCCACAGCTGCTTGTCGGCGACGAGACCGTCGGCGGCAGGCGGAGGCGCAGAGGCAGGCGCGCCGCGCGCAGTCGAGGTCACCCACAGCTGGCCCTGGCCATTGTTGGTGAAGGTCGGCGGTGTGCGCATCTGGGCGTCGTTCAGCTTGAACACGCGGCCTTGAGTCACCGTATCGGCCTGGCCGGAGACGCCGACAGTGACGCCCGGCTGTCCGCCCGAAAGGGCGTTGGCGGCGAGCAGCATGAAGGCCTTCTCCTGCGTCGACAGGCGATCCGGTTCAGGCAGGTCTCGCGCCACGCGGTCGGAAAGCCGCTTCACGCGGTCCGCCGAACGGGCTTCGGCTGCGAGCGCCAGCATGCCGGCAAGGTCGCGCCGCGGCGTTGCGTAGTAGTCGCCGCTGTTGGTGTAGCCGATCGCCTGTTCCGCCTTGTTGAAGGCGGAGGTCGAGCGCGCGTTGTCGCCGATCATGTAGAGCGCGGCCGCGATCTGGGCCCGGGCAAGCGGGCTTTCGATGCGGTTGATGCGGTCGTCATGCAGGTAACGCAACCGCGCCTTGTCCATGCGCCCGGCCTTGGCCAGCACATAGGCGGCGTAAGCGACAGACCGGTCCATCAGCTTCTGGACCGTGTCCGGGTTCCACTTGCTCTCATAGACTTCGAAGTCATAGCCGGTGGAATAGGTGCTCTCACGAACCGCAAACTCCTCCAGCGCATCGTAGGCTTTATCGAGCGCCGCATCGGGCACGACATAGCCGGCGGCCTTGGCGCGGAACAGGAAATCCGTCGCATAGGCGCCGAGCCACGGCGTGGCTTCGCGGTCGCCCACGCGCCAGAGGCCGATGGCCCCGTCGGCGCCCTGGCGGCTCAGCAGTGTCGAGATCGCATCCTGCACGGAGTTGCGGATATCGCCCGCAGGCTTGCGTCCCGCCAGCTGCGCCATCTGACTGGCGTAGAGCAGGGGCATGGCGCGGCTCACGATCTGCTCGGTGCAGCCGTAGGGATATTTCTCGAGCGAGTCGTAAAGCGCCGCTGCGTCCATCGGGATAGGCGAGAACGAGACCTGCACCACGCCCGAGCCGGGCACGAAGCTCGACAGCGAGTTCGCGGCCGGGGAGAAGCTCTGCCCTGCCGTTATGATCGTGCGCTGCACATAGCTTGCCGGCATCCACGCGGAGCGTGTCTGGATCGGATATTCACGTGAGACGTTGTATCCGCCCGGCCCGGCAACGTTTAGCGAGACGGTGCTGATGCCCTCCGTGGCCGAGGTGAGGTTCGCGGCGAGATCCTGCCGCTGGCCCTGAGGCAGGTTCGCCGACAGAGCGCCCGTCTGCGCCTGCACGGGCGCAACCGCCCGCACCGCGGCGTTATAGGTTCCCGGTTGTCCCTCGACGTTATCGAGCGTCACCGTCGCCGTTGCCGTGTCTCCCGGCGCGAGGAAGCGCGGCAGGATCATTTCGGATGGCACCTGGTCGCGCACCGTTACCGGCTTCGACCCCGAGCCCACGCCCGTCTTCGACCATGCCACAGCCATCAGCCGCAGCTCGCCGTTGAACTCGGGGATGTTGAGCTTCACCGTCGCCTTGCCGCCCGAAAGCTGCACGGGGCCGGAGTACGCGATCACCGACTTGGTCGGCACGACGGTCAAGCCCGCCCCGCCGATCTGGTCGCCGCCGGATCGGATGGTTCCGGCAGCGCCCATGTTGGGATCAAGCAAGCGGCCGTAATCATCCTTCAGCGCCACGCCCAGCCGGCGCTTGCCGAAGAAGTAGGTGGCCGGATCGGGCGACTGGAAGCCGGTGAGCAGGAGGATGCCTTCATCCACCGCAGCCACCGTCACCCACGCATCATCGCGCGGGCCGGTCGCAGAGACCTGGACCGTCAGCTCCGAGCGCGGACGCTGTACTTGAGGCGCAGTCAGCTCCACCTTGAAGGTGCGCGGCTCGACGTTGACCGCCACATGCGCCACGCCGACAGCGCGGCGAGGCTTGGGCCGGGTTACGGCGTCGCGGGGCGTGTAGACGTTCGCCATCACATAGACGCCTGCGCCCCATTCCTTGGTGACTTGCAGGCGGACCTTGGTCGGCTCGTTGGCCTTCACCGTCATGGTGCGCGTTGCGATCACGTTGTCGCCCGCAACGACGATCTCCGCCTCGCCCGCATAGGGTGGCA
>DASYKO010000278.1:0-3592 GCA_035995285.1 Hyphomonadaceae bacterium | reverse complement strand
CCTGCACCGCCGCCTGGAACGCGACCGGCGTCAGGCCCCCGGCCTTTACGTCGCCGATCAGCGGCACGGCGACATCGCCATTGTTGGCGACGACGAATTCACCGGAGAGCTTGTCCTCGTTGAACACGGTGACGCGAACCCTGTCGCCCGGCCCGAGCCTGTAATCGTGGCCCGTGTCGACGGCGTAGGAGCCGCTGCCCTCGGGCAGGGGCTTGGTCACGCACGCGGTCGCGGCCAGCGCGCAAAGACTCGCAACGACAATGAAGGCGGTTCGTCTAATGCTCATGGCTTCAAATCCCCAGTCATCCTGTTCTGGGAGCTAGACGCGGGCAGGGTGAGGAAAAGGTCCGCATGCGGATTTATTGTGTCGCATGTTTACCGTGCTTTTCTTTTACATGCCTCGTCTTGCAACCGGCGCCATGCCTCGGCGTTAAATGATCTGGTTGGCGAGGGCGCATGGGTGCGCCCGCGTACTTATGTGCTTCGAGGCGTGTGCCAATGACAGGGGCCATGGACGGTAGTCATACCGTTTCCGCAACCAGAGCGCGCAGGGCTCTGCCCAAACTTGAGCACCCGCGCCGCCTGATCGAGCAGGCGCTCGCTGAACAGGCGAGGATCGCATCGACCGCCGTCGATCCCGCCCAGCCCGCCATTGCCGCCGCCCCCTTCTTTCAGCCGCCTCCGCTGCTGGAGCGTCACGCCACCGCCAACAAGCGCCAGACCTGGACCAACCGTCCTGTCGGCGGCGTCATCAAGCGGACGTTCGACATTGCCGCAGCGGGTGCGGCCCTCACGGTCCTGTCGCCGATCCTCGCCTCGGTCTGGCTGGCCGTGCGCCTCGAAAGCCCCGGCCCCGGCTTCTTCCGCCAGCGCCGCGGCGGCTTCCGCGGCCGTCCCTTCTACATCTACAAGTTCCGCACGATGCGCACCCAGGAAAGCCGCGAGATCACGCAGGCCAAGCGGATCGACACCCGCGTCACCCGGCTCGGCGCTTTCCTGCGCAAGTATTCGGTCGACGAGTTGCCCCAGCTGATCAACGTCCTCACCGGCGACATGTCGATCGTCGGCCCGCGCCCCCATGCGCTCGCCCACGACCGCAAATTCCTCACCTTCGACCGCCGCTACGCCGGCCGCCACCGCGCCCGTCCGGGCATCACAGGCTTAGCGCAAGTCTCCGGCGCCCGCGGCCCCACCGACACCGACGACAAGATCCGCGAGCGCATGACCTACGATCTCGACTACGTCGCCAAATGGTCCCCGCTGATGGATCTCCGGATCATCATCAAAACGGCATGGGTCGTGATCAGGGACCGCAACGCGTTCTGAAGCGCCCTTTGGGCTAAGCCCGTTCAGTGCTTTCCTTCAACATCGGTACAAGGTGCAGACCCCCACCTGTCCTCCCCCTTGCATGAGGGAGGTACCGCGTGGTGGAAGTTGGACACTGAACTGCGATCGTCAACGCAGCCACCAACGCCAGACCGTTTGTAAGCTGACAGCCCCAGGGTCCCTCCCTCCTGCAAGGGGGAGGACAGGTGGGGGTCTGCATCTTCTTCAGGCGTCTGAGGTTGGCGCCGCGAGCCTATTCCTTCGCGTAATACCCCGAAAACGCCTTCGAATAGTACAGCCCGTCATAGAACGACCGCCGGCCGCCCCTTGCGTCCACGCGGTTGAGCGCCACGCCAAGGATCCGCGCTCCAGCAATTTCCAGCTGGGCAATAGTCGCCGCCAAAGCCTTGGCTGGCGTCTTGCGCGAGCGGGCGGCGATCACCGTGGTATCGGCCAGCGATGTGATCAGCCGCGTATCGGCTACCGCAAACACCGGCGCGCAGTCGAGGACGACGAGATCGTAGGTTTGCGACAGTTCCTGGATCAGCTTTTCCATCGTGCCCGAGCCGAACATGTCCTTGGACGTGAAGGTTCCTTCCGCCGCCGGAAGCACATGCGCGCCCGAAGCCTTGTCGACGCCGACGACGTCCTGCCAGGCCATCTCGCCGGACAGCACGTGCTGCAGCCCTTCCTGCGGAGCAATGCCCAGAACCTTGTTGATCTGGCGCATGCGCAGATCGCAATCGACCACGATTACTTTCTGGCCCCCCAGCGCAGCAATGCGCCCGAGCCCTACGGAAAGCGTCGTCTTGCCATCGCCCGGCATGGCCGAGGTGATCGCCACAACCTTGTCCTGCGGCTGGTTGGACAGGAGGATCGACGCGTGAAGGACGCGCAACGATTCCGCGTAAGGCGACATCCGCTTTGTCACAAGATAACCCGCCGGGTTCCGCTCTCGCTTGGGCAGGCGGCGCAGATGGCTGCGGCGCAGTTCCGGTATCGCAACCAGCGCTCGCGCGCCAACCCGGCGCTCGACTTCCTCGGTTGTCTCGATCGTTCCGCGGAACTGCTCGGCCAGAAGCCCCGTGAGGATCGCCAGCGCAAAGGCGGCAGCCAGCGTGATCGCTCCGTTGAACAGCAGATGCGGGGAGGTCGGCATGCCCGGCGCTCGCGCGGGCGACAGGATCCGCGCTCCAACGCCGGCGATGGAGCCCTGCCGGGCGACCTCGTGATAGCGCTGCAGGAAGCTCTCATAGACCGACTGGGCGGCCTGGGCGTCGGTTTCCAGCGATTCCAGCTTCACCTGGTCGAAATTGGAATTCACCAGCTCGGAGCGAAGGTTATTCATCTCCTGCTCCTGCGTTTCCAACCTTGCACCCAGCGAGGCCATCTCGATCTTCGACTTGTTGGCGATGCGGGTCATCTCGTCCTTGACCTGCGCATCGATCGCAGCCTGTTCATCTTTCGCCTGGAGCAGGGCGGGATAAGCCGGGCCATAACGCTGCGACAGGTCGGCAACCTTCTGAGCCGCCTCGGCAGACCTTGCGCGCAGGCTCTGCATGGAATCCGACCCGCTATTGGCGCTGAAGGCGGAGACCGTCTCGCCGCGCTTGGAGACCTCGTTCAGCTGCGAATACTCGGCCTGCTTCTGGGCGAACTCCGAGCGGGTGCGCAGAAGAGAGCTCTGCACCTCGGCAAGCTGCGTCTCGACCAGGCTCATGCCCTGGGCGGTCAGGAGATTGCGCTGGGCCTTGTAGGCGGAAGCGGCCGCCTGCTTGTTCAGCACTTCGGCTTTCAGTTCGCCCAGCCGGTCCTTCAGCCACTCATTGGCCTTCTGCGAGCCGTCATAGCGAGCCTCGGAAAGTGTCTTGAGATAAAGATTGGCGAGGCCGTTCGCCATCTGCGCCGCTTTGGCGGGGTTGCGAGAGTCCGCCTCGATCTCGATGACATTGCTGATGCCCCGGCGGCGCACGTCGATCGCCTCTGCCACGTTGGCGACAACGTCATCCGGCGCGAGACGCGGCGGCGTGGCTGCGACAGGCGCAGTCATCAGGTTTGTCGTTGCAGGAACGATCTGGGCGGCATCGCCGGAAGAATCAGCAAACCCGGCAAGTGGGCTGTTGGCTGGCGTGGCGGAGGCGGTTTTCGCAGCGGGGCTGGCCGCAAATTCATGTCCCTGACGCAGCGCCGGATTCCATTCCGGGTCGCGGTCGAGGTCCAGTTCGCCTGCCAGGCGTGCGGCGAGGGAAGGCGACTTCAGGACTTC
>DASYKO010000277.1:0-5061 GCA_035995285.1 Hyphomonadaceae bacterium | reverse complement strand
CCAGCATCACGATCACGGGCGTATCGCTCTTCACATCCGCCTCAGGGCTGGCGATCGGCGCAGGCTCGGCCCCCGTCGCCGCCGGCTTCTCCCCGCACGCGCAAAGGCCAAGCACAAGAAGAAAGATGGAAAGACGCATCGCACACGCTCGCGGGAGGGCTTCTCTTGTGGCGCCAGACCTATCATGTCTTGCTCGCAGGCAGGATGCCGTCCCATCATCACACGAAGCAAGGCCAGGAGAGATCATGAGCTACGAAGAGGAATTGTCGGCAGGCGAGGGCGAGCTGAAGGCGGGTCGCTTCGCGGCGGCCCGGCTGCACTTCGGCCGCGCCCATGGCCTTGGCCACGAGGTGCGCTGCCGCCACATCATGGCTCATCGCGGGCTTCTCGATGTCGCCGTCCGCACGCGCAATGTCCGTGAAGCCTGCACGCAGGCCTTCCTGATCGGCGCCACCTATGCCTTCGACCGTCCGGCGGATCGGCAACGCCGCGGATGACGTCGCCGGCCTCAAATCCAGCCCTTGAGCTGGAAAACGTCTATCTCACGCTTCCCGCCGCCTCCGGGCCGGTCGAGATCCTGAAAGGCGTCTCGTTCCGCGCAATGCCGGGCGAGAGCGTCGCCGTCGTCGGCCCGTCCGGCTCGGGCAAGTCTTCCCTCATCGCGGTCGCTACCGGCATCGAGCGCGCCACCAAGGGCGAGGTAAAGCTCCTCGGCGACAGCCTCACGGGCAAAAGCGAGGACGGCCTCGCAAGGCTCAGAAGGGGCAGGGTGAGCCTCGTCTTCCAGTCCTTCCACCTGCTCGGCACGATGAACGCGTTCGACAATGTCCGCGCGCCGCTGGAGATCGCCGGCCTCGCCAATGTCGACCAGCTCGCGAAATCCGGCCTCGAAGCCGTCGGCCTCGGCGCCCGCATGGACCATTTCCCCGGCCAGCTCTCCGGCGGCGAGCGCCAGCGCGTGGCCGTCGCCCGCGCGCTTGCCAGCAACCCCGCCATCGTCTTCGCCGACGAGCCCACCGGCAATCTCGACCGCGCCTCCGGCTCGATGGTCGCCGACATGCTCTTCGCCATCGCCAGGCAGCGCAACGCCACCCTCGTCGTCGTCACCCACGACATGGAACTCGCCAGACGCGCCAACCGCATCGTCGAGATGAGCGACGGGAAGATCGTGTCTTGAGCAGCGGCAACGCCAACCGCGCCTGGCTCCGCATCGCGCGCCGCGAGCTAGCGGGCGGTCTCGGCGGCTTCTGGATCTATCTTGCCTGTCTCGCCCTTGGCGCCTGGGCCATAGCTGCGGCAGGCTCCATCACCTCGTCCTTCTCCCACGGCCTCGAACTTCAGTCCCGCGAACTCCTCGGGGGAGACGCCCACGTGCAGGTGTCCCAGCGCGAAGCCACCGAGGAAGAACTCGCCTGGCTCAAGGAACGCGGCACAGTCTCCGCGGCAGCCCAGGCCGACCTCATGGCCCGCAAGGGCCCGGCCGTGCGCCAGATCGATGTCCGCGGCATCGACAGCGCCTTCCCGCTCCTCGGCCGCTTCACCTTCAACGAAGGCGCGCCGTCTCTTCCAGACATCCTCGCCAAGAAGAATGGCATCTGGGGCGTAGCCGCCAGCCAGAGCCTCCTCGACATCCTCAAGATCAAGATCGGCGACACGATCTCGCTCGGAGAGTTCGAGGTCGAAGTCCGCGCCCTCCTCAAGCGCGAGCCGGACCGCATCGGTGAGCCCGGCGTGTTCGAACCGCGCGTGATCGTCTCGATGGACGCCCTGCGAGAGACAGGGCAGCTCTCCCAGGGCCGTCTTTTCCGCACCGCCTACCGCCTCCTCCTCAAGCCGGAATACGCGCCGACCTTCGAGCAGGACCTGAAAGACAAGTGGGGAGACGCCGGTCTTCGCTACCGCGCCCCCGAAGACGCCGTCGACGGCCTCGACCGCCTGCTGGACATGCTCAACACCTTCATGTCGGTCATCGGCATCGCAGCCCTGGTGGCCGGCGGCGTCGGTGTGGCCCAGGCGACAAGCTCCTTCCTCGAATCCCGCATCGATTCCATCGCCGCCCTCAAGGCCCTCGGCGCAGACGCCGGAACGATCCGCGCCGCCTATGCGCTGCAGCTTGGCGTACTCGCCGGCGTCGGCGCGCTGGTCGGCATCATCCTTGGCGCTCTCTCGCCCCTGCTCCTGAAACTCGCGACCGGCGATCTCATCCCGCTACCCACCGACATCTCGCTTTATCCCTGGCCGCTGTTCAAAGCCTTCACGCTCACCATGCTGGCCGCCTTGATGTTCGTCGCCACCCCGCTGGGCAGGGCGCGGGCCACGCCGCCCGCCGCCCTGTTCCGCCGCGAAGGCGGGGAGGGCATGGGCAAGTCCCCGCCGCTGGAGCGCGCCATCGCCGCCGTCGCCGGCATTCTGCTCGTCATCGTCGCGATGATCGGCACGGTGAGGCCCCTGATGGTCCTCGGCCTCCTCCTCGGCGCCGGCGTCGCCTGGGGCGTGCTCGTGTTTGCTGCATGGCTGATCAAGCGGGCCGCCGCCTTCGCCGCAAAGCGCTCGCGCGGCTATCTCCGCCTCGCCCTCGCCAATCTTGGCGGCCCCGGTTCGCTCGCGCCCGTCGTAGCTCCCGCGCTCGGCCTTGGCCTTGCCCTCATGAGTCTCATCGCCGTCGTGCAGACGAACCTCTTGGGCCAGCTCAAGGACACCGCGCCCGCCAACGCTCCCTCGGTGATTTTCCGCCAGATCCCGTTCGAGGCCGGCGCCGACTTCGACAAGCTGATGGCCGAGTTCGGCGTCAAGACAACCGACTCGAAACAATATCAGCGCGCGCCCTTCATCCTCGGCCGCGTCATCTCGCTGAAGGGCGAGGAGCTCGACGAAAAGAAAGTCCCGCCGGAGGAGCGCTGGGTCACGCGCGGCGAGACCGCCATGACCGTCCTCGGCAAGCGCCCGCCCGAGGTCGATGTGCGCGAAGGCAAATGGTGGCCTGAAAACTATTCCGGCCCGCTCCTGCTCTCGGCGGAGGAGGGGGCAGCAAAAGGCCTTGGCCTCAAGCTCGGCGACAAGGTCGGCTTCCGCATCTATGGCCGCGAAGTCGAAGGCGAGATCGCCTCGATCCGGAAAGTCGATTGGGGCGGCTTCGGTCCCAACATGGCCTTCATCCTCTCGCCGGGAACGATGGAGGCGGCCAAGCCCTTCTCGACCGCCATCGTCATCGTCGAGCCGGCCAAGGAAGACGCCCTCGTGCGCGAGGTTGCCAACCGCTGGCCCGGCGCACTCGCCTTCCAGCTCCGCCGCACGCTGGAGACCGCGGCCGACCTTTTCCAGCAGGTAGCCCTGGCAGTCACCGCCCTCGCCAGCGTCGTCACCACCGCCGGCGTGCTCGTCCTTTTCGGCGCGTTCGCTGCAGCTGCAAGGAAACGCCGGCGCGAGTCCGCGCTCCTGAAAGTGTTCGGCGCGACACGCCCCGGGATTCTTCTTCTCTATGCATCCGAGTTCGCGCTCGCGGCATTCGCGGCCGCCGTCCTGGGGGCAATCATGGGAATTGCGGCGGCTCACCCGATCGTGATTTTCGTGTTTGAAGCCACATGGCGGTTCGATTTTGCCCCGGTTCTGGCTGTCGGTGGAATTGCTGTTCTTGCTGCTGCGGCAGGGGGCGCAATGGTCGGCTGGGCCACCCTATCAAGGGCGCCTGCACGAGTATTGCGCTCTGCCTGAAGGTCAGTATGTTGCCCCCAGCGTCAGCCCGGCGCTGTATTTCCTCGTGAAAGTCGGTCGCGGAGGTCCGCGTAAGACGCAACGGAAAATCGTGACGAGGACGTTTTGACACCGTGTTGGGCGAACGGGGAGGAATCATGAAGTACTTTATCTCGACTATTGCGCTGGCAGCCGCTCTTGGAGCGTGCTCGACGCCGGCTACGACAGACACGGCAAGTTCGCCTCAGATGGCGACACCTACTTCGACCGCCGCTGCGAAGCCCTACAAGGCGCCGCGCGGACCCGATGGCGTCCACCCGGACCTCAACGGCGTCTGGCAGGTGCTGAACACCGCCAACTACAACATCGAAGCTCACCCGGCTTCCTCCGCGCTCCAGCTGCGCCCCGGCCCGTACGTGCCGGTTCCGGCGGCGAGCGTTGTGGCGATGGGCGCTATCGGCGCCGTGCCTGCGGGCATCGGCATCGTCCAGGGCGACGGCAAGATCCCCTACACCGCGGATGCGCTTAAGACGCGCGATGAAAACCGCGCCATGGCGGTCGAGGCCGATCCGGAAGTGAAATGCTACCTGCCGGGCATTCCGCGCGCCAACTACATGGACAAGCCCTTCCAGATCTTCCACTCGGACAAGGCCGTGTTCTTCGCTTACGAATACGCCGGCGCCGTCCGCAACGTGTTCCTCGAAGATCCGGGCGAAGCTCCGGTCGACTCGTGGATGGGCCAGTCCTACGGCAAGTGGAACGGCGACACCTTCGAGATCACCGTGACGGGCCTGCTGGGCGACACCTGGCTCGACCGTTCGGGCAATCTCCACGGTTCCACGACGAAAGTCGTCGAGCGCTGGACGCCGACCTCGGACTACACGATGCGCTATGAAGCGACGATCACGGACGAGGAAGTCTACACCAAGCCGTGGACGATCGCCTTCAACCTCTACAAGCGCCAGGGCGAGGACGCTCAGCTGCAGCAGTTCAAGTGCGTCGAGTTCGTCGAAGAACTGATGTACGGCCACCTGCGCAAGTCCCCGCTCCCGGGGCCTGCTCTCGAGCGCGCCAAGCGCGAAGCCGAAGAGCGCGCCAAAGGCGAATAAGTCTTGAACCTGAGGCGTGGGCTGCGGAATCAGCAGCCCACGCCGACGGTCTTGAGATGACGTCAGCGTTAAATAAAGCGTGAGAATGAGCCCGGCGTTCTCACTGATAGGGAAGACCAACGGGCAAAACACCGGTTGAATCCGGGCTCTCCCTTCAACAGGGCGCCCACCCCGATAGGGGAAAAGTACAGCCAGTGTGACACAAGCTCCCTTGAGACCGGGGAACCCCGGGGGTAAAAGGGGCGTAGTTTCAGAGGGCAGG
>DASYKO010000276.1:0-2330 GCA_035995285.1 Hyphomonadaceae bacterium | reverse complement strand
GCTGGCCGAGCGCCAATGTCGCGATGCGCGACTATCACCTCGCACCGGGCCGTCTCAGCGAGAAACCCGGCGCCAAGACCAGCCTGCCGGTCGTCTCACCGCTGAGTGTGGGCATGTTGGCGGGGCACTGGTGCCCCTACGGGCTCTCCCCGGACCTGCCGAGCGACCAGCGCGACGAAGATGCAAAATCCGTCGTGTTCGACAGCGCGCCGCTCGACACGCCGGTTGAGATCCTCGGCGCGACGGAGCTCGAACTGGAGGTGAGCGCGGAAAAACGGCAGGCCCAGCTCTGCGTCCGCTTGAACGACGTGGCACCGGACGGCGCTTCGCTGCGCGTCAGCTTCGGGCTGCTGAACCTCACCCATCGCGACAGCCATGAGAATCCGACGCCACTCGAGCCGGGCAAGCGGTATCGCGTGCGGATCAAACTGAACGACGCTGCACACGTCTTTCCCCGCGGCCATCGTATCCGGATCGCCGTTTCATCGTCCTATTGGCCGATCGCTTGGCCTTCGCCCGAGACCGCGGGCCTCATGCTGTTCACCGAGCGAAGCCGGGTGCAACTTCCGGTCCGGGCGCCGCGCACCGAGGACGCGACGCTCGCCCCGTTCGCGCCGCCGGAGGCGCCGACGCCGCTGGCCGTCACGCGCCTCGGCACGCCGACGTCGAGCGAGACCGTCGCGCGCGATCTTGTCACGGGCAAGACAACTTTCACGACCGAGGAGGATGACGGCGGAATCCGCCATGACGCGATCGGCTTGGAAGTTCGGCACCGCAAGACGGAACGGTTCGAGATCCTGGATTCGGACCCGCTTTCCGCGCGTGTCGAGATAACCCACGCCCATGAGGTCGGCCGGGGCGCCTGGCGGGTCAGCACCAAGACCGCCACGACGTTAACCGTCACGGCGGAGGAGTTCATCATCCAGGCGAGCCTCGACGCCTTCGAGGGCGAAAAACGCGTGGTTTCGCGCAACTGGGATCGAAGGCATCGACGCGACGAGGTTTAGCGCTATTATTACTGCCGGAACGTTCCAACCCGTCGCAGAACGGCAGCCGGAACACCACAGAGAGAGGCAAAAGGGAGAATCGACATGACCCGCTTCAACTTCAATCGTCGGAGCGTCCTCGGCGGCGCCGGCGCGCTTGCCGCCGCGGCGACGTTGGGCATCAAGCCCGAACAAGTCTTGGCCGCCGAGGGCGGCGTGCTGAAAGTCCGCATGGTCGGCGACATCCAGGTGCTCGATCCCGGCTACATGATCGGCGGCGCGGAAACGACCACGCTGTTCGCCTGCATGCCGCGCCTCGCGGAGCCGGTTTTCGAAAACGGAACCTGGAACTGGAAGCCATCGGAATACGTCGACAAGGTCGGTCAGGACGACGAGACACATATCTCGTTCACACTGAAGCCCGGCCTGATGTGGAGCGGCGATATCGGCGAGCTGACCGCGGAAGACGTGAAGTACTCGCTGGAGCGCATGCTGAAATCCGACTGGAGCGCACGCTTCCCGACGCTCGATCACGTCGACATCAAGGACAAATACAGCGGCGTCATCGTCCTGAAGGCCCCGTTCGCGGGCACCTGGCTGATGGGCATCGCCTCGGAATCCGGATCGATCCTGCCGAAGGCGGCGATGGTGAAGCTGAAGGACGAGAAGTTCACCACCGAGCTCCCGGGTAGTCTCGGGCCATACATGCTGGCCTCCTGGACGCCGAAGCAGAAGCTGGTCCTCAAGGCGGATCCGAACTGGAAGGGAACCAAGCCGGACTTCCAAGAGATCCAAATCCTCGACATCGAGGACGGCAAGGCGGCCGAGCTGGCCTTCGAAGCCAAGGAAATCGCCCTGGCCAGCATCCCGACCGAGACCGCGGCACGCTACAGCAAGACGCCGCCGGCGAACTCGAAACTGGTGAAGCTGCCGAGCCCGCTCTTCACCTGGCTCGGCTGCAACACCCAGAACCCGAAGTTTGCGGACATCAAGGTGCGCAAGGCGATCCAGCGTGCGGTCGATCTCGAGTCCGTCCTGCTCGGCGCCTATGGCGGGATTGCAACCGCCGCACACGGCGTCGTGCCGGATGGAATTCTCGGTCATCGGGAGAAATCCAAATACGCCTACAATCCGGACGAGGCGAAGGACCTGTTGAAGCAGGCCGGGGTCAGCGATCTCGCGGTCGACATCAAGGTCCTGAGCGGCGAGACGGCGCAAGTCACCGCCGGCCAGATCATTCAAGCCAATCTCAACGACGTTGGCCTGAAAGCCACGGTCAGCACCGTCGATTCCGGTCCCTACTGGAATCTCGGGCTGGAATCCAAGGGCGATGCCTGGAAAACC
>DASYKO010000275.1:0-8628 GCA_035995285.1 Hyphomonadaceae bacterium | reverse complement strand
TGCGGAGGCGAGGCGGCGACCGCGTATCACGGCGATGATCCGCTGCCCAACGGCATGACGGTGAAGCAGCAGATCGAAGCGCGGCAGCACAACCTCAAGGACCTTGGCGGCGCCTACAAGGTCGTGAACGACCAGCTGAAGACCGACGCGCCGCAACTCACCGAGATCAAGCTGGCGGCCGAAGAAATCCGCAGCCATTCGCGGGACATCGGCAACTGGTTTCCGAAGGGCACGGGGCCTGAGTCCGGAGTGAAGACCGAGGCGCTTGCGGCGATCTGGGCCGACGAAGCCGGCTTCAAGGCGAAGGCGCAGGCGTTCGATGATGAAGCGGCCAAGCTGAACGATGTGGTGGCGGTGGAGAATGTCGAGGCGATTAAGGCGCAGGCTCTGGCCGTGGGCGGCGCCTGCAAGGCCTGCCATGAGACATTCCGGCAGGAGGACTGACCCCTACTCCGCGGCCTGCGGCACGGCCCACTTCTGTTTGTGGAAGTTCCAGGCGGTGGAGACGATCGTCTCGATGTCGGAGAGGCGCGGGGTCCAGCCGAGGGTGGCGCGCGTCTTCGTGGTGTCGGCGTAGAGGGCGACGGCGTCGCCGGGACGGCGCGGGGCCGTTGAATAGGGGACGGGGCGGCCGGTGGCTTTCTCTACGGCGTTCAACACCTGCAGCACGGTGCGGCCTTCGCCGCCGCCGAGGTTGAGCTGGAGATTGCCGCCTTGCGAGATGCGGTCGGCGGCGAGGATGTGGGCTTCAGCGAGATCCGTGACGTGCACGTAGTCGCGCAGGCAGGTGCCGTCGGGAGTGGGATAGTCCGTGCCGAACAGCTTCATCGGGCCGCCCATGCCGATGGCGGCCTTGATGGCGTTGGGGATGAGGTGGGTTTCGGGATCATGCTCCTCGCCGATCTCGCCATCCGGATCGGCGCCGGCGGCATTGAAGTAGCGGAGGGCCGCGAAGTTGAGGCCGTGGGCGCGGGAGATGTCTTCGAGCATCTGCTCGCACATCAGCTTGGTGCGGCCATAGACGGAGACGGGGCGCTTGGGCAGGTCTTCGGTGAGTGGCAGCCGCTCGGGATCGCCATAGATGGCGCAGGTGCTCGAGAAGACGAGATTGCTGACGCCCTCTTCCAGCATGGTGCGCACAAGCGTGAGCACGCCGGCGACGTTGTTGTCGTAGAAATGGGAGGGGTTCTTCTCGCCCTCGCCTACTTCGATGCGGGCGGCGAAATTCATGACGGCGTCGGGCTTGTACTGGCGGATGGCGGCGCGCAGCGCGTCTGCGTTGCGGATGTCGCCGCGGACCAGCGGGCCCCATTTGACGGCATGGGCGTGGCCGCAGGACAGGTCATCGAACACGATGGGTTCGCGCCCGGCCAGGCGAAGGGCCTTGGCGGCGTGGGAGCCGATATAGCCGGCGCCGCCGGCAATCAGAACGCGCTTAACCATGATGTTGGCCGTCTATTGGGGTTCCGGTCCCTTCATGCAAAGCCTGTGCGCGGGCGCCGCCGCGGATGGCCTCGCGGTTGACATATACCGCGGCGTCCGGAAAGCAACGGACGCATTCAAGTATGACGGGATCGGATGACCGCTTTTTCGCCTGAAGAGAGAAATGCGCTCGCCCGCGTGTTCGCCGCGATCTGCTCGGATGCGGGGGTGGCGGTGATGGAGGTCTACACCTCCGATTTCGAGACGCGGACCAAGGCGGATTACAGCCCCGTATCAGACGCGGACGAGAGGGCCGAGGAGATCATCCTGGCGAGGCTGGAGAGGGAGCTGGCGGGGATCCCGGTGCTGGCGGAGGAGCGGGCGGCGCGGGAGGGCGTGGGGAGCAAGATCGCCGACGCGTTCCTGCTTGTGGACCCGGTGGATGGCACCAAGGAGTTCATCCAGCGCAAGGGCGACTTTACGGTGAACATCGCGCTCATCGAGGGGGGGAAGCCCGTGGCCGGGTGCGTGTTCGCGCCGGCGCGGAAGGAAATGTATTTTGGCGGGACAGACGCGCGGGTGATCACCGGGTTCAATCCGGGCGCGCAGGTTGGCGCGGGGGATGTGCTGAAGACGCGCGGCTATGGCGAGAAGCTGGTGGCGATCACCTCGTCATCGCACCTGGATGAGCGGACGAAGGAGTTCCTGGCGAAGCACAGGATCACGGACCAGACGGGGATCGGGTCGTCGCTGAAATTCTGCTGGGTGGCTGCGGGCAAGGCGGACGTCTATCCGCGCTGGGGGCCGACGATGGAGTGGGATACGGCCGCGGGGCATGCTGTGCTGGGCGCGGCCGGGGGCCAGGTGACGAAGCCGGATGGCTCGCCATTCGTCTACGGCAAGGGCGCGGAAGGTTTCCGCAACGGGCCTTTCATCGCGTGGGGACGGGAGCCGTTCTAGGCGCGGGGCTTTCTGGCTGGATTTTGGCAGGCTGGATTTTGGCGGCCTCATGGTGCAGGAAGCGGCTCGAACTTGTCCCGAGGCGCTTATGACCGACACCCTGCCCGACCGGCTGAGCCAGAGCTCGAACAGCCCCTTCTACAACAAGGAGCTGCTGGAGCGCGGCATCGGCATCCGCTTCAACGGGGTGGAGAAGACCAATGTATGGGAGTATTGCGTCAGCGAGGGCTGGGTCCGCGTCGTGGCGGGCGCCGCGCTGGATCGCAAGGGCCAGCCGATGACCATGCTGCTCAAGGGCAAGGTGGAGCCGTATTTCGACGCCGCGGCGCCGACGCGGGAGTAGTTATGCAGGCAGTAGGCAATCGGCAGTAGGCAGTAGTCCTTTTGGACGCGCCCGATCGGCCGAGATAATTTCTACTGCCTATTGCCGACTGCCAACTGCCTCAATTGCGCAGCGTGTCCATGAACCTCGCGAAGACCGCGAGGCCCTTTTCCATCTCCGAGATCGCGACGAACTCGTTGGGCTGGTGCGCCTGCTCTACCGAGCCGGGGCCGCAGATGACAGATGGGAAGCCGGCGCGCTGGAACTGGCCGGCCTCGGTCGCGTAAGCCGCAACATGAATGGCGTTGTCGCCGGTGAGCTGGCGCAGGAAGCGTTCGGCGGTGGAATCGCGCACGATCTGCAGCGCGGGGGCGTCGGCGCGAAGGTTTACTTCTACGCCGCATTCGGGGCCGATGGCCAAGAGCTTGGCGTGGATGCGGTCGACCTCCTCGAAGAAGGGGGCGAGCATGGCGTCTGGGTTCTTTCCCGGAACCGAACGCACGTCGAAGATGAAGCGGCAGTTCTGGGCGAGGATGTTCGACGCCGTGCCGCCCTGGATTTCGCCGACGGTGATGGTGGTCCAGCTGGGATCGAATTCGGAAGACTTCGGCGCGTCGGCTTCCTGCTCGCGCGCTATGCGGCGGACGACGGCGAGAAGGTCCAGCGCTTCGTGGATGGCGGAGGCGCCCATGCGCGGATCGGACGAGTGCGCGGGCTTGCCGGTGATCTTCACTTCGTAGTCGCGGATGCCCTTGTGCGCGGACATGACGCCCCAGAGCGTTGGCTCGCCGACCCAGACCACGGAGGGCGCGGCGCCGCGGCGGGCGATTTCCTGGATCATCGGCTCGCAGCCTGCGCAGCCGACTTCCTCGTCGTAGGAGAAGGCGAAGTGGATGGGCGCCTTGAGCGGGAGCTTTGCGATCTCGGGCGCGTGCGCGAGGGCGAGCGCGATGAACCCTTTCATGTCGGTTGTGCCGCGGGCGAACCATTTGCCGTCGTCTTCGACGAGGTGCCAGGGCGATGTGCTCCAGGGCTGGCCATCGATGGGGACAACGTCTGTGTGGCCGGAGAGGACGATGCCGCCGGGGGCATCGGGGCCAAGACGCGCCCAGAGATTGGTCTTGTCGCCTTCGCTGTTGGGAATGCGTACGAGTTCGGCGCCGAGGGGGCGCAGGTAATTCTCCACCCATTCGATGAGGTGGAGGTTGGAGCCGCGCGAGGTCGTGTCGAAAGCGACGAGGCGCGTAAGGATATCGCGGACGGCTGCCAATGAGACGATGGGGGAGGTCATGGACTTAAAGCTAGCGGATTGGGCGCTGTTGACCATTGAAATCGGCGGGGCAGCGGATAAGCCCAACCTATGAAGGGCAAGCCATGATCGAGTTTCACGCTGGGACCGGGCCGGACACGCAGGCCGTAGGGATCGCGCTGGAGGAAATGTTCCTCGATTACCGAATCATGCCGGGCAAGGCGCCGGTTCCGGTGATTGCGCTGGGCGGGGCAAGGGTTGTTGGGGCGGGGAACATCCTGCCTGCACTCGCAAGAAAGTCGGGGCGGTTCCTGCCGGACGGGGATTTCGCGCCGTGGTTCGCGGCGAGTATCGACATGGCGGCGCTGACGGCGGCGGTCGAGAAGGCGGACTTTGTCTGCGGCGAGTTCTCGATTGCGGACATGGGGCTGTATCCGCGGATCGCAGCGCTGCAGAGAGCGGCGGATGCGGAGCCGGCTGTGGCGAGGTGGGCAAGGCGCGTGTGGCTACGGCCTGCGGTAGGGCGCGGGATGGGGGCGGTGGCGGGGTAGGAGTTAATCGCTCTCCGGCACTCAACCTCGTGCGTCAGAGCAAGGTGCGGACCCCGACCTGTCCTCCCCCTTGCAGGAGGGAGGGACCCTGGGGCTGCCAGCTTACAAACGGTCTTGCTTCGGTAGGTGCGTTGTAGATCTCTGTTCTGTGTCCAACTCCCACCACGCGGTTCCTCCCTCCTGCAAGGTGAGGAACGGTCCGCGCAGCGGACGAATGACAGGTGGGGGTCTGCACCTTGTTCCAGTGTTGGATGCGAGGCCGCGTCTCCGGCAGCGCCTACTTCTGCGGCTTGGGCGTGACGGCCTGATCCGGCGGCGGGTCGATGTAGATGATCGAGTCGAGGCGGACCTCGTAGACCACCGTGGCGTTGGGCGGGATGCGGCCGTCGCCTTCCTGGCCGTACATCAGGTGCGGGGGCATCATCACCATCCAGTGGTCGCCCGGGCGCATGAGGTGCATGAGCTCGTTCCAGCCGGGCGTGAGATCGGCCACGGGATAGCGCACGGTTTCCTGGTCGGCATAGGTCGACTGCACGATCACGGGCGAGCCGTCATCCATGGTCTCGCCATCGAGACGGCCTTCGACATGGAGGTTCGCGAAGTCGCGGTCGGTGGCGGGGATGCCTTCGTCGGGGCCGGATTCGATGACGATGTATTCAAGGCCGGAATTCTTGCGCACGATCTCGCTGGAGCCCGTGGGCCAGGGCGTCACCTTCTTCCAGGCATCCGGATCGGCGGAGACGGCGGGGATGACATCCATCAGATCGACGCGGAACATGAGATCGGCCTTGGCCGGGATCTCGCGATAGCCTTCTTCGCCGTATGCCACGCGCCAGGGAATCCAGAACATCACCTGGTCGCCCGGCTGCATCTTGGCGAGGCCGTACTGCCAGCCCGGGATCACCGTGTTGAGGCGGAAGGTGGCGGGGTCCTTGTCGTAGTTCGAATCGAAGGTCTCGCCGGATTTGGCGAGGCGGCCATCATACTGGACTTTCACCTTGTCGGCCGGGCTGGGGAAAGCGCCCTTGGCGTCTCCCTTCTTGATGACGATGTATTCGACGCCCGAGGGCAGCTTCTGGATTTCCTTCCAGCTGTGGTTCCACGGCAGGAGTTTGGCGTAGGGGTCCGCCTCGTCGATCTTGCCGGCGGAGGGCTGGCACGCGGCGAGCGCAAGCACGGTGATGAGGCCGAGCATCAGCCGCAGAATGGGCTGGGCCATTCCGGTTTTAGCGAAGGCAAGACTCATCGGGCGGCTCCCGGACGCGTGGTTGACGTCCCCGTGTTACCACCCTGCCCATGCCCGCGGGAGAGGCAAGCCAATTACGATCGCGTGGGTTTTGCGCCGCAAAATGGCCTGCTTTCGGAGAGCTGGCCTAGCTGCGTTAGCTTGTGCTTCTTCAGCTGGTTCTGGGCGGATAACCGGCCTTATTCAGGGCGTCGATGATTTCCTGCGTGTGCCGGGCGTCGCGGGTTTCGATGGTGATGTCGAACTCGGCGCCCTTGGCGGGCACGTCCAGCGCCATGCGGTTGTGGTTCACCTCGATGATGTTGCCGCCATTCTCGCCGATGACGGTGGCGACGCCGGCAAGCAGGCCCGGCTGGTCGTTGCCGATGATGCGGATCGAGGTGATGCGCTTTTCACGGACCAGCGAGCGGGTGAGCACGGAGGCCAGCAGGCGTGTGTCGATGTTGCCGCCGGAGAGCACCAGCACGACCTTGCGGTTCCTGAAGAGGTGCGGTTCGGCCAGCAGAGCGGCGAGGCCGGCGGCGCCTGCCCCTTCGGCCACGGATTTCTCCACCGTGGCAAAGAGCGTGACAGCGCGTTCGAGTTCGTCCTCGTTTACGAGGATCACCTGCTCCATCAGGCGGCGCAGGATTTCCGATGTGATGCGGCCGACTTTCTTGACGGCGATGCCTTCGGCGATGGTGGCGCCGCCGACCTTGGCCTCTTCGCCGCGCAGTTCAGCCGAGAGCGAAGGATACATGGCTGGCTCGACGCCGTAGATCACGACGGCGGGGCGGCGCGCCTTGACGGCGGTGGCGATGCCGGCGGAGAGGCCGCCGCCGCCGACGGGCAGGACCATCACGTCAAAGTCGGCAAGGTCTTCCATGATCTCGAGGCCGACCGTGCCCTGCCCGGCGACAACGTGCTTGTCGTCAAACGGGTGGACGAAAGTGAGCTTTTCCGCCTTCTCGAGTTCGCGCGCATGCTTGTCGGCGTCCTGCAGGGTTTCGCCCTCGATGATGACGCGGGCGCCGAAATTGCGCGTGTGCTCGACCTTCACGAAGGGCGTGCCCTTGGGCATGACGATGGTGGAAGGAATGCCGAGGCGCGAGGCGTGGTAGGCGACGCCCTGCGCGTGGTTCCCGGCCGACATGGCGATGACGCCTGCAGCCCGCTCCGAATTGGAGAGCGAGAGCAGCTTGTTGAGCGCGCCGCGTTCCTTGAACGAGGCGGTGAACTGCAAGTTCTCGAACTTGATATAGACCTGCGCGCCGGTGATCTCCGACAGGGTGCGCGAATAGCGCAGCGGCGTGCGCTCGACCTGGCCCTCAATGGCCTTGGACGCAGCTTCGATGTCGGCCAGCGTGACGTGCTGGGCTGCGGTTGCGGCGGGTTTGGTTTGCGCGGTCATGGGGCCTCTCAGGCGGGCGCCTATAGAGGGTTTTACCTACGCTGGGAAGCTTTCAGGCCGCGCGGTCTGCGGGGGCGGCAAGACCACGCGAGATATCAAGCCTGCGCATGGCTTTGGCGGGCCATTGGCGGGCGCGGCCGAGGGGGAGGCTTTCGACCAGGGCGCGCAACTGGAACTCTGCGGCGCGGGCTGCCGAGGCGAGGCTGGCATTGCCGATGAAGCCGGCGCCGATGGGGCGGCCGGCGTTGGCGAAGCTTTCCTTGAAGCGATAGTCGCCCGGGCCGAGGTCCATTTCCGTGTAGCCCGCCTGCGCCGCCGCCTTGATGGCTTCGGCGAAGAGGATGAGGCCGGGGGAGTAGTCCGAGTACTTCGGATCGTGGGCGACGAACCAGGCGTGCAGCGCTTTTTGCGCGCGCAAGCAGAACAGCACGGCTGCCGGCCGGCGTGCGATGCGCAGGACGAACATGGCGCCGCCGAAGTGCGGGTTGGAAGCAGGTGTCTCGAACGTGTCGCGCACCAGGGTGTTGATCCAGGCATGCTCGAAAATGTCGGTGACGCCGGTGCGCAGCATCTGCTCGCGCTTCCTGAAGACGAGTGCGTCGTAAGCGTGGGCGTCTGTCGAGAAAGGCTCGATCTCGACACCCTCGGCTTCGCGCGAGAGCTTGGAGAGGCGCTTGCGGGCGCGGGAGACGACCTTGGAGCCTGCGGCCTGACGCTCGGCGCACCAGCCATCCCAGCCCTCAGGGAAGCGGGCGACATGGCCCACGTCTTCTGTGAGGAGGTGTTTCTCCAGCGCGTTGTGGCGCACGCCGGCGGTGAGATCGATGCGGCCTACGCCGAGAGCGCGGGCTGCCAGCGAGAGATCGACGTCTTGCTGGCCGACGAGGGCCTGGTAGTCGCAGATGGGACCGCCGGCGGGCAAAGCCGCGAAGGCGCCGGGGCGCTGGACGGGGAGGAAGGCGAGCGGCGCGCCGTCTTCGCTGCGATAGACGGCGACGAGCACGTCGTTGCGGCGGCGGGTGACGGCCTGCGCCCAGTCCGGCGTGAAGTAGGGGCTGGAGAGCGATGCGTCGGCGGCAAGCATGCTGCGCCAGGCGGCGATGTCGCCGTCGGAAAGGTTCAACGGATTGAGAGTGTCGACCCGCATGTCGGGTGAATGCCTCACGCGCCCCTGGAGCGGCCGTTATCGCAGGAAAGAGTGGAGATTCTCGTAAACGGGCGTTGAGGAATTGCGCCCTGCCCGCTGAAATGCGCCGACAAAAGCAAACGCCCCGGCCTTTCGGGCCGGGGCGCTGCTGTTTCGTATTACCTAAGTCTTACTGGCCGCCGTTCGGAGCTGCAGCAGCAGGCGCCGCCGAGGCTTCGGGTTTCGGGGCTGCAGCCGGCGCGGCCGCGGGGCGGCGCATCGTCTGCATCATCTGCAGGACCTTGTTGAGCTCTTCCTGGTCGATGCCGCCATCCTTGTTGGCGTCGCCCATCTCGAACATA
>DASYKO010000274.1:0-8517 GCA_035995285.1 Hyphomonadaceae bacterium | reverse complement strand
GAAGGCAAGGTCGTGAAGGTGATGGAGTTCGGCGCGTTCGTGAACTTCTTCGGCGCCAAGGACGGCCTCGTGCACGTCAGCCAGATGGCCGCCGAGCGCGTGAACTCGCCGAGCGACGTCGTCAAAGAGGGCGACACCGTGAAGGTGAAGCTCCTCGGCTTCGATGACAGGGGTAAAGTGCGCCTCTCGATGAAGGCCGTGAACCAGGAGACGGGCGAGGAAATCGCCGGCGTCACCGATGACGGCCCGAGCAATGACCGTCCGCCCCGCCGTGAAGGCGGCGACCGCCCGCGCGGCGATCGTGGCGGCCGCGGTGGACGCGGCGGCGGTGGCGGGGACCGTGGTCCGCGCCGCGAACGCAGCGAAGGCGGCGACAAAGCCAAGGAAGGCGCGGAGTAGGCTCCGCGTCTCCCTGCTCTAACGAATGCAGCGGCCGCTTCCGGAAGGAGGCGGCCGTTTTGCTTGATGGCCTTGGCGCCGCCAAATCGACCCAACCAACGCCGGCCTTCAAACCCGAAGGGCCGGGCTTGGGCGGATTGCTGCGGCGCGCGCGGCGCTGAGGGAGACGGCCAGGGCGACGAAGGCGACGACGATGAAGCTCGCCGCGGGCAGCACGGCCCAGCCGAGATCGGTGCGGTAGACGAAGCTCGAGAGCCACTGATCGGCAATCCAGAGCCCGATCGGCCAGGCGATCAGGCCAGCGATCGCCGCAAACACCAGCGCCCGGCCGATGACCAGCGCGGCGACTGCGTAGGGCGAGGCGCCCAGCGCCTTGCGGATGCCGATCTCGCGCACGCGGCGGCGCATCTCGAACGCGGAGAGGCCGTAGACTCCCATGCCGGCGACGATGATCGAGACAAGCGCGAATGCACTGACTGTGCTCATCAGCAGATAGTCGGCGCGATAGGCCCCTTCGAGTGTTTGCGACAGCGGGGTGAAGCTCACTGTCGCGTTCGGGTTGCCGAGATAGTCGCGCCAGGCCTGGGTGAGCCGGGATTGAACGCTCTCGGCGGAAGCCTTGGGGATTTCGATCACAGGCCGTTCCCCGCCCCGCGGAACGAAAATGATCGGATAGGGCTCGAACCTCAGCGGCCGCTGCTGCCAGTCTTCCACGACGCCGATGATTTCAAGGGGAGTCTCCGAGCCCAGGCTGAATATCTGCTGGCCGATGGCTCTCTCCGGCGTATTCGCGCCGAGCAGGGGCAGCATGGAGCGGGAGATGATGACAGGCACGCGTGCGGGCGGTTGGGGAGGCGGGCCGGCCAACGGATCCACCCGAGATGACACGCTCATCTGGCCGCTGTCGTTGACCCGCACCGTCGATTTCGACCGCGCCCGCATCGCCATGTTGTAGTCGATCAGGGCCCTGTCATAGGCCGATGCGTTGTCGAACAGGCGTCCTGCCAGCAGCTTCGCGCCCATGGTCTGCATGAAATCGAGATCGACGAGCACTCTCATGGAATCGCCAAGCTTCTCGCCCGAGGCGGAGCGGCCAAAGGACCCCAGCAGGCTGCCGCCACCCATCAGGGGGCCTTCGAAATAGGCAGGCCTCGAAACGTCTCTCATGTCCGAGAGAACGTTCCTCATGCCGCTCTGACAGCGGGCCCGCATCCTCGCCAACTCTTCCGGCGGGGTCTCGGGGGGGAAGAAGCAGGGCGCGAAGATTTCGTAGCGGTCCTTCGTTTCGAACCCCATGGGGCGGTGCTCGATGAAGCTCGCCTGCGCCGCCATCGTCATGGCGATGATAAGAAGGCCGGTCGCGGCGCTGATCTGCAGGCCCATCAGGCCGCCGGTGACAAGCTGGCTCATCCGCCCGGGCGAGGCTGCCCCGCCCTCGCCAAGCGCCGTGCGCGGGCGCGTCGCGGAAAGATAGAAGGCGGGGTAGGCGCCGACGGCGAGCGCAAGCAGGGCGAAGACGATCAGGCTGCCGGCGAGGAAGACCGGATCGAACAGGTCGAACAGGTTATCCGGCTGGCCGATGATCCGCGCGAACCAGGGATGCAGGAGTTCGGCAAGCGCAAAACCGATGACGAGCGAGATTGCCGTCACGAGCGAACTTTCGGCGAGATAGTGGCGCACCAGCGCGCCCCGACCGGCCCCCAGCACTTTTCGCACCGCCACTTCCCGGCGGCGGCGCAGGGACCGCGCGAGCGAGAGCGTGACGTAGTTGAATGCCGACACGCCAAGGAGCGCTAGCGCGGCTGCGCCGAGGGCCAGCAGCAAGGCGGGATCGCCCCTACCAGCAAACGGGATGCGCTCTGGCGCGCCAAGATGAATGCCGAGAAGCGGTACGACATCGTAATTGTATTTGAAATTGTCTGGCGAAGGCGGGCCTTTCTGCGTCATCCTTTCGTCCGCCATTGTCTGGACGACATGCTTGAGCGAGGCGGCGAAGATCTTTGCATCGATGCCCGCGCGGGCGCTTATGTAGGTCGTGGCCACAGACCCGCCGGGCCCCGTGCTCCAGTCGTTGAGCGAGCGGGGGATCGTGTTCGGCCGTGCATTGTTGACAGCCTCGATCTGCTCGAGCGTGCGAATGCCGCTGAGCGCCTCGAAGCGAAGGTGCGTGGTGAGCGGCAGGTCGCGGATGACGCCGACCACGCGAAGCAAGCGCTTATTGGCTCCTTCGGTTGTCTGGCCCAAGGCGGAAACTTCGCCGAAGACGCGCTTCGCGGCGGTTTCGGTGATCACGATCTGGTTGGGCTCGGAAAGGCCTGCGGCCGAGCCTTCAATGAAGTCGAGGCCGAACATGTCGAAAAACTTGGGATCGACATAGACCGATCCGGGCGGAGGCGTGCGGGGCGGCTCGCCTGGCAGAGGCTGTCCTGTCGGGATGGATGGATCGGGCGGAAGCAGCGACGCGCCGCGGAACACGCGGGCGGCCATCTCGACATCCGGGAGCTGTTTCTCCACCGCTTCACGCATTGGCGCGGGTACCGTGCTTTCCGGATGGACGATTTCGGGGGCGCCGAAGAAGGTCGCCTTTTCATCGGCGTCGCGCGTGATGACGAAGATACGGTCGGCGGCCGGAACCCAGCGCTCGAACGACAGGTGCTGCTTGATGTTCGCCCCGACCAGCAGCGCGCCGCAGCAACCGATAGACAGGCTGACGATGGTGATCAGCGAAAAGAGCGGGTTTGCCGCCAGCGATCGCCAGGCAGTTGACAGCCAGTGCGCGAACATGCCCGTCCCCTCGCCGCTTCCTTCGCGTTGCAACTGTCTCACCGGTTCGGTTCAGCGTCCAGATATGCCGATGTCCCGGCTGATCAGGCCCAATGCAGCGAGGGAAAGTGCGGTTAGTTTCCCGGCCTCGCTTGACTGGCCGCCAGGATAGGTGGCGTCTTCCCGTTCCGCCGGATCGCTCCAGGCCATACCGCCGCTGAGGGATGCCGGACTTAAGACAGGGGCAAGCCATGGCGCGTTTGATCGCGGCGGTTCTCGTCATCGCCAGCGGAGTGTGTCTCTACTTCGCATTGACGCAGCCCATCGTGATTTCCCGGCTCGTCGATCTCAACACGATGATCCGGGTGATCTATCCGGAAGAGGTGTTCGCCGCGACGCAGCCGGCAAAGCCTGCCTTGCCGGCGCCTGCTGCGTCCGCGCCAGCTCCGGCCGCTCCTGCTGCATCCGCGCCCGGCACGCCGCCGGCAGCGGCAGCGACGCCTGCAGCGCCCGCCTCGACTGCCGCGCTGAGCCCATACGAGGCAAAGGTCACGCAGTACGAAAAACTGTTCACCACCATGGTGCTCGGCTCGGATGCTGCGAAGAAGAACTTCGCCGACCTCACCCAGCCGAAGGGTTACACGGCCTGGCAGAGCGCTAAAGTTCTCTACGATGCCGGCGATGTGGTATCGGGCACGGCCATCATCGCCTTCAGTGTTGTCTATCCGATCCTGAAGACGCTGGCGCTGATGGTGATGATCATCGCCAACGCCAAGAACAAGACCGCGCTGAAGCTCGCCGAGTGGACGCACAAGTACACGATGCTCGACGTGTTCGTGGCCGCAGTGACTGTGGTTGCGCTATCGACGCAGAAGCTGCTGGAGATCAACACCGGCCCGGCGATCTGGTGGTATATCGCTTACCTGATCGCCGGTTTTGTCTCGGTGTGGGTCTTGATACGGGTGAAGGGCAAAGAGGCGCCGGCAGCCGCCGCCTGATCACTTCGCCGGCCTGAACGCCAGGATGACGTTGCCCGGCGCCTGTCCGAACGAGCCATAGCCGGAGTTGGTCATCAGCAGGCCGTTGGCCGCATAGAGCGAGGCGCTGTCGATCGAGCCGCCCTTGCCGGGCACGCCGTTGACGGTGGCGTACTCCTTCGCCGTCGCCTGCTTCCACAGCAGCTTGCCGGTCGTTGAGTCGAGCGCGTGGATTGTGCCGTCGAGCGTTGCCGCGATCACCACGCCATCGATGACCATCGGCGCCGTCGACATGGCGATGGGCTGGGTGGGGTAGCCCATCTCCGGTGGGTTGGGCTTCACGCCGGGGGGAAGCTCTGGATTGTACTGCCACTTGATCTTGCCGGTCTTGGCGTCGAGCGCGTAGAGGCCCGGCTTGATCGCGGGATCCCCATCCCACTCGCCCTTGATCGGCACGCCGACATTCGAGATCGGGGCATAGAGCGTGTCCTTGTCGAAGGCGATGCCCCAGTGGACGCCGCCGAGCGCGCCGCCGGTGCCGAGCGACCTGCGCCACGCCACCTTGCCCGTCGCCGGATCGAATGCCCACACGGAGCCGGATTTCTGGCCGGCATAGAGAAGCTGCTTGCCGTCCGAATGCGTGCCGAGGATCACCGAGGCGCCGAAGTCGACATCGCGGAACACGGTTTCCGGTGCGCTGGTGCAGTTGAGGAGTTCAGGCTTCGACTTCAGGTCGCAGCCGATATTGTAGATGTCGTTGGGCGTCGCGTGATGGCTCCACTTCTCCTTGCCGGTCTTGAGATCGATCGCGATGACCGCGTTGGTGTTCTTGTGCGCCGGCGGCGAGTTGCTCTCGCCGGTGCCGAAGTAGATAAGCCCGCGCTTCTCATCGACGACCGGGGAATTCCAGATCGGTGCGCCTGATGGGCCGGTTAGCGGCTGGCCATCGCCGCGGTCGCGCTGCTTGGTCGCCTCCGGCATGGTGTCATAGCGCCATTGCTGCGCGCCGGTTTTCGGATCGAGCGACAGCACATAGCCGTGATTGGTGCAGCATTGGGTCTTGTTGTCGCCCGCGTACACGATCTCGAACTGGGCGACAGGCACGATCACGCGATCCTTCAGCACGGTCGGCGTGCCGGTGGTGGTCGAGAAGGAGTAGGTGCCGACCAGCTTCGTCCACACCGCCTTGCCGGTGCGCGCATCGACGGCGTGCACGGTGGTGTCCGAGCCGGAGAACACCAGCAGCGGTATGCCATCGACCACGCCATAGGCCGGGCTGGTACGCAGCGGTGCGCCGCCGGGCGATTCATAGACCCATTGCAGGCAGGGCTTGGCGGGATCGGAGATGTCGAAGGAATACATGGCGCCGACATCGGCCACGGGCACGAAGATGTTCTTGCCGACGACTGCGCCCTGCGAGCGCATGCCGGTTACATCGGGGAAGCCAACCGCCCAGGCGAGTTCCATCTTCGACAGCTGTGCCTTGGTGAGGCCGGCCTGCGCAGCAGTCAGCGAGCGCGTGTTGTTCTGGTCGAAGCCGAAATGGGTGATCGTCGCCTGGCCTGTGAGGTCAACAGGCAGACGCGCCGCGTCGCACTTCATGCCCGCCGTCCACGAAGCCACCGGAGGTTTGACGCCTACGAGATAGTTGATCAGCTGCCCGCGCTGGTCGGCCGAGAGCGATGCGCCCTGCGCTTTCATCTTCCCGTTCATCAGCGCGTAGGTGATGAACTGGGCGCCCATCTCCTTCAGCGTGTCTTTCGTCGGAGCGCGCGTGCCCGCGGTGTTGTCGTGACAGGCGGCGCAGGATTGCTTGTAGACCGCCTCCCCCGGATGGGCGGTGGTTGCGGCAACCGGCTGTGGCGCGGGCGTCGCGACGACGGGCGGCGCCGGCGCTGCTGCCTGCACAGGCGCGGCAGGCGCCTGGGCCGTTTCAACCGGCGCCGTCCCCTGGCAGCTGGCGAGCGCCAGCGCGGCGGCGCAGATCTGTGAAGCGCGCAGAAGTTTCGTCATGCTTATCCCCATGCTCATGCCGGTAGATGGCCGAGCGGCCTGCCGGCCGTCATCATGGAGAGTCTGCGTCAGACGTCTGTGCTTGCATAGATGCGAGGCTTGGCTGGAGACGCTGCGTCATGGGGGGACGGCCGCCCCGAAGGGCA
Organism: Hyphomonadaceae bacterium; assembly: GCA_035995285.1. Classification (GTDB taxonomy): domain Bacteria; phylum Pseudomonadota; class Alphaproteobacteria; order Caulobacterales; family Hyphomonadaceae; genus UBA7672. The sequence goes on along the minus strand of DASYKO010000274.1, from coordinate 2,219 downwards.
CGCCGCTAACGGCGCTCGATCGCGCCGAGCGGCATGGTGAGTTCGCACTGCAGGCCTGCGGGCAGGAAGCGCATGTCGGCCTTGCCGCCGAGGTCCTTGCCGACGCTGCGCTCGATCAGCCGAGCGCCGAAGCCGCGACGGGTTGGTTCTTCGACGCGGGGGCCGTCTTTCTCGATCCAGTTCAGGTGAAGCGCTTCGGCCTCGCCATCCGATCCGATTGACCACGCAAGATCGATGCGGCCGGACGGACTCGAGAGAGCGCCATACTTGGCGGCGTTGGTCGCCAGCTCATGGATCACCATCGCGAGCGACAGGGCGGCCTGCGCGGAGAGAACGTGATCGGGTCCATCCATGCGGACGGCAGAGTCGGATTCGCTGGCAAAGGGAGAGAGGGCCTGTTCCAGCAGTTCGCGCGAGCCAACGCCCGCCCATTGCCGGCGGGTGAGCAGGTCGTGCGCGCGGCTCAAGGCCATCAGGCGTTCTTCGAAGCGCACGCCGAACGCATCGGGCGTGGAGCGTTGCGTCTGCCTGGCGATCGACTGCACCGTCGCCAGCATGTTCTTCACGCGGTGATTTAGCTCGTTGATGAGGAGCTTCTGCGCTTCCGTGGCCTGCACCATTTCGGAGATGTCGCGGCTGGCGCCGGTGATCGCCACGGGCTTGCGGGCATCGCCCTCCCCTTCGAACTCGACATAGCCCCACGCGCTGAGCCAGCGCCAACTGCCGTCGAGCTGACGGACGCGGTATTCCACGTCGTAGAGGCCCTCGCCTTTCGGATCGCACGCCTTGGCGACCTGCGACCACATCAGGCTCATATCGTCGGCGTGAAACTTGTGCTTCACGCCTTCATCGTCGTGAAGGAAGCGGCCGTCGGTGAGGCCGTAGAGGCGCTGGGCGTTGTCGTCATAGAGGCAGATATTGTCCGCCATCGTGTAGCGCCATGTGCCCATCTTGGAGGCGGTCATGGCGAGGTCGAAGCTCTTCTGGCGGCGGATCAGCATCTCGCGCTGGTCGTACTCGCGCGTGATGTCCTGAAAGCAATTGATGGCGCCGACGACGCGGCCTTGCCTGTCGGCGAGCGGCTTGATCGTCACCGACGCCACCCAGCGGCGGCCATCGGGATTTTCAACGCGCGCTTCCACGCCATCGAAGCTTGCGCCGTAACGCACCGCCTGCGCCATCGGCGTGGCGTCCGGCGGGATGAAGTCGCCGGCGAGGGTTTCGACCCGGAAGCAGTTGCAGAACCTCTGGGCTTGGCTGCCGAGGGCAACGCCTCGGCCCCACAGTTCCTCGGCCTTTGCGTTGGCGCGCAGGATGTGGCCGTCGGCGTCGCAGACATAGACGCCAAGGGGAATGGCGTTCAGCACAGCCTGATCCAGCTCGGCGAGCTGGGCGAGGACCTCCAATGAGGCGAGATTTACCTGAGCTAACTGCAAAACGAACGGACCCTCTCCCAACCGCCTCGAACGCGCGAAATCCCTGGAGGTTCCGGGGTCAGCCGAAAATATCGGAGCCGAGGGTCATTCGGGCGGGACGTAGCTGCGGGTGTCGAAGTAATCGCGCCAGGCGATGATCTTCCCGTCTTCAAGCTCGAAGATGCCCATGACGGCGGGCGAGAACAACACATTGCCTGCGCGGTCGAGCAGGTGGTCGATGCGTTCGGTGAGCACCTTGTTGCCGATCTCGGCGACGGCGAGGTTGTCGACGCGGATGGCGGCCATGCCGGTCTGTGCGTCGTACTTGTGCTTGAGGGCGATCGCCTCCTCCGGACCGACGGTCGTCACCCAGCCGACATTTTCCCAGACGGTGGCCGGCGTGAAATACTGGCGGAAGGCCTGGTCGAGACCGCCGGGCTTGTCCCAGAGAGCCAAGAAATCGCGCACGGTTTCGGATGGGGTGGGCATGTGGGTCTCGTCTCCGGCGTCATCGCGCCGATCCCGGCGTAGGTGACGCAGGTGTCTGTGTAAATGCAGCCGCGCTCCGGCTGAACGCATGGCCTGTTTCCGCACACACTCAGCACACGCCAAGCAACCCTATTTCCGACGTGGCCACCGTGCTGGGCGACTGCGCGCAGACGCGTTCGCGCGCTGGAGATTTTTTCTCTGTCATCTGGCCTCGCAGGCCTCTCGCGCTCTCGACGGCGCGGTACTTGCGCTCAAGATCAGCTGAGCGTCATGGCCGGTGATCTAGGCCAGTGACCGGGAAATTTGGGTCGAGGT
>DASYKO010000273.1:0-6187 GCA_035995285.1 Hyphomonadaceae bacterium | reverse complement strand
GCCGAACGACAGGTGGGGGGTCGTTGGCCTTGTTCCTGTGTCTGCGGTTGGAGCGAGACGCTATCCCTCATTCGTACCGGAGCGCCTTCACCGGCTTGGCGCGGGCGACCATCCAGGTCTGGAAGGAGACGGTAAGCCAGGCGACTGCGAGCGCGACGAGGGGCGCCACCACGAACACCCACGGCGAAAGGTCGATGCGGTAGGTGTAGCCCTGCAGCCAGTTGGTCATCAGCCAGTAGCCGGCGGGCAGGGCGATGGCGATCGCGACCAGCACTGGGATGGTGAACTGCCACATCAGCAAGCCGAGCACGCTGGTCGTGGTCGCGCCGAGAGCCTTCCGGATGCCGATCTCCTTGGTGCGCCGCTCGGCTGCAAACGCCGAGAGAGCAAAGAGGCCGAGGCAGGCGATGACGATCGCCGCCGCGGCGCATATGCCGATGAGCGTGCCCTGGATGATGATGTCGAGATAAAGCACGCGCCGGCTCTCTGCCTGGAAGCTCAGCCGGATCGGCGTGACATTGTTGGTCGATTTCCACACGCGCTGCACGTCGCTCACCGTGCCCGCAAAGTCCGCATCCGGTTTTGCCCGGATCGAGAGGACGCCGATATTGTTGTCGAAGATGAAGTAGATGGTCGGAGACGCCTGCTGGCTCACCGACACCGGCAGGTCCGGCACGACGCCGACGATCGCGGACGGCGCAGGCTGTGGGCCCGAGCCCGGCTGGTTCCAGACAATCTGCTTGCCGACTGCATCCTCGGGGCTGGCAAAGCCCCATACGCGGATGGCGGTTTCGTTGAGGATGACGGGCCGTGGCGAGAAGGCTGGAGGCGACGCGGCGGGCGCGCCTTGGCCGGGAGGAGGAGGCGGGGCCGGCAGCAGCGGATTGTCCGCCACGCCGCGATCACGCTCGAACACCCGGCCGGCCAGCGGCTTGACGCCATAGGTCTCGAAGAACCCGAAATGCACGGGCGCGACGTCGAACAGCACGTCCTTGCCCTCAGGCGTCTTGAGGCCGGTGATGTTCTTGGCGCTGGAAATCGCGAGTGCGTTCATCGAAGAGCACGCCGCACGCTCCACGCCCGGCAGCTTGCGCACTTCCTCCAGGAAGGACGGGTTGGCGCAGTTGGTGCGCACCTGCATGATCAGGTCGCTGGCATTGCCGAGGCCCTGCGACAGCGCGAACTGCGTCTGCTGGTAGATGGTGATCGTCGAAATGATCAGGCCGATCAGGATGGCGAACTGTACGACCACGAGAGACTGGCGCGTTACGGGCGATCCCGCCGACTTCACCTGGCCGCCCTTCAGCACCGTTCCCGGCCTGAAGCTTGAGAGCACCAGCGCCGGATAGAAGCCGCCGAGAATGCCGATCAGGAGGGTTGCGCCGATCAGTCCGAACGTCAGCACCGGATCGGCCGCGAAATCGAAGGTTAGGCCGCGCTGCACGAAGTCGCTGAACGGCTTGGCGAGCAGGCTTGCGATGACGACGGCGAGGATCATGGAGAGCGTGGCGTAGATCAGCGCCTCGCCCATGAACTGGACGACGAGCTGGCCCCGGCTTGCCCCGTTGGCCTTGCGCACGCCGACCTCGACGGCCCGGCGCGAGGCCCGCGCCGTCATCAGCGTCACGAAGTTGATGATCGCGACGATCACGATCAGCGCGCCGACCGTGGCGATCGCGATCGCCGTGGAACGGCTGCCCACCGGCTTGATCAGGGTGTTGGTAAGGCCCGGCGGCGTGAGGTGGACGTCGGCCAGCGGCACGACCTTGAAGAAGTCCTTGATGTTGTCCTTGTTGTTGATCGCGAACATCTGGGCCAGCGGTTCGGAGAGCTTTGCCAGCGCTGCATCCATCTGCGCCGGCGTCGCGTCGGGCGAGAGGCGGAAGAAGGTCTGCGAGTTTACTGCGCCGCGCTGGGGCGGGCGCGTGTCCATCTGCGCCAGCGGCGCATAGGCGGATTTGCCTGCAGCGATGATCTCCGCGACCAGCGTGGTGTTGGAGGGATAGTCCTTCAGCACCGCCGTCACGCGCATGGGGCGCCTGTCGGTTCCCTGCATTACGGTCAGCGTCTGGCCCATCACGTCGGTGCGGCCGAAATAGAGCTTCGCCGCGCGCTCGGTCATCACCACCGTGTCCGGCTGATCGAGCGCGGTGGAAAGATCGCCCTGGACAGTGGGCAGGGGGAACACCTTGAAGATGTCGGCGTCGGCCCAGGCGAAGCCCTCGCCGATCAGGCCGCCATCGCCGGGATCGGGGTTCTGCAGGATGATGGGAAAGCCCTGCGTCAGGCGGGCGGATGCGATGGCGCCGGGGTGGCTGTCCCTCAGTTCCTTCGCCGCATTGGAATGGATGACGTCGCCATAGGCGGGATAGCGCGCCGGGTTGGTGGACATGAGCTTGTAGACGTTCTCATAGCCGGGGATCCACTTGTCGTAGCTGAACTCGTTGCGCACGAACTGTGCGACGAGGATGCCGCCCGCGAATGAGACCGCGAGGCCGAAGATGGAGATCGCGGCGTACAGCCAGTTGCGCGCGAGGTTGCTCAGCGCGGTCATGAGATAATTCTGGAACATCGATACCCCCGGTCCCGTCTAACGCCCGACGTCTTCTACACGTGTAGCAGCAGACGTCGGGCATGTCGAGATTTAGGTCGGACTACGTGCCCGTTACTCGTACCTCAGCGCCTTCACTGGCTTGGCCTGGGCGACCATGAGAGTCTGGAACGAGACGGTGATCCACGCCACCGCGAGCGCGACGCCGGCGGCGAGGGCGAAGACCCAGGGCGAGATGTCGATGTGGTAGGTGTAGCCCTGCAGCCACTGCGCCATGGCGAGGTAGCCGAGCGGCAGGGCGATGGCGATCGCTACCAGCACCGGCACGGTGAACTGCCACATCAGCAGCGCCAGCACGTTGGAGGTGGTGGCCCCCAGCGCCTTGCGCACGCCGATCTCTTTCGTTCGCCGCTCGGCAGCGAAGGCCGAGAGCGCAAAGAGTCCGAGGCAGGCGATGACGATGGCCGCCGCCGCGCAGATGCCGATCAGCGTGCCCTGGATGATGATGTCGAGATACTGGGTCCGCTTGTAGTCCGAGTAGAACGTCATCCGGATCGGGCGGACATTGTTGGTCGCTTTCCAGAGGCGCTGGATCTCTGTCACCAGGAAGGGCAGGTCCTGGTTGGGTTTGGCCCTGATCGAGAGCACGGACATGTTGCCGTCGATCACGAAATAGACCGTGGGCGAGGCTGTCGCGCTGATGGTGACAGGAAGATCGGGAACGACGCCGATGATTTCGGACGGCTTGGGATCGGGGCCGGTGGCCGGCTGGCGCCAGATCATCTGCTTGCCGATGGCCTCCTGCGGCGAGGCGTAGCCCATCTGCCTGACGGCGGTTTCGTTGAGGATGATGGGCCGCGGCAGGGCGAATACCGGGGGCGGAGGAGGCTGGCCTGCCTGCGGCGGCGGGCGCTGGGGCAGGGGCGGGTTGTCGGCCACGCCGCGGTTGCGCTCGAACAGCCGGCCGGCGACGGGCTCGATGTCATAGGTCTCGAAGAAATCGAAATGCACGGGCGCAATGTCGATCGACATCTTGCTGCCGTCGATCTTCGGCACATCGGTGATGTTCTTGGCGTTGGGCGAGCTCAAGGCGTTGAGCGAGGAGCAGGAGCCCGTGTCGACGGCCGGCAGCTTGCGCAATTCCGCGATGAAAGCGGCGTTCGCGCAATCGGAACGCACCTGGATGATGAGGTCGCTTTCCTCGCCCAGCCCCTGCGCCAGCGCGAAGCGCGTCTGCTGGTAGATGGTGATGGTCGAGATAATGAGGCCGATGAGGATGGCGAACTGCACGACGACCAGCGCATTGCGAAGGCCGGACGATCCCGTCGATCCCTTGGCCTGTCCACCCTTCAGGACCGTTCCCGGCTTGAAGCTCGACAGGACGAGAGCGGGGTAGAAGCCGCCGAGAATGCCGATAATCAGCGTTGCGCCGACGAGCCCGAGGCTCAGCATCGGATCGCCGAGGAAGTCGAGCGTGAGGCCGCGCTGCACGAAATCGCTGAACGGCTGGGCCAACAGGCTGGCGATGACGACGGCGATGATCATCGAAAGGACAGCGTAGATCAGCGCTTCGCCCATGAACTGGACGACGAGATCGCCGCGCGTGGCGCCATTGGCCTTGCGTATGCCGACCTCGATGGCGCGGCGGGAGGCGCGCGCCGTCATCAGCGTGACGAAGTTGATGCCCGCGACCAGCACGATCAGCGCGCCGACTGCGGCGACGCCCAGGGCGGTCGCGGCGCTGCCGGTGGGCTTCACCAGTCCGGGGGTGAGGCCGCCGAAGGAAGTGAGGTGGGTATCGGCGAGCGGGACCTGGCCCATCGACGCCTTCACCCCGCCGCCAAAGCCGGCATAGGCGTCGGCCGAGGGCTTGTTGACGATGTTGAGGGCGTTCTGGAGTTCCTCGCGCGTCACGCCCGGCTGGACCCGCACGAAGGTCTGCACGCTGACATTGGTGCGCTGGGGCGGCCCCATGTCCATCCGCGTCATCGGCGAATAGGTGGACTTGCCCGTCGCGATGATCTCGGAGACCAGCGTGGTGTTGGACGGGAAGTCCTTCAGCACCGCCGTCACCTTCTGCGGTTTCTTGTCCGTTCCGAGGAGGATGGTCAGCGTGGCGCCCAGCACATCGGTGCGGCCGAAATATTTCTTTGCCGCCTTCTCGGTGAGGACAACGCTGTCGGGCTGGTCGAGCGCGGTGGCGAGATCGCCGGAAATGGTGGGCAGTGGGAAGATCTTGAAGTAGTCGGCGTCGGCCCAGGCGAAGCTCTCATCGATCGTGCCGCCATCGCCTGAATCGGGCGTCTGCAGGATGGTGGGGACGTCCTGCCGGAGGCGCGCGGCGATCGCCTTGGGGAATTGCTCTTCCAGCTCCTTGGCGGCGCTGGCCTGGATGATGTTGCCGCCGAAGGGCGGCTGGCCGGGCTGCTCGATGGTCGAGGTCAGCGCGTAGACATTCTCATATCCCGGGATCCAGCGGTCATAGCTGAACTCGTTGCGCACGAACTGCGCCACCAGGATTGCGCCTGCGAAGGATACCGCGAGGCCGAAGATACTGATCGCGGCGTAGAGCCAGTTGCGCGCAAGATTGCTCAGCGCCGTAGCCAGGTAATTGGCAAGCATTGCCTTACTCCCCCTGGGCCGCGGTCTCGCGCCTGGCCCATCCGTCTCCCCGAACGCCGAATTCTCAGCAGGGATACTGTCGAGATTGTGGCCGTTTGGCCCCCTGTTGGATGCAAACTCGGGATCACATAACGGTGACCCTTATTTCGTCTCGGCCGGACGCGTCACGATCGGGAAGGCGTTGGCGGGCGGATCCATCCAGCTCGCGAGCTTCTGCAACGCCGAAGCATCGCCCGTGAGGCTAGCTGCGCCCGAGGCAATCCGCGGGGGCAGGGGCTGGGCGCCGAACACCACCGCAAGAAAGTCGGGCCGCGTGATTGTGAGCGTTGCGTCAACCGGGCCGGGAGCGGCGATGGCTTCATGGACCAGGACGCCGTTGGCGATGGTGACGTAGACGCGCTGGTTCAGGTCGCTGAACACGAACTGGAGCCTGAGCGATGCTTCTCCCGCCTTGTCAGCATTGAGCCGTACAGCAAGCAGGTCGAACAGGGATGACACCGGCAGGTTGGCAAGCTGGGCCAGCTGCGCCTGCGGGTTTCCGCGCGGGGCGCCCACGCCGTCGCGCAGCTCTTTCGCCCCGGTGAGATAGATGTTGCGCCACAGAGACGTCTCGGTCTGCCAGCCGAGCTGGTCGTAGGCGCGCGCGAGCAGGGTCTTGGCTGCCGCATCCGTTCCATCGGCCATCACGGCGTGGTTCAGGAGTTCGGCCGCCCAGGCGTAATCGCCCTTGTCATAGGCGGCTTGCGCCAGCTGGCGCACGCGCGCGGCGCCGCCGAGGGCATCGACATATTTCCTGCCGGTTTCGGCGGGCGGGACGGGCGAGAGGTTGGACGGGTTGGCGTCGTACCAGCCCATGTAGAACTGATAGACGGCGCGGGCATTGAAGCTCAGCGAGCCGTAATAGGGGCGGTCATACCATTCCTTGTCGAGCCCAGGCGGCAGCTTGAGGCGCGCTGCGATCTCATCGCCGTTGAGCCCCTGGTTCATCATCCGAACGGTCTGGTCGTGCAGGAA
>DASYKO010000272.1:0-13377 GCA_035995285.1 Hyphomonadaceae bacterium | reverse complement strand
ACGCCCGTCTCAACAGCACTCGCCGAAACACCCGCGAACGTCGCCCCTGGGTTCTGGATAGCTGCTTCCGCCTTCGCTGCGCTTCGGCGCGACAAGCCGCAGCTTCCGGAATGACAGCGTTGGGGGGAGCCATACTGGTGGTAACTTTCCGAAAACTCACCACCGTTATGGCGCCACCACCCCCGCCGTTTCCTCAGCAATTTCCACAATCGACATCACGTTGGCGTTCTCAAACTGTGTGTCGCCAAACCCGTGAGACAATCGCATCGAAAGGACCTCGATGCGCCAGCGCCATCACAGTTTCAAAGACCGCATCCTCGCCGTTCTCGAGCGGGTGGCGGAGCTTTGGTCTCGGGCCTTCCTGCTTCTCGTCGCGTTACCGGCTCTCGATCCGAAGCGCTTGCAGACAAAAGAAGACGTCGACGCCGTCGAGCGCGACCTCTTCAAAGCCGACGCCCACATCACGCGGGCAATCTACAAGACCGCCCGGCGCCTGGCTGGTCTGCCGCGCATCCCGTGTCCCATCGAGAACTTCTACCGGCCGAAGCTGAAATCACCGCGCCACATCCGCTGGCTTTATCTCAACTGCGCTTACAAACTGCAGCACGCCCGCCGCCTCGCCATCCGCATGGCCTGGCGCTGGAAGCGCGAGACCGAACGCCACGCGCGAAATCCGCTCTGCGATCTGCGCGGAAGCGCGAACAAGGCCACAAGCGTTTGCCTCTCCCTGTCGCGCAACGACTGGGCGGACGGCTTGCCGCGCCGTAGCGCAGCGAAGGCGGGAGGGGGCAGCCCCACGGGGATTCTCGGCGCTCGCGCCCCGCCCGTAGGGTGCATGAAGCGCAGCGATAGGCGCCATCTCGCCACGTGCGCCGGTGCCCGCTGCATGGCGCCTGCCGGCCTCCGGCCTTCATGCACCCTACGGGCATCACGCCCGCCTCAACACCGCCGCGCCTTGCTGATGCGTCAGCGAGGCCGCACTCACATGCGCCTCACGCCCCGAGCTGATCCGCAAGGTCCCCGAAATCCGACGCCGTCACATCATACGTCCCTGCCGCCGGCGGTTTCGTCTCCAGCTTGCCGCCGAACTCCGCAGCCCTTCGCACATAGGCCGTCCTCAATCCCCTCGCCTTCGCGCCATCGAGATCCCAGACGTGACACGCCACCATCATCACTTGAGCATTGGTCAGCGACAGGAACGAGGCCGCGCTGTCGTAGATTTCAGGCCGCGGCTTGTACTGCTTCACCAGTTGCGACCCGAGCACCGCGTCCCACGGCAGGCCGCCCCGCTTCGCCATCTCGACCGCCAGCGCGACGTTCGCATTGGAGAGCGCAATCAGCGTGAATTTCTTCTTCAGCCGCAGCATGCCCGCAATCGTATCCGGCCACGGATAGAGCTTGCGCCAGGCAAAGGCCAACTCGTCCTTCTCCGCATTGGACAGTTCACCGACGCCATATTCCTTCAGGACAGACTCGAGCATTTCCCGGTGCAGCGTGTCCATCACCACATACTCGCGCGCGCCCGAGCGCACCGCCTCCATTGCCGGTTGGTATTCCTTGCGCCAGGCCACGGCGAACGCAGTCCAGTCGAGCGTGTGCCCTTTGGGTTCGATCATCGCCTGCGCCTCGCGCGCCACGCCCGAACACCAGTCGACCGTGGTGCCGAATACGTCGAACGCCAGAGCTTTTACGCCGGAAAAATCGCTCATCGGACGCCTCCCATGATCCCGAACGCTTGCACGAGACCGCGTTCCGCTCCAGAGGAGCCCTCGGAGAAAATGCCATGAACTTTTCATCCGACACCGCCGCCCCCGCCCATCCGGCGATCCTCGAAGCCATGGCCGCTGCTGCTCACGGCCCCGCGCCGAGCTACGGCTCGGACAAATGGACGGCGGCCGCGAAAGACGCCCTGCGCGAGGTATTCGAAACCGATCTCGACATCTGGCTCGTCTCTTCAGGGACAGCAGCGAACGCCCTTTCCCTCGCCGTGCTCTGCCCCAGCCACGGGGCCGTCGCCTGCCATGCCGAGGCGCATATCGAACGCGACGAACGCGGCGCGCCGGAATTCTTTACCGGCGGCGCCAAGCTCTCCCTCCTCCCCGGCGATCACGGCAAGATCGACCTCGCGGCCCTCAAGGCGCGCCTTGCCGCCAACAATCCCTCCTTCGTGCACGAAAGCCCGCTCTACGCCCTCTCCCTCTCCAACCTCACCGAATGCGGCGCGGCTTATTCAGCGACCGAAACGAAGGAGCGCGCCGACCTCGCCCACGCCGCCGGCCTGATGGTGCATCTCGATGGCGCCCGCTTCGCCAACTCCCTCATCTCGACCAAGGCCACGCCCGCGGCGCTGTCGTGGAAAGCCGGCGCCGACATCCTCTCCTTCGGCGCCACCAAGAACGGCAGCGTCGGATGCGAAGCCATCATCCTCTTCGGCAAGGCCCGCGAACGCCTCGGCGAACTCCAGGCCCGCGCCAAACGCGCTGGCCACATGCCGCCCAAGATGCGCTTCCTCGGCGCGCAGATGAGCGCTTACTTGAAAGACGGCCTCTGGCTGAAGCTCGCAGCGCAAGCCAACACCGCCGCACGGGATCTGTCGAAGGCGATGGTAAAAGCCGGCGGCCGCCTGTCCCATCCGGTCGACGGCAACGAGGTCTTCTGCTTCCTGCCCGATGGCGCCGCGGACCATCTCGCAAAGGCAGGCGCCACCTTCTATCCCTGGTTCGACGGCTCGCACCGCTTCGTCTGTTCCTGGGCGACAACCCCCGCCGATGTCGCCGACGCATCAAAGGTTATTGGCTGAAAAGTCCGGTATTTTCAGGATACTACGGAGATCGATGAAATTTCACGGACCGGTTTGACCGGATATAGAACACCCTCAGGCATCTTGCCCCGGAAGCCGCCTCTCCTTGTCGAGAGGAACTTGGCTAATACGGCGGGGACAAGCCGGATGCGATTCAATCGTTTGAAGGCGCTCTTTCTAGGCGCCATCGACATTCCAGCCGAACACCGCGACGCCATCGGCGCCGCGCGCCGCCTGTCATTCCACAACCACGCCCCGCTCGCCGCCACGTTCGGCCTGTTGAGCGCCGTCATCCTCACCGCCGCCTTCTGGGACGAGACGACGATGCCGATCGTCTTCGTCTGGTCCTATACCAGCGCGGTCCTCGTCTTCATCCGCCTGCGCGAAGGCAAGCGAAGCCAGAGCGCCATCGACAGCGACGAGGAAGACAAACGGATTCTTCGCCACACGCTCGCCTCGGGCGGCGTTTGGGGCGTCATCATCGCAGCGCTTACGGCTTCCAGCGGCCCGGAACATACGCTGCTTCTCGGCACGCTGACGGCTTCGATCCTCTGCGTCGGCGCGCTGCTCCACTCCTCCTTCCCGCTCGCCTCGCTCGGTTATTCTCTGATGGTCGGTGCGGGCGCGATGGTCGGCATGTTCGCCGGAAATCATCCCTGGGCGCTGGGCACCGCCCTCCTGCTCATCGGCTGTATCGCCGCGCTGCAGCGCTTTGCGGCCATGAACGGCGTCAACTACATCCGCCAGCACATCTCCAACGCCTCGCTGCAGGAGGCGAAGGAAACCGTCTCGCTGCTGCTCAATGATTTCGAGGCGCATTCGGCCGACTGGCTCTGGCGCACGGATGGCCACGGCAAGCTTGGCCGCGTGACCCAGCGCTTCATCGACGCCACAGGCCTGACGCCGGATATGCTGGAAGGCGGCAGCCTGCTTGCCCTGTTCGCGCCGGAATCGGCCCAGCAGCTCGAAGCCATCATGAAGGACCGCAAGACCTTCCGCGACGAAGTCCTGCGCGTGCAGATCGGTGGACGCGATGGCTGGTGGTCGCTCTCCGGCCAGCCGACGGCCGATGGCGGCTATCGCGGCGTCTGCTCCGACATCACGCGCTCGCGCGATGCCGAGGCTCGCATCGCTTACGTCACCGAGTTCGACGGCCTTACTGATCTTGCCAACCGCGCCATGCTGGTGCGCCAGCTGGAAGCCGCGCGTGAGGCGGTTGAGGTGCGCCAGGAAAGCTTCGCGCTGTTCTTCATCGACCTCGACAATTTCGCCCAGCTCAACGACACGCTTGGCCACGCCGCGGGCGACGCCTACCTCCAGATCGTCGCCCAGCGCCTGCGCGACTGCGTCGGCCCCACGGCTTTCCTCGCCCGCCTCGGCGGCGATGAATTCGCGGTGATGCAGCGCGAGACCTCGCGGGACGAAGCGCAGGATCTCGGCGATCTGCTCGTCGATTCGCTGCTCGCCCCGGTCAATCTCAACGGCAAGGAAATCCTCGCCGGCGGTTCGGTCGGCATCGCCATGGCGCCGGATGACGGGCTTGATCCCGACGTGCTGATGAAGAATGCCGAACTCGCGCTCTATCGCGCCAAGGCCCAGGGCCGCGGCTGCTCGCGCTTCTTCGAGGCGGGCATGGATGAAGATGCGCGCGTGCGCGCCGATCTCGAATCCGACCTGCGCGCCGCTCTCGCGAACGAAACGATGGAAGTCTACTTCCAGCCGCTGGTGAATACGCGCACGCGCAAGACGGCGGGCTATGAAACGCTGCTGCGCTGGAACCGCCCGGGCCATGGCCTGGTCTCGCCGGCCATGTTCATCTCCTGCGCCGAGGAAACCGGCATCATCGTGCCGCTGGGCGAATGGGTGATCCGCAAGGCGATCGAGGAAGCCGCGCAATGGCGCGATGAAGTGGCCGTTGCGATCAACCTGTCGCCGGCGCAGATGAAGAACCCGTCGGTCGTCGCCACGATCATCGGCGCGCTCGCCGCCTCGCAGCTCGACCCCGGCCGCCTCGAGATCGAGATCACCGAAAGCGTCCTCATGGACGAGACCGAACAGAACATCCGCACGCTGCACGCGCTGCGCGAGCTCGGCGTCAAGATCGCGCTCGACGACTTCGGCACGGGCTATTCATCGCTGAGCTATCTGCGTTCCTTCCCGTTCGACAAGATCAAGATCGATCAGCGCTTCGTGCGCGGCATCGAGAACTCATCCGAGAACCAGGCGATCGTGCGCGCGATCATCTCGCTCGCCCGCGACCTCGGCATGCGCGTCACGGCTGAGGGCGTGGAAGACGAACAGCAGGCGACCATCCTCGCCGGCCTCGGCTGCACCGAAGTGCAAGGCTATCTCTACTCCCGCCCGCAACCCGCCAGCGAGCTCGAGAAGAAAGACCCCGGCCAGCGCCCGACCGCCAAGATCTCGCAACTCCGCAGGCTGAGGGCGTAGAGCCTCTTACTCGGCGGCGGCCACTGAAAGGCGCAGCTTCAGCGCCCGCAGGACAGCGAGCACCGTTGCGAACTCGGGATTCCCGTCCGCACTGAGGGCCTTGTAGAGGCTTTCGCGAGTTAGGCCTGCTTCGTTGGCAATTGCCGTCATGCCCCTGGCGCGAGCAACAACGCCGAGGGCGTGAGCAATGAGCTGAGGTTCGCCGCCCTGCAGGATTTCATCGAGATAGACTGCGATGTCCTCGTCGGTCTCAAGGTACTTTGCCTCGTCAAACGGCTGGGTCTTCACTTTCGCCACGTTCAGACCTCCAGATCGTTCAGTAGCTCTTTTGCTTTGGCGATGTCCGTCGGTTGACTGTCTTTATCGCCGCCGCAAAGCAGAATGATCAGCACGTCGCCTCGCTGGACATAGTAGACCCGGTATCCAGGACCGTAATCGATCCGCAGCTCACTGATCCCGTCACCAATAGGGCGCACGTCTCCCGGATTGCCGAGCCGAAGACGGGTGATCCGGGCGGTAATGCGCGTGCGGGCCTGCCTGTCGCGCAACTTCTCGAGCCATTTCGAGAACGCCGTAGTTTCACGAATTTCGATCACGGTGACTGTATCCTACAGGATACAGTCACGCAAGCCCCCGAACTCATCCCCAACCCTTCCCCTCTGTTACTGGTGATCCCTCAGGCCCAGCACGCGTTTGGCGACGACGTTGAGGTTGACCTCGGAGGTGCCGCCTTCGATCGAGTTGCCTTTCGCGCGGAGCATGGCTCGGGTTGAGAGGAGTTCGCCGGGGCGGAAGCCCTCGCCTTCCCAGCCCAGGCCCTGATGGCCCATGGCCTCGACCTGAAGCTCGGTCTTGTTCTGATTCATCTTGGCGGCGGCGTACTTGATGATCGACGTAGCGGGGCCAACATCGGCGCCGGCTTTCGCCATCTCGGTGTTGCGCGCGATGGTGAGCATGAAGGCCTGCTCGTACATCATCTGCTTGGTGATGCGGCCGCGCAGGTCGCCGTCAGCAAGGATGCCGTCCTTGAGGCCGACATACTTCTTGGCGATGTCTGCGAGCGACGCGCCGGCATTGCGATCGGCGCCGAAGCCAGTGGCGGAGATGTTCTGGCGCTCGTACTGAAGCAGGCGCTTGGCGATGTCCCAGCCCTTGCCCGGCTGCGCCACCATCTGCTCTTTCGGCACCTTCACGTCGGTGAGGAAGGTTTCGCAGAAGGGCGAGGAGCCGGAGATGAGCAGGATCGGGCGCGTCTCGACGCCGGGGCTCGTCATGTCGAAGAGCACGAACGAGATGCCTTCATGCTTCTTGGTGAAGTCGGTGCGCACGAGGCAGAAGATCCAGTCGGCGTAGTTGGCGTAGCTTGTCCAGATCTTCGAGCCGTTGATCAGCCAGTGATCGCCCTTGTCCTCGCACTTGGTCTGCAGCGAGGCGAGGTCCGAGCCTGCGCCCGGCTCGGAGTAGCCCTGACACCAGCGGGTGTGGCCGTAGACGATGTCCGGCAGGAAGCGCTTCTTCTGCTCCTCATTGGCATATTCGAGCAGCACGGGCCCGAGCATCCAGAGGCCAAACGAGGCCAGCGGCGCACGGGCGTTGATGCGGCGCATCTCTTGGTCGAGCACGATAGCTTGCTCTTTCGAGAGCCCACCGCCGCCGTATTCCTTGGGCCAGGCCGGCGCGGTCCAGCCCTTCGCGGCCATGCGCTCGAGCCAGAGCTTCGAGTCCGGGTTCACCCATTTCTGGTTGCGGCCGCCCCAGACGACTTCGTCCTCGACCATGGGCGTGCGCATCGATTGCGGGCAGTTGGCTTCGAGCCAGGCGCGCGTCTCGGCGCGGAACTGTTCGATGTCGGCCATGGATCTCTCCGGCGGTGAATGTCTGCAATTACGGCTATCGGCGCGGAAAAGGCCGGTCAAGGGAAAGGCCACGGAGGCGGCGATTTACGGGACAGGTGGTCCACCGATCTGGTTGGCGCCAGTATGAAATCCCATGAGGTTGGCGGCGTGGACGATGCCCATGAACGCGGCCGCTCCGGCCAGCACCGTGACCAGCGGCCAGGAAACAAAGCTGCCTCGCACGCTGTCCTTCCGCGGCCGGCCGGTTTTCCAGCTGGAGTACGCGGTCAGCGCCGCAGCGATGACGATCGCCATGATCGTGATGGTCCATTCCATGGCCGGGAGAGATGCCGCGAGGCCCGGACAGGCGCAAGCGTCCGGTTTCCCGATCGGGCTAGGGCGAATCCGCGCGGGACTGATCCTATCGCCTGGTCTGTGCGCCGTGGGGCGTCTTCGCCCAGAAGTGGGGACGCCGCCGGATTTCCAGGAGCGCCCGGATCATCGCGATGGAGAGCAGCGGCCAATAGAGCGGCAGGGTCAGCAGGCCCAGCGCCGACAGCCCCTTCTCTCGCGAGGCCCACGCAGCCGCAATGACGCTGCCATAGCCGATGCCGAAGATCGCAGCGTGCCAGCCTTCGAGGGAGACAAGCGGGGAGAACAGGCCAAGAGACATCCAGAGCAGGATCGGCAGGTGCATGAGGGATGCGAGCAGCGATCCGAAAAGCGTCAGCTGGACTGAAGCAAAGCTGGCCCAGCCCATCTCATTGGCCGCACGCAGCGGGTGGCGCATCAGGACAAGCCAGGTCTGCAGGTGGCCTTTCATCCAGCGTGTGCGCTGCTTGAGCCAGTCCCTGCTGCGCACCGGCGCCTCTTCGAATGTTGGAAGCGAGATCGTCCTGGCGCGGCCGCCGAAGCGGGCGAGACGGAAGCCGAGGTCGGCGTCTTCCGTGACGTTCCAGGCATCCCATCCGCCCGCAGCTTCGAGACGGCGGCGACAGAAATAGTTGCTGGTTCCTCCCAGCGGCAGAGGCAAGCCTGCGCGCGCGAGGAAAGGAAGCCATACACGGAAGAGGATCGCGTATTCGATCTGGAATTGCTTCGCGAACCAACCCTCGCCCCCGTTGTGAATCAGGAGCGGGGCCTGCACGACAGCGAGGTCCTTCGCCCCGGAACGGAAAGCCGCGACGGCTTCACGCGCCTGGTCCGGAGACGGCCGGTCCTCCGCGTCGAACACGGCAATGATCTCGCCGCGGGCCGAGTGAAGGCCGTAGTTGAGCGCCTTCGGCTTGGTGCGTGGCTCAGCCGGAGGAACAGGGATAAGTTCGAACCATGACGGCAGATCGCACTGGCGGACGGCATCGATCGTGCCGTCGTCATCGGCTTCGAGAAGCAGCTTTATGTCGAGCTTGTTCGATGGGTAGTTGAGCCTGCGCAGAGCTCCAATCAGCGAAGCAACGACATCCGCCCCTTCGTCATAGAGCGGCACGAGGATCGTCACGACCGGGAGTTCCGCATCGGAACAATTCGGCAGGACTGCCTTGGCTGGACGGGCGACAAGCCCGGAGACCGCCGCCGCGATGCGCACGAGGATGATAAGGGCGAAGACGCTGGCCAGGAAAACAGTCCCGAGCGTTTCGGCTGCATCCGGGCGCAGGACATAGAAGGTGATGAGCAGGCCCGCGATGGCCCAGAAGCCTGCCGCCTGCCCCGGCGTTACGCCCTGCCTGGCGCTCAGATCCTGGCGGTCCGTGGAGAGGCCGTTGCACGCCCTGCCAAACGCACGGGCGTCTTCGAGGCGTCTGTCAAACGCCTCGATCCGCGCATAGAAAGCGTGATCCCCCTCGGCCAGCGAACTCCCCCACGCCGCTACAGGGCGAGTCGTGTCCCGAATCAGTGAGTTACTCACAAGCAACCGGAGATTGAATCGCGCGGATTCTCTCCCCGGCTTGAAGCCCGAAGCGTCAGCGCATCAGGAATCTGAGCATGCGCCTGACCCGTTCGCCATAGGGCGGGGCCAGCCAGCTGGCGGCGTTGAACCAGCCGGTGCGGAAGACCGCGCGAGCATGGGTGAAGCGGTCGAAGCCGGCCTTGCCGTGATAATGGCCCGTGCCGCTCGCGCCGATGCCGCCGAAGGGCAGGCCTTCCTGAGCGATGTGCAGCAGCGTTCCGTTGATGGTGACGCCGCCGGACTGGGTACGGTCGAGGATATCGGCCTGCTCTCGCCTGTCCTCGGCAAAGATGTAGAGCGCCAGCGGCTGCGGATGGCGGCCGATCCAGTCCAGCGCATCCTCGATCGTGTCGTAACCGACGACGGAGAGGATCGGGCCGAAGACTTCCTCGCGCATCAGCATGCAGTCCTGCGGCGGATCGAGCACGATCGAAGGCGGCATCAAGCGGCGCGTGCGGTCGGAGGGGATGGGGTGGCGAAGTACGCGCGCGCCACCTGTCTCGGCTTCGGCGAGCGCTGCCGTCATCCGGTCGAAGGCGCGCTCGTTGATCATGGTGGCGTAATCGCCATCTAGGCTGGGATAGGCGCGGCGGACTTCGGCCATGACAGCTTCGGTGAACTCGATGGTCCGCCCGCGAGGGACGAGGACATAGTCCGGCGCAATGCAGGTCTGGCCGGCGTTGACGAACTTGCCGTAGGCGATGGTCTTCACGGCCTTCTTCATCGAGGCCGATGGACAGACGATGGCGGGAGACTTGCCGCCGAGCTCCAGCGTCGTCGGCACGAGACCCTGCGCAGTAGCGGCGGCCACTCTGCGCCCGACCGAAGTCGAGCCGGTGAAGACGATGTGGTCGAAGGGAAGTTTCGTGAAGGCTTCGGCGACATCGGCCCCGCCGAGAACGACGCTAACGACATCCTCGTTGAAGATCTCGGCCAGCGCGGTTTTCAGCAGCGCTGAAAACTTCGGCGTGTGTTCCGAGGGCTTGATCACGGCCCGATTGCCGGCGGCGATAATATCGACCAGCGGGACGAGGCAGAGCTGCAGCGGATAATTCCACGGGCTGATGACGCCGATGACGCCCAGCGGCTCGCGGCGAACCCAGGCGGAGCCGGGCCAGAAGGTGAAGTCCACTTCCGACCGCTGCGGCTCCATCCACCAGCGCAGGTTCCTGCGCGCATAGCGGATCGAGGACAGGACGACGGACGTTTCCAGCAGCGACGTTTCGGTGCGCGAACGGTTTCCGAAATCGGCCGAGATGGCTTCGGCGAAGGCGTTGTTGCGGGCGCGCACCATGTTGGCGAGCGCCATCAGCCTGTCGTCGCGTTCGCTGCCGGTAGGGGCGCCTTCCCGCCTCTGCGCCGCGCGCTGGAGGTCGAGCAGACGTGCGGCCTCGGACGACGCATCGGTCATGGCCGGAGGCAAATATGGCTCCGGTCTTACGTCAAGCGTCGGGGTTGGCGCAGTTTCCATTCAAGCGCATGCTAGGCCGGATTCGGCGGAGGGCGGCATGAAATCGGTGTTTGGCTTGGGGGTTGCCGCGTTCGCGGCGGCCTTGGTGCTGGCGGGATGTGACAGGCTGACGACTCCAGCAGGCGCCCCAGCGGTTCCGGACAAATCGGTAGCCTTGTGCATCGACCCGATCGTCCGGGAGGTCGCGTTCACGGCGCCGGACGCAAAGGACGTTCTCCAGGTCGTGGCGGTCGGGAGTGACTGCAAGCAGGCGAGCGTGCTTACCACGGTGCGCACTGCTTCTGGCGACCTCGTCTGGAGCCGGGCGGAAACCTCGCAGCAGGCCATCGCGTTCGGCGAGGCGACTGCAGATGGCGAGACGCCGGAGAAGGCGCTTCAGTCGATGCTGAAGCAGTTGGTCGACATGGCCGAGATCAAGACCAGCGCCGAGGCGCCCGACTGGAAGGAAGGCGATCCACGGCCGACCGAGCCGACCGGCCTCTTCATCGGAACGAAGTTCCTGCGCGATGAGTATCTCGCCGAGAGAGGCGCAAACCGGCGCATGCTGTGCCACATGATCTACGCGCTCAGCACGCAGTGCGTGATCTACGTTCCGAGCGATGGCGCAACCGGATACGCCACGGAACTCTACACGCTGCAATCCTAGACCCGGCCTGGATCTGGCCTAGGCTTTGCCGGTCAGGCGCTTGGCAGCTTTCTGCGCGATGAACCTAGCGCGCGAATTGAACTGCCGGTTGGCGAGCGAGATGACGATCACGACCGTCGCAGCTGCGAACACCCATGGATTGATGAACCAGGCAAGCACCGCGATCGCCAGGAAGAAGGCGCGCAAGCCGTGGGTGAACTGTCCGGCGGCGGCGATGTTCATGTCGGCTATGCCCTGCCCGATCTCTTCAGCGTCCGCAGAGCCCGGCGGCGGACAGGCCGCCAGCATCACTGCGGAATAGTTGAACAGACGATAGGCCCAGCCGAACTTGAAGAAGGCGTAGGCGTAGAGCGCCATCAGTCCGGCTGTCTTCATGTAGAACGCCGCGCGGTCGATCTTGAGGTGAGCGACAGATTGCTCGAACGCATCGATGATGGTGTCAGCTGCGGTCAGCAGGCCGAAGCCGGCGCCGACGGCGAGAAGAGCGGTCGAAGCGAAGAACGATGTCGCCTGCTGCAGGCCGGTGATGATGTTGGCGTCGACGAGGCGGATTTCGCGCGCCGCCATCTGGCGCATCCACTCCTGGCGCTGGAACTTCATCGCGGCTGAGAGCGTGAATTTGTGCCAGGGCGATGAATCGATCAGCCAGCCCAGGAACCACCAGCTGACAAGGAAGAAGGCCAGCGCCGCGGCGTCTTCCCAGGTCATTATGGCCTCCCTCGCACGACCGCTCCAAGCGAGTCGTGCGAGGCAGTTTATCGCGCCGTTATGCGATGGCTATCTGAACCGTAGGGCGCATGGAGCGAAGCGAAATGCACCTCTTTCGTGAACGTGGAGCAATGGTGCATTCCGCCGGCGGCTTCATGCATCCTACACTCAAGCCCGCCCGAGATAATCCAGCTTGCCCAGCGGCAGGCCCTGGTTGCGGAGGATGCCGTAGGCGGTGGTTGCGTGGAAATAGAAGTTCGGAAGGACAAAGCCGGTCAGATAGCCGAGCCCTGTGAATTTCAGCTCGTTGTTAGGGGTCTTGAGGATCACTTCCTTTTCCTCCGACCCGTCGACCTTGGATTGCGGGACGCTCTTGATGAAATCCGCGGTCTTCGCGATCCGCTGGCGCACGTCCGCGATGGTCTTTTCGGTGTCCGGCATCGAGGGCGCATCGACACCCGCAAGACGCGCGATGGCGCCCTTGGACGTGTCGCTGGCGCGCTGGAACTGCCCGAGCAGGGGCAGCATGTCCGGCGCCAACCGGGCGCCCAGTAATTCCTCCGCGCCGGCAGCGCCCTTCTTCTCGACGGCGATGTCCAGCCACTGGTTCATGTTGCCGAACATGCGCAGGAATAGCGGCGTGCTCGCGTGATACATCGAGATTGTCATGGATTCGTCCCTTGTTTCCCTGATGGGGAATTTGCCCAGCCGTCCTGCCGGATCCTTCCCAGATGGGATCGCGCTTTTGGCTCCGCAACGTGCTAGGGACCGTTAAAGTGGATCAGTGACCGGTCGCGGGAGCCGTTCTTGAAACTGCAATTCTGGTTCGAATTTGCCTCGACCTATTCCTATCCGGCCGTCATGCGGGCGGACAAGGCGGCAGCCGCCCGGGGCGTCGAGATCGAATGGCGGCCCTTCCTGCTCGGCCCGCTGTTCGACGCCCAGCAGGGGATGAAGGACAGCCCGTTCAACGTTGTCCCGATCAAGGGCTCGTACATGTGGCGGGACGTGGAACGCACGTGCGAGAAATACAACCTGCCCTTCCGCCGGCCGCACCGCTTTCCCCAGAACGGCCTGATGGCGGCGCGGATCACGCTGTCTCTGCCGCAGGAGCAACGTCCGAATTTCGTGAAGGCGGTCTATCAGGCCAACTTCGTCCACGACCGCGATATCTCGGACCTGCAGATCCTGCACGCCGCCGCCCGCCGCGCCGGGCTCGACCCGCTGGAAGTGCTGGGGGCCATGAAGTCCGAACCGGTCAAGGACCAGCTGCGCGAGGAGACGGAGAAAGCCGCCGACCTCGGCATATTCGGCGCGCCTACCTTCGTTACGGAAGACGGCGAGTTGTTCTGGGGGAATGACCGGCTTGAAGATGCTCTGGACTGGGCGGTGCGTGGGACGCTAAGACCCAATTCGCAAAACTGAAGATCCGGTACGTCCGGACGGCGCCTGGGAGAGACTGATGGCTTTCGTGCTCACCGAAGAGCAGCAGATGCTGCGCGACAGCGCCAAGGCGTTTGC
>DASYKO010000271.1:0-62900 GCA_035995285.1 Hyphomonadaceae bacterium | reverse complement strand
GATCGCCAGCCTGGTGTTCAACGGGCCCGGCGGCACGATCACCACGTGCGACCCGAACGTGCAGCCCCTCGTGCGCCGCATCAGCTTCAACGGCGCGTGCGCCGTGGGCCTGAGCGGCGTCGGCGGCTTCTCGTCGGTCACCACCCTGTTCGGCAACGGACCGGGGCAGACGACCAACGGCATCGATGTTCAGGCGACCTACAACATGCCTGTCGGTCCCGGCGATCTGACGCTCGACGTCACCGCCACCAAGGTGACGGAGCTCAAGACCGGTCCGACTTCGCTTGACGGCGTCGTCGTCACCACGGGCGACGATCGTCTCGGCACGCTGAACTTTGCGACCTTCGCCCTGGCCGCTCCCGAATGGCGCGCCAACTTCAGCGCCAACTACCACATGGACCAGCACAACCTCCGTGTCGGCGTGAACTATGTCTCGGCCGTCAGGGACGAGCGGGCAGGCACGCAATACGGTGAGAGCGGCGAGGAGTGGGTCACGCTTGATGCAACCTACCGCTTCGAGATGACCGAAGACCTCGCCTTCACCGCGACGGTCGCCAACATCCTGGATAAGGATCCGCCGCGGGCGCAGGAAGAGCTGGGCTATGACCCCTTCATGGGCAACCCGCTCGGCCGCACGCTCGAGGTTTCCGTCAAGAAAGCCTTCTAACTTCCCCGACTGATTGCAGGCGGCTTCGGCCGCCTGCCTTTTTCTCACTGGGGGAAATCAGGAGGACGAAATAGAGAGGGCGAGCCCTGTGTCCACCTGTAGACTGTCCTTGCAATCATGATGCAGCCCTACGTTCAGGACTTTCCTCTCACGCTGAACCGCTTCCTGGAGCATGCTGCGCGCTGGCATCCCAAGGCCGGCGTGGTGACGGCGACAGGCGCGGGCGCATCCACGCGCATCAGCTATGAAGATCTGCTGGTCCGCAGCCAGAAGCTTTCAACCGGATTGCTTGAGCTTGGCGTTCGCGCAGGCGATCGCGTGGCGACGCTGGCCTGGAACACACAGGGACATGTCGAGGCCTGGTATGCGATCGCCGGTATCGGCGCCGTCGTTCACACACTGAACCCAAGGCTTGGCGCGGCGACCCTGGCCAGCATGGTTCGCCAGGCGGAGTGCCGCCTGCTCATCGTGGCCTCCAGTCTTGCGGAGCAGGGCGTGGAGATCGCCCGATCCTCGCCGTCGATCGAATGCATCGTGGTGATCGACGAGGCCATCGACGTATCCGCACTGGAAACTTCGGCGCCGGTTGTCCTTCAGGATCACATCATGGGCGCTGCGCCCACGGTCTGGGGCGGCATCGACGAGACCGCGCCCGCAGGACTCTGCTTCACTTCCGGAACGACAGGCGATCCCAAGGGCGTCGTCTACACGCACCGCTCGTCTTACCTGCACACGCTTCGACTTCTGCAGGCGGATGTAATCGGGCCGACGGCGGATGATCGCGTCCTGATGATCGTGCCGATGTTCCACGCCAATGGCTGGGGGCTGCCCTTTGCTGCGCCCGCTGTAGGCGCATCGCTTATCCTACCCGGACGGCAGGCCGACGGCGCAAGTCTTGCCCGTCTCATCGCTACTGAAGGCGTCACGCTCGCTGCCGGCGTGCCGACCGTCTGGCTTGGCGTTGCCGATCATGTCGAGGCGACAGGAGAGCAACTTCCCTCGTTGAAGCGCATCATCGTCGGCGGCGCTCCCATGGGCGAGCAGCTGATGGAGCGCATCGAACGCCGCATCGGCGCCATCGTGCAGACAAGCTGGGGCATGACGGAGCTGACGCCGCTCGGCGCAATCGCTCCCGAACATCTGGGGCGGCGGGAAGCCGCCAGCGCCGGACGCATCGCCATCGGTCTCGACCTCTGTCTCAAGGACGGCGAGGGCAATGCCCTGCCGCAACAGCGCGGCGTTGAAGGCCGCCTGCATGTGAAGGGCCAGAGCGTGGTGAACCGCTATTACGGCCATGGCCAACCGGCGGTCGATGGCGAAGGCTGGTTCGACACGGGCGATCTTGCACGCATCGGCGAGGATGGCGCGCTCTACATCACCGGGCGCTCGAAGGACCTGATCAAGTCCGGCGGGGAATGGATCAACCCCGCGGAGATCGAGGCGATCATCGGCGCTTCCCCGGCGGTGGCGCAGGCGGCCGTCATCGCCCGGCACGACGAGAAATGGGGCGAGCGGCCGATCCTGCTGGTGGAATTGCGCGACTCGCCAGTCATCAATGAGGCGGATCTTCTCGCTCTCCTGCACGGCCGCGTGCCGTCCTGGTGGATGCCCGACGCAGTGGTGCGCCTGCCGCGCATGCCGCTGGCCGCCACCGGCAAGATAGACAAGCGCCGTCTTCGCGCCGAGTTCGGCTAAGCGTGCAGGAGCAGACATCAACTAGACGTGCGCAGCCAAGCTGATCTTTACAGCTCGCGCGCGCGCGCCGAAAGTAGCCATCAGCGCCGCAGTCAGTGGGTCAAGTCCGGCGCCAAGGCCGCAGCCCAATAGAGGATCGTCCCATGAAACTCGCTTACCTCGTCGCACGGGCTGTATCGGGAGCACTCGGCGCCATGGCGCTGGCGGTTGCGGGGGCATCGGCGCAGACGTCGGTCGCGAACCCCACCGTGACCGGGCCCATCCCCATGCACGGCCAACTGGGCGATCCGGCGCACGACTATCCGTGGTTCACGACGTTCCACAACCTCAAGGCCGTCGGCTATGTCGAGGAGGAGTTCTTCTACGAGGGAACGGCCAGCCAGTTCGACACGCCGAACGGCCAGGACGGCGCGCTGAAGGACTCAGGCCACAAGTACAAGACACGGCTGATCGTCCGCCGCCCGATCGATCCGAAGAAGTTCAACGGCACAGTTCTGGCCGAGTGGCAGAACGTCACCGCCGGCTATGATCTCGACGCCCACTGGGAAGCGTCGTTCGAGCAGATCGTGCGCGGCGGCTATGCCTGGGTCGGCATTTCGGCGCAGCGCGTCGGCGTGCAGCAGCCGCCCAACGGGCTCAAGCTTTACAGCCCCACACGCTATGCCTCGCTGGACGTGACGGATGGCGGCGCGATCACCAATGATGCGCTCTCCTACGACATCTTCGCCCAGGGCATGCAGGCGGTGAAAAGTCCGAAAGGCGTTAGCCCGCTCGGCGCCCTGAAAGCGCAGCGCCTGATCGCCATCGGCGCATCGCAGTCGGCCTCGCGGCTGGGCACCTACATCAATTCGCTGCACAAGCAGCTGGGCGGTCCGGTCGACGCCTATCTCGTGTTCATCGGCGGCGCCCGTATTCGCGACGACATTCCCGTGCCGGTCATGAAGATCCTGTCGGAGACCGACGCTATCGGTCAGGTGGCTTCGCGCCAGCCCGACACGGCCAAATTCGTCGAGTGGGAGGTGACGGGCGCAAGCCATGCCGGCCGGCATCTCAGCCTCAACTCGGGCTCGCTCAACCGCCGCGACGGCATCTTGCGGGAGGCGGCGGTCTGCGACCATCCGACGTACCCGCGCACGCCGATCGATAACGTGCTCGGCGCTTCCTATGACCTGATCGACAAGTGGATCAAGACGGGGATCGCCCCGCCGACGGCGCCCAAGGCCGAGGTCGAAAGCAAGCAAGGCGAACTTCCAGGCCGTCCCGGCGATCCGCCGCGCACCGGCACGGTCTACGACTACAAGCGCGATGCGCGCGGCAACGCGCTCGGCGGCATCCGCCTCGCGGAGTTCGACGTCGCCACCTCGCTGTCGACGCGCGACAATTCGGGCAACAGCTTCTGCCGCCTGTATGGCCGCTACGAGCCGTTCCCGGACGAGGTGATCAACCAGCTCTATCCGACCCACGCCGGCTATGTGGCGAAAGTGAAAGCGCAGACCGAGGCCAACGTGAAGGCCGGCTACATTCAGGCGGCCGATGCAAAGCGGACCATTGTGCGGGCGGAGCGCTCCTACATCGGCAGCGGCGACCCGTGCAAGGCGGCTTGCCGCCTGGCGCAGGACCTCGAGGATTCGAACTATGTCTTCCTCGCCCTCCACAAGGATGTCGACAAGATGGGCGCCGACGTATCGGCGATCACGCGGCAGATCGCCAAGGCGGATGGCGCCAAGGGCAAGTCCAGCGATCGCGCTGCAGCGCTGAAAGGTCTCGACAGCTACATCGCCAGGCTCAAGGCGATGGAAACGTCGAAGGCGATCTCCGCGGTTTCGGCCAAGGAACTGACGAACGGAGCAAACGCCGTGAAGACGGCGTTGGGTGCGAGCTGACATAGGCCCTGCCGGCGCCGGTCCGTGTCGATCCTTTGATTTCGCGTCTGCTCGTTCGGATCAGCGATTCGCGTCTGCCGCCGGTTTCAACAGCCCTTGTTCCGCCATCCAGGCGAGCGCCCGGTCGGCCCAGAGCGATACCGGCATGGAGAAGTTTGGTACGTCATAGATGTGCAGTTCCGCCCGCTTGCCCGCGTCTTTCCACATCGAATAGAGCGCGACCAGGCCATCGGTGACCGGTCCGTGGCCGGCTTCCGTCGCGAGGAAGAGGGGTGGGGCGTCTTTCGGTACGGTCACGTCCTGCAGCGACGGTCCGTAGAGCGAGATGATGAAGTCCGGCGTTGCGCCTGGTGCGCCGGCGAGCAAGGCGCCCATTGCTACGCCTCCGCCAGCTGATGATCCGATGATGCCGACACGCCTGGGGTCGATGCGCCATTCGGCGGCGTGTGAGCGGACACGGCGCAGCGCTTCCTGCGCATCGTTCGTTGCGAAGCGGAGGACTGTCGAGAGCTGTTCGTCTCCGGGAGCAGGATTGGCGTTCGCGTTCTTGATTTCAAACCGGCGCAGCATGCCGGCCGGTGGACTTGCCCCTGCAGGTGCGGCGCCGGGAGGCGCGGGAGGTTGGCCTGGGGCGCCGGATGCCGATTGGGCCGTCCGGTATTTGAGCACGATGACGGCGATGCCGCGTTCGTTGAAGCGCGAGATGATGTCCTGCATTTCCTGCCCCATTCCGAGCACGCGCAAGGCGCCGCCTGGAGCATGGATGACGGCTGCGCCATTGGCCTTGGCCGGATCGGGCAGGTAGGCGAGAATCTCCGGGTCGCGGACATTGCGCACCGTGACGCCGCGCGCATTGCTCGTCTCGACTTCCGGAAACTTCCATGTCTCCGAGCCGGGCGCTGTTCCCTGATAGAGCCGCTCGCGGTGCTGCTGGGCTATTGCCGGCGTGGCGCACAAGGGCGTCGCCATGGCAACCAGCAGGAGCACGCCCGTGTACGTGGCCATCCAGCTGCGGCTTGTGTTCGGCATGTTCCGATCCTCCCTGGTTCGAGCCGCCATTCTCTTGCTGGCTAGGACGGATACCAGTATTTCTTGTGGCAGGCCTCGCAGGCCTCGTCGAGTTCGCCGCCGATCAGCTCGATGGCCGATGCATCCTTGCGGTCTATCGCCTGGACCATTTTCTCGGCCTTGTCCTGCAGCGCGCGTGCGCGCTCCGCGAAGCGGGCAGGGTTCTGTGCGATCTGCGCCTGAATCTGGAAGGTGGTGAGGATGCCCGGCGAGCCCTCATCGGCGACCTTTCCGCCTTTCACGGCCACCGGCCTATCTTTCATGATCAGAAGATTGCCGGCTTCGGCGAGGATCAGCGCATGGCCTCGCAATGCCGCCCAGTCTTCTTCCGACTTCGGCTCGTTGATCACCGCGCCGGATCTGGAATACGTCGCCGACACCGAAGCCCAGAGAGCTTCAGCGGAAGGGTCGACCATATTCAGCATGAGCTCCTGGATGCTGGCATACGGCCGCATCTCGGGCGTGTAGGGAGCAGGCTGCTGGTCCGCCTGCCCGGTCGTGGAATCTGCTTCTCGCACGCAGGCCGCGAGGCCGAGGACAAGAACCCCCGCCGCGCCGATGCTCATTTTGAGAAGGCGCTGCATGTCGTGTGCTCCTTCCTGATTGCGATGCGGCGGCCCAGCCATCAGCGCTGCGCCGGATAGGGGTAGCGGCCGAGCGCCAGGAAGCCGGCGGCTGCGAGGGCTGCGCCGATCATGAAGGCGATCTGGCAGAGCGCGTACGATCCCGTCGCGTCGAACACTGCCCCCATCGCCGTGGGGCCGAGGCTGCTGCCGAGCATGAAGCTGGCGAAGGCGTAGCCGAACAGCGTTCCGAAGGCGCGCGTGCCGAGATAGCGCGAGACCATGAAGCCGACGAGATCGGCCTCGACACCGAGACCCAAGCCCAGCAGCACGGTTGCGATGGTGGCTTGTTCTGCCGACTGGGCAAAGATCAGAATGCCGATCGCGCCGATCATTCCGGCAAAGAAGACGGTCGAGATGATCGGCGCCCAGAACCTGTCGATCAGGAAGCCCCCTGCCAGCCTGCCCACGATCGCCGAGGCGGCGACGACGCTCATCGCGGCGGCGGCGTCATCCGGGCTGACGCCGCGATCGGTCAGCAGAGGGACGACGTGCGCGATGGTGCCGTTGGCGGCCGCAGCGCCTAGGAACATGCAGACGACCAGAAGCCAGAACCGCCAGGTGCGAAGCGCTTCGCCGGGCGTGAGGCCGGGAGGGTCCACAGCCGGGGTATCAGATGCCTGCGCTGACGCCTTGTCCGCCTTGCCGGGGATGAACAGGAGGAGAGAGGGCACGGCCACGACGACCAGCAGCGCTGCGAGACCGAGATATGCGCCGCGCCAGCCATAGTCGTTGATCAGGTGCTGCGCGATGATCGGTGTGATGATCGAACCGATGCCCACACCCGTGAGGGCAATGGACAGGGCAAGGCCTCGCCGGCGATCGATCCGCGCCGAGATCGCTTTAAGATAGACGAGCGGCGTCTGGCCTGCGGCGGCCACGCCTGCGAGCGCGAACAGCACCATGAAGATCCAGATCGAGGGGGAGAGCCAACCTGCCGCCGCCACGCCGAGCGCGAACAGCAGCACGGCGACCAGACCGATCAGTTTTGGTCCGAGCACATCCGCGAGCTTACCCACGAGGGGAAGGGTGAAGGCTGTGGCAAGCAGGCCGATGGTCAGTGCAAGCGATCCAAGACCGCGTTCGATGCCGAACGCTGCCGTCAGCGGTTTCAGGAATACGCCGAAGGTGAATTGCATGATCGGGCCGTTGCCGACCGTGAGGGCCAGCGTCGATCCGAGCACGATCAGCCATGGCTGATCCGAAAGCTTCCGCATATCGATCCCCCCGCCTGTTCTGTATCGTCCCGTGGCGGCGTGTGGCGGTCAGGCCGGAACGGTCGGTTGTTGCCGGGCGTTAGCCCGAGCCTCGCCCATTCGCGCTCACTTGAACTTCGGCCCGCCCGCTTTCAGGCCGGCAGAGGCGCAATCTTCGTCGGCTTTACCCGGCGGAGGGCCGCCAGCTGCGCCGCTGACCCCGATCGCGCCGATCAGCTTGCCATCCTTGAAGATCGGGACGCCGCCGCCCATGACGAACATGTCAGGCGTGACCTTGCTCAGTGGTGCGGCGCCGGATGTGACGTCCTCGTTCGCCTTCAAGCTCGTCGTGCCGAACACCAGAGCGGTCAGCGCTTTTCGCTGCGCAACGAAAACGTGGCTGCCGTCCGATCCGTCGGCGGTCAGCATGACGCGGGCCTCGCCCACGGAATCGATCACCGTGGCGCCGACACGAAAGCCCTTCTTCTTGCAGGCGTCGACCGCGGCGCGCGCCATCTTCGTGGCGATGTCGAGGTTAGGTCCGGGAGCAGATGATTCAGGCTCGCCGCTGTCCTTGTGAAGCGGGCCGTCCAGCTTGGGCATCGGAACGAGCTTGCCGCTGGCGTCGAGCATGTTGAACGGCGGCAGGTTGTCTCCTGGCAGGCTCTGCGGCCCCGCCGGCTTGTCGCCGAAGGGGCCCGGCTTGCGGGCAGGGAGCTGCGCAAGCGCGGCGGCGCCGCCAAGTCCGAAGACCAGAACAGCAAGTGCGATCCGCCGGCTCAGGTCGAACATCACAAAACTCCTCCGCCAGGTCGCTGCCGACGCGGCTTCGATTGCACTATGGTCTAGGCGGCGCAGCCCCTCCGGGCGGGCCCGCGGGTGGCGGTCCCGACGGCATTGGATTGCCGATCAATTTGCCCGTCGCGTCATTGGCCCGGACCAGCAGGCCGGCGGGCGTGCCGTCCTTCATCGGGCGGAACGCAACCTTGAGGGTGTCGCCGACCTTGATCGAGTTGCGCTTCCAGCCGCCGCGCAGTAGCTCGCCCGGGCTTCGCAGCTCGAACCCGTAGGTAACGGTCTTGCCGTCGGCGCCAGCGACGTCGACGAACAGCCAGCAGTGTGGGTTGCCCCATTCCCACTTGCTGATCACGCCCTGGATTTCGGTCGTCTTGTCCATGGCGTAGTGGCCGAAGGAATGGTGCGCGAGCGCAGGGGTTGCGCCGAAGGTCACCGCTACAGCTAAGCAGGAAGCAGCCAGAATTGAACGGAACGAACGCATTGCTACTCTCCGGGAAGCTTTCTGTCGGGATTGAAATCGATGCCCTTCAGCTTGTCGCCGTCTTTCACGGCGCGGTCGGCCAGGGTGCAGGGCACGTACTCGACATAGGCGCGATCCTCGCGGTCATACCAGCGCGTGAATTTCCACGGGCCGGTAAACAGGATGGGATCCTCGATCTCCACATCGATCCGCATCTTGTCGCCGACACGCGTGAAGCGCTCGTTGACCACGGTCTTCTCGGTGACGTGCAGGCCGAAGCCGAACTCGGCTTCCGGGTAGATGTTGGTCGTCTCGACGACCAGCGTATCGCCTTCCCAGTGGCCGATTGAATCGCCCTGGAAGCTCGGGTTGGATTCGTCGACCGGCACGTGAGCGCGCCCATCGGTCCAGAGCCTGCGCACCTCGGAGTTCTCGAGGAGGATGATCACGCGGCCGGGCTGGAAGACGTACTCGTGTGACACCAGGGACATGTTGCCCGGTGTGCCGCCTGGCACGCACATGCCGCTATTGCTCAGCGGGATGTTGTCCTCACCGCCCGGACCATCGCCGCGCACCCGCTTCATGCGCTCGGCATTCTTGGCGGCGTATTCGGGCTTGTAGGGCGCGCCCTGAGCAAACGGCCCGCCGCCGACCGCTCCGACCGTACGCGGCGCGCCTGCGGGCGCGCGGCCCGGTGTCCACATGCCGGACCAGTCGGGCATGGCCTTGATCGAGTCCCAGGTCATGCCGCGCAGGACGGGCTTCTTCGCAGCCGCCGGTTTTGCGGTTGTGGCCTTGGGTGTCTGCGCGACTACGCCGGCAGGCTGCAGGCCGACGGCCAGCATGCCGCACGCGGCTGCGAGCAAAACCTTCCGCAGGCTTGTCGGCCATGGCTTCGCGAAACGCTCTCGTGGCGGAAACTGCAAGTTGACCCCCTCCGGGTAGAAGCGATGGCGCTTTCTGGTGTGCGCCTGTGACTCGATAGTTCGGGGGATCGTGCGCGATTTGAAATCGTATTTTATTATGTCTCACATCACCGGATCGAATGACCTGTTCCCGAAGGGGAAACGAGGCCTGAGCCGATCGTTGCGCAAGCTGACCCGCGACTCACTGCCGCTTGGAGCGAGCCCTGTTCAGAAAGGGTTGTTGCTCGCAAAGCCGATCCAGCGGCCCGCCGCCACGACGCCGATCCAGAACACCAGTGACAAAGCGCCCGCGATCCTGGCCCCTGTCGGCGCCTGGCCTTCTCCCCAAGTGTTGATCGTGCGGCCGGCGCCGAACTGGAAGGCAGCCATGTTGATGCCGGCGAGCGCAAGCAGCACCAGCTTGATGCGGAAAGGTACGTTGTCGACATACTTCACCGCCTGTGACGAGAAGAGCAGCGCGCCTGTGACGACAGCGACGGCGAAGGCAATCCACGTCCATGGCAGGGCCTGCTGCGCGATGCGCCAGGCGGGCTGGTTGCGGCGCGCCACGCCCAGCAGCCGGAGGTCGACCGTGGCGATCGAGCCGACCACCAGCGCCAGCGCCATCACATGGATCGTCTCGAAGATCGGATAGAGCCACGCCGACTCGCGGATGGCAGTCGGGAAGGGGAGGTTCTCGAGCCAGCTTGCGGCGGATTCCAGCGTCAAAGGCCTTCCTCCTCGCCGAAGTTGATGTAGGCGATGAAGCGGCCGCAGATGATGATCATCACCCAGCACGCCAGGACGACGCCTGCGAGAATGCGGGTCGACGGGGACGGTTCGCGCAGCGCCAGCCGTGAGAGCAGCAGGGTCAGCAAGGCCGCTGCAACGACCAGCAGCATCTTGATGCGGAACGGCCAGCTGGTGAGCTCCCGCTTGGGTTCGCCAATGATCAGGATGAGGCCGCTAATGGCGAGGACGCCGAGGCCCCACCACAGCCAGGGAAGGGGATCGCGTGACCAACCGGTGTTCGTTGGCCGGGCAAGCACGCCCATGACCTGGAGATCGAACACCGCCATCAGGTAGAAGACGGCAGCGATCGCCAGGATGTGCACAATCTGCGTCGTGGGGACGACCCACACGACATTCTGGATCAGCTGGCTCGGCGGCGTGTTCGAGAGCCAGTCAGCAAACTGCCCGACAACGCTCATCGCTGGACGGCTCCCGCGATCTGCATGTCAGTTGACGTTCTTCGCTTCGAACCACCATTGCGGGTTCTTGCAGAGACCACAGTCGGGGCCGCCGAACATCGCCTTGGCCTTCGCATCGCCTTTCAGCTGCCAGTCCAGCCAGGACGATACGGTCATCACCCATTCATAGACGGGCTCCCGGTAGGCGCCGGTGTGGCCGATCCACGGAAGGTTGGCCTTGATCACTGTCGCCGTTGCGGGCGTGGCGGCGTAGCTGGTTTGCGATGCCGTGTAGGCAACATCCCCGGGGCCGCCGATGAAGTAGGCGGCCGGAATGGCGAGCTTCTCGACCGTCCAGCCATCGGTTGGCGGCGCCGTCTGTGGCCCGAAGCCGGTTGTCGTTGTCGGGAAGCTGCTGTTGAGGGCGGCGACAGCGGTGATCCGCTTGTCCTTGGAGGCTTCCCAGACCTGGCCGCCGCCGCAGGATTGGCCGAGCGCCGCCACTTTCGTGAGGTCGAGCTTGTTGAAGTACGCGCTGCCCTTGCGCGCGTTCTCCTTGGTGATCCAGTCCAGCCCGGCAAGCACTATCCCTCCACCGCGGGTCGCGAGTTCAGGCTGGCCGGG
Source organism: Hyphomonadaceae bacterium (assembly GCA_035995285.1). Lineage (GTDB taxonomy): Bacteria > Pseudomonadota > Alphaproteobacteria > Caulobacterales > Hyphomonadaceae > UBA7672. The sequence goes on along the minus strand of DASYKO010000271.1, from coordinate 51,791 downwards.
TCCCGGCTTCGGGTCGCTTGGCGCGAAGAAGGCGAACGGCACATCATTGCGGCCGACCGCGACGACGAAATAGCCGCGCGACGCCAGTTCGCCGAGGAAGCGGGTGAACTCGACCGATGTATTTCGGCATCCGCCATTGGCCCACAGGATGACAGGCAGCTTGCCGGCTTTTGCCGGCAACCCGGCGGGATAATAGAGCGTGTGGGTCGGCAGGGCAGGCTCTTCCACACGCGTCGCCGCGAAAGGCCCTGAGCCGGCGTAAGGCGCCTTGCGCCAGTCCGCGAATGTCGGATCGCCGCCGGCGCGATCGGTGATCTCGCGCGGCATGAGCACGCTGGTGCGCCCGGTCTTGCGATCGATCGTCACCTGAGCGCCGTCCGGCACGGTCCAGGCCGTCGGCGAAGGCGTCTGCGCGACGGCAGTTGGTGTCGAGGCGAGTGCGAGAGCGACGGCGCCGCCGATCATCAAGCTCTTGAGCGTCATTCCAATCCCTGTGTGTCTTTTTGCAATCGCATCACAAGCGTGCGCTGCTGTGTCGGTCTTCGTCGGCACGTGAGTCACTGCAACGGCATTCGAACGATACGAGATGATCGGTCATGCAAGTGCAAGCATGTCTCTCGCAATCATGTCTGTGAAGTGCCGAGATATCGCGAACGAGAAAATGATGGCTCAACGACGGCATAGCAGCGCGTTCTATCACGCCGCTCGATGTCAGGCATTCCGAATTGCTATTCGAGAGTGCGTTCTTGCGAAGCGTTGGCTTCCGGCCAATGATTGCAAGACTGATGCGGCCGCAATTGGACTCACTCGAAACGGTTGACCCCACATGATCAATGCAAATCTGCTGTCGACGTCGCGTGCGATTCCTTCTGTGTGGCGCAGCGGACGCGCCAGCGCTGCATGGCCTGCATTTCTCGCAGTGTTGGTCGGCTGTGCGTCGGACAACGTGGCGGGTTCATCCGCACTCACCGCAGACAGCAAGGCGCAGCGCTGTGCGGATATTGCGTCGGCTGCAGGAGCTGCGCTGGGCGAGCCAACTGCGCGAATAGTGTCGGCGACTCTCAATGCAGGTTCGGGAGCAAAAGCGAATCCTGACGCTCCCGCATACATGGGCGGGACGCCGGCCATGCCGGAGCATTGCGAAGTCGTCGGCGTGATGCGCGAGCGTACGGGCGCCTTCGGGCAGAAATACGCGGTGAAGTTCCACATGCGGCTGCCGGTCGAATGGAATGGCCGTTTCCTGTTCCAGGGCGGTGGCGGAACGAATGGCATGGTGGGGGATGCAAGCGGCGGGGCGCCGGGACAGCCGTCTGCGCTGGCCAAGGGCTTTGCGGTGGTCAGCACGGACACCGGCCACGACAATGCCGTGAACAGCGATCCGCAGCGGCAGGGGCAGGTTGCGTTCGGACACGACTACCAGGCGCGGCTCGAATATTCCGAGACAGCGCTCGACAGCGTCGCGACCACGGCCAAGCGCATCGTGCGGCTCTACTATGGCAGCGCTCCGAAGCGGAGCTATTTCGCCGGCTGTTCCAATGGCGGACGCGAAGGCATGGAATTCGCCCAGCGCTTCCCAGACCAATTCGACGGGATCGTCGCCGGAGCGCCAGCCTTTGCCGTTCCGAAGGCGGCAGTCGCAGAGGCCTATGACACGCAGGTGTTCAGCGCCCTGGCGACGAGCATGGGGCTTACGCGTCCCCAATGGGCTGCCAGATATGGCGCGGACCTTCTCGAATTCCGACCTGAAGCTGGTTGCGGATGCCGTTGCCGCGGTGTGTGACGCTGACGATGGAGCGGTCGACGGGATGGTACAGGATGGCCGGCGCTGCACGACGGCGCGTGTTCGTCCTGCGCTAGATGCGAAGACATGTTCGGGCGCGAAGGCGGATGGTTGCCTCAGCCGCGACCAGATAGATGCGCTTGTCAAATCGCTCGCCGGTCCGCGCAACTCGAAGGGCGAGGCGCTGTATGCGGACTGGTCGTGGGACATCGGCATCGGCGATATGGGCTGGCGCATGTGGAAGATCGGCATGCCCGGCGGCATGGACGCGATCAACGTGATGCTCGGCGGCTCGGCTCTTTCCGGGTTGTTCGTGACGCCTCCGGACACGGTGGCGGGCGATGCCGCTTCAGGTCAGCGCTATCAGATCGACTTCAATCTTGATCGCGATGCTCCGAAGATCTTCGGCACGACGAAGGAATTTCCGCGGTCGGGGTGGGATCTGGTCGGCGCGCAATCGACCGATCTCGAGCGCTTCCGCAAGCATGGCGGCAAGATCGTCGTTCCTCATGGCGGATCGGACCCGATCTTTTCGGTCAACGACACGATCAACTGGTGGCAAAGGGTAGACGCTTCGCAGAAGGGCAATGCTGCAAGCTTTGTTCGTGTCTTCCCGGTGCCCGGAATGAACCATTGCGGACAGGGGCCGTCGACCAGCGACTATGATGCGCTGGGCGCTGTGATGGCGTGGGTTGAGGAAGGCAAGGCGCCGGATCGGATCGAGGCGAAGGCTGGCTCTGCGAGTCCGTGGCCGGGGCGGACGCGGCCGCTATGCCCCTATCCGAAGGTCGCGCACTACAAGTCCGGCGACCTGAACCGGAGCGAGAATTTCGTTTGCGAAGCTCCGGCCAACTGAGCCGGAATGGAAAGCCGCCATGCGGCGAGGGAAGGGAGACGCCTATGAGGATGGTTGCACTGGTTGCAGGCACAGCGTTGCTTGGCAGTCTCGCGAGCATTGCTGAAGCGCAGGCTCCGGAGGCGCTTTCCGGAACCAGCGGGCGCTACGCCGCCGTGATGGAGATGGATGCGACGCTGCCGGATCACACAGTCTATCGCCCCGCCGATCTCGCCAAGGTGCAGGGCAAGTTGCCGATCGTCTCGTTCGGCAATGGCGGCTGCGTCAACATCGGCAGCGCTTTCAAGCCGCTGCTGGGTGAAGTGGCCTCGCATGGCTATCTCGCAGTAGCGACCGGTCCCATCGGACCCGAGCCGGCGTTCCCCGCTCCACGCCCGCCCGGCGCCGCGGGCGCGCCGCCGGCTGGCCCTCCTCCGGGTGGCATGCCGTTCGAGCAGTCGAAAACGGAATCCGTGGTGAAGGCGATCGACTGGGCGATTGCAGAGAATACGCGCAAGGGCAGCCCCTACTATGGCCGCATCGATACGACGAAGGTCGCTGTCGCCGGCCAGTCCTGCGGCGGCCTGCAGGCGATCGCGGTCGGCGCTGATCCGCGCGTGACGACGGTGATGGTGCTCAACAGCGGCATCATCCGCGGGGGTATTCCCAACCCCGATGGAACGACGCGCCAGGCTGCGGGCTACCTGCCGGCGACCGATGCAGACCTGCCGAAGCTCCACACGCCGATGCTCTACCTGATCGGCGGCGAGAAGGATCAGGCTTACCGCGGCGCCGAGGGAGACTATGAAGCGATCCAGAAGCTTCCAATCTTCAACGCAAACACACCCGTGGGCCATGGCGGCACCTGGCGACAGCCGGGCGGCGGCGCGATGGGCAAGGTCGCGATCGATTGGCTGGACTGGCGCCTCAAGGGCGACAAGGAAGCGGGCAAGACGTTCAACGGTGATCCCTGCGGCCTCTGCAAGGATACGGCGTGGACCGTGAAGCGGAAGAACTGGAAGTAGGTCGTCCACCGATGCCCGAACAGATTGCCTTCCGCATGAACCTCAATCCGGGCCAGGCCGCCGAGTATGAGAGGCGGCACGACCGGATCTTTCCGGAGCTGGCGCAGGCGCTGCGGGAAGCGGGGGTCTCGGACTACACGATCTGGCTTGATCCGGAGACCAGCCATCTCTTCGGCGTGCTGACGCGCGCCGACAATCACACGCTAGACAGGTTGCCGGACACCGCGATCATGAAGCGTTGGTGGAAGCATATGGCCGACATCATGGAGACCCATCCGGACAATGCGCCGGTGCAGGTCCCGTTGAAGCGAGTCTTCCATCAGCCTTGAGTTCGCAGGCACGGTGTTTTGAAGCGCCGCTAGCGCTATAGCGCTCCGCACAAAAGGGAATGGGGAGCAGTGATGCTCCCCATCCAGTTACGCATTTCGGGGTCAGTGTCCGAGAGATGCGCCAGGGGAGATTGCGCTAGAATTTGTAGTCGAGGCTCACGCCGACGAGGCGGAAAGACTGCGCCGTGAGGATCTGTCCGTAGTTTCCCGCACCCTCGGGGAAGTTCTGGAACCGCAGAATCGGTTCGTGCTCGTTCGTCAGGTTCCGCCCGAACAGCGCGGCGGTCCACGCGCCGTCCTCGCTCCGCACGCCAATCCGGCCGCCGAGTATCCAGTGTGCGTCGTACGTGACATTCGGATCGGTCGACGCGGCAAAGCGAATCTCGGATTTGTATACGGTGTCCGCCGCAACGAACCCGGTCATGCCAGCGGTCAATGGCTGCTCATATTCGCCGCCGAGGGTGAATTTCCACTCGGGCGCGCTGATGAGCTGTTCGCCCGCAAGGTTGCTGCCATCCTGCCCAAGGAAACCGCCGGGATACTCGGCCCGGTTGTAGATCAAGCCGGAGGTCAGCGTGAGATGATCCATCGGGCGGCCAAAGATGTTGATCTCTGCGCCCTTGGAAACAACGCCGTTGATGTTCTGCGGTATGCAGGTGAGTCCAGGCGGAGGCACGTTTGGCGTGCAAAGCTGCCCCTGATAGTTTTCGATCTCCGAGTAGAACACGTTGGCGTCGGTGAACAGCAAGCCATTGAACAGCGTGTTCTTGAGCCCGATCTCATAGCTGGTCGGAATTTCCGGTTCGATCACCTGCGGAACGCTCAGCGGGTTCGTCGGATTTCCGATGGCGATCTGCGGGCCTTTGTAGCCCTTGGCCACCGTCGCATAAGTCATCAGGTCCGGCGTGACATCGTACTGCACCCCGGCTCTCCAGGATGTGTTGTTGATCTCCGTGCGGGCGACCCTCGAGAAAGTGTTCGTAGGTGTCGCCGTTGACACCTTCAGCGTCTCTTGCGTGTAGCGGGCGCCTGCGATCAACCGCAGTTGCTCGTTTACGTTGAATGTAGCTTGCCCGAACACGGCCGCTGAGAAGTCGCCGATATCGACATTGTTTCCCGTGTTGCTGACGGGATTAATTTCGAACGGCGGGAAGGGCACTTTTGCATAGACGTTGAACGGGCTCGGCGGGCGCGTTTCGTTCTGGTTCGAATAGAAAAGGCCGGCCGTATACTCGACGGGAGACCCGGAAGCGGATGTTATGCGGAATTCCTGTGTGATGAGATTGGTCTCGCCGTTGGTTGGCCCTCCCACGATCCCGCTGTCGTAGGTGTGGATCGCCGGGTTGCTCTGATCCAGCCGGAAGATGTTCAGGAAGCTCGGTCCGCTATCGACTTTTCGGCCTGCAGTTATCGACGTCAGAACGAAATCTCCGAGGTCGTAATCGACCTGCGCCGAGAGGCCGGAGGACTTGCTTTCGTCGTGAAGCGACGATGTGCGGTCTGTGCAATAGTTCCGGTTGTCCTCGCTGGCGACGATGCCGCAAGCGGCGAGAAAATCTTCAAGGCTCGGCCGCGGCGGAGAGCCCGGCGGGCCGGCGGGTGGAAGCGCATTGTCGGTCGCCTTGAAGACGACGAAGAAGTCGGGCCCGTCGCCTTCGGACTGTGAGTAGTCGCCGATGACGTTGACCGTCAGATTGTCGGAAGGCTCCCAGAGGAAGCGGCCGCGCAGACTGTATGAATCATGTTCGTCGAGATCGCCCGTGATCGTGTTGCGATCGACACCCTGGCGCTGGTTGACGTTGGCCGAGACACGCAATGCTGCGTTGTCGGAGAAGGGCACGTTGATCAGGCCCTGGTACACCTGCTGGCCGAAATCCGATCCGACAGCTCCATCGTAGGCAAGTTCAGTCCGCAGGCGGGCGCTGAACCTGTCGAACTCAGGCGCGTTGGTGACCATGTTGATGACGCCGGCAGACGTCGTCAGACCAAACAGCGTGCCCTGAGGCCCCTTCAGAACTTCGACGCGGGCGAGATCGAAGAGGTTCGAGATGTTTGTATTTCCCTGGCTGACCTGATCGACCACCACGCCGACCGAGCCGACGGCGCCTTGCTGGAAGGATTGTGTGCCGATGCCGCGGATCTGGCCGCCGCCGCCTGAGTCCTGTCCAGGAGAGTTGTTGATTTCGAGCGACGGCGCGATGCGGGTGAGGTCAGTGAGCGTGTTGACCTGCTGGCGCTCAAGCTGCGCTTGATTGGCCACCGTTATCGAGATGGGCACGTCCTGAATGTTTTCCTCGCGCTTCTGCGCGGTCACGACGATGACGTCGGAAGCCTGCTGGGATTCGCGCTGAGGCTGTGCAGGCGTTGCCGGTTGCTGCGCCGCAGCGGATGCGGTTATGGCGATGACGCTCGCTGATGTGAGCGCGAATCCCAGGAAATTGATGCGAAACATGTGTCCTCCCTTGTGCCGTTTGTGCGCCGGTGATTGTTTCCAGCGTCGTTTTGTGAGTTCTGGCGACGCGCAGCCGTCGCCGTGCGCGCCGTTCCCCGCCGCGCTGTCTACGAAAAATTGCTGATGCAAGGCCGCTGCGGCTCCGGTCCGTTTCCGGAGCCCCGCGAAAATGGTTTTAGTCGCTTGAAACCTGCATCCGTGTTCCTTCCCCTAGGCTGAGCCGTTCTGCGGCGGCTCAAGGAGATGTTGACGGAATATCCAGTGAGATATCAAATTGTCATCCGTGTTGGCGGACATCACGCGCAATGATGGGTTCGCTGCGCCGGATAGTTTTCGTAGCGACCATGGGGGTTTCGGTTGGCCGCTCGCGCGGTTGGTGAGCGGCTGGCGACAGGGTTAGCAGGCCGGAAAATGTGTTGGGACTGATCTGCCGCCGATGGTTATAGGATATAACCAACGCATCCCGCTGGACAGTAGATGATCCGCCTACAGAACCTCGACCTCAACCTATTGATCGTGCTCGACATAATGATTGCCGAGCAGAGCGTGAGCCAAACCGGGCAGCGCCTGAACATGACGCAGCCGGCAATCAGCAATGCTCTGAGTCGTCTTCGCCAGCATTTCGACGACGAGCTGTTCGTCGTGATGGGCCGCCGCATGGCGCCGACGCCATTGTGTGACAGTCTTGCCGAACCTGTCAGAAAAGTGCTTGCCGACCTTCGCCTGATTGCCGGAACGCGCGCGACGTTCGACCCTGCAAAGGCCGAACGGACGATCACGATCATCTGTTCGGACTATGTGTTCCTCGTCTTTCTGGCCGAGGCGATCCGAAAAATGTCGGTCGTGGCGCCGGGCGTGAAGGTCCGCACGCTGCTGACGAACGAGGGGATGACCGAGCTCCTGCGTAGCGGACGGGCCGATTTCGGGATTTTCCCAGAGCGCAGGATGGTGGAGGGTCTTCCGCATACCCCGCTGTTCGAAGACGGTTTTTCGGTGGTCTGCTGGCAGAAGAACTCCCTTGTCAAAGACGAGATGTCCACGGAACAATTCCTGGCGCTCAATCATGTCAGCGCCAGCATTGGGCCGAACACCCCGGTCCACATCGAACAGGAATCGCTCGACCAGCACGGCCTTGTTCGGAACATTGCCGTCTACGCTCCCAATTTCACCGGAGTGGCCGAGGTCGTGATCGGTACGGACTACATTGCGACCGTGCACAGCAGGGCTGCGAAAATCCTTGCGACACGGATGCCGCTGAGAGTCCTCGCCCCGCCGGTGGCCATTGCTCCCTTTGTTGTCGCCCTGCAGTGGAATCCGACACGCGACGGCGATCCGGGCATGACCTGGATCCGGAACTTCCTGGTCGAGTGCGGCGGCCAGCTCTAGCAGCCATTCGATAGAAACGGATGATGATCCGCATTCGAATGGCGAATTGGTCGGCAGCGCGAGAGCACGGCTAGGCTGGTTCGTCTTTCTGTCTGCTGAATGGCGCCGCGCCAGAACCTCCGGGTCCTGATGCTTTGACCTCCGCGTCGCTGCGCACTTCAACACCGGCAAGAAGACGACAGGTTCTTCGTGCGGGACGCATTCGTCTCGCTGCTGGGAGATGAGACGCATGCGGTTTGTGTTTTCGAATGTCCGGATCTTCGATGGATCTGGCGCCCCAGCGTATTTGGGAGAGGTTCTGGTCCAGGATGACCGCATCATCCAGGTCTCCGCCAACGGACGCGATGCAGGAGTCGCACGCGAAGGCGCAACGGTCCTCGACGGAGGCGGAAACACGTTGATGCCAGGGCTGGTCGAAGCACATGCCCACCTTTCCTGGCCGTCGTCTGTCGAACGCTTCGAGCCTCGTTTCGTATTGCCGCCCGAAGAAATGGTGATGGCGACGATGCGCAACGCGCGGATTCTTCTCGACCACGGCTTCACCAGCGCCTATTCCGCCGGCGCACTTGGCGAGCGGATCGAAGTCGTTCTGCGCGACGACATCAACGCGGGCTGGGCGCCAGGTCCGCGCCTCAAGGCCTCGACCATCGAGCGCAGCCCGCCCGGCGCCAACGGCATGGAGACAGGCCACGTCTCTCACGGCCGCGGTCCTGACGCGATGCGTGCGTTCATGGATCATTGCGCTCAGTTGAAGATCGACAGCGTGAAGCTGCAGCTCTCCGGCGAAGACGCGCTGATGCCCGGCGCATCGCAGATCATCCTCTACGAGGAGGACGAAGTCCGCGCGGCGAGCGAGGGCGCCAAGAAACATGGGCTGTGGTTGAACGCCCACACGCAGGCATCCGCAGCAATTAAGATGGCGCTGCGGAACGATATCCGTGTTCTCTATCACTGCACCTTTGCCGACGCGGAGGCGCTCGACTCGCTCGAGGCCAAGCGCAAGGAGATTTTCGTGGCGCCGGCGATCGGCGTCATCGTGGCCACGCTCGAGGCCAAGCCGCCGCCGCACATCGACATGAGCGCCATGAAGGAAGCCGCCAAGCCCGTTATCGAACTGGCGCAGCGTCTGATTCCGGAGCTTCGCAGGCGCGGCCTGCGCATCCTGCCCGGCGGAGACTACGGCTTCCCGTTCAATCCCAACGGCGCCAACGCGCGCGACCTGAAGCACTTCGTCGACCTGTTCGGCTATACGCACGCCGAGGCGCTGGCTGCCGCGACAGGGCTGGGCGGGCAGATCATGGGGATGGAGAACGAGCTGGGTCTCGTGAAGCCCGGCTATCTCGCCGATCTGCTGCTGGTGAAGGGCGACGTCACGCGCGATGTCTCCATCCTGCAGCGGAAGGACAATCTCCTCGCCATCATGAAGAACGGCGCCTTCCACAAGGCGCCGGAGCTGGCGGCGCTCGCAAAGGTAGCCTGATTGGCGCGTGTCGAAAAAGACATCGTGTTCGCCGTCCGGGATGGCGTGATCCTGAAGGCGGACCTCTACTCGCCGGATAGCGGCCACAGCCATCCGGTTGCAGTTGCCGTGCCCGGCGGGGCCTGGCTGCGCGGCGACAAGGCGGACCTTGCGCACTGGGGCCAAAGGCTGGCCGATGCCGGCATCGCGATGCTGTCGATCGACTATCGGCGCTCGACCAACGGCAAGGTGTTTCCGCAGAACGCTCAGGATGTGCTGGCCGCCATCGATTTCGTGAACAACGATGCGGATGCGCTTGGCGTCGACGGTCAGCGGCTCGGCGTCATCGGCGCGTCAGCAGGGGCCCATCTCGCCGCGCTTGCAACATTTGCGAGGCCGGTGCTCGAATCAGACAGCTCGCGCGCAACCGCGTTACCCGTCATTCGCGCCTTCGTTGGTGTCTATGGCGTGTACGATCTGACCGCGCATTGGCGCGCCTGCCAGGCGGCGACGACTTCTCCCAAGGATGACATGGCCGACCGGATGATGGGCGCCCCGTTGAGCGGCGCCGAGGCAGCCTATCGCGACGCTTCGCCCATCTCACACGTTTCGTCTGTTGATCGCCGCCTGAAAGTCCTGCTCGCCTGGGGCGAAGACGACGTGACGGTTTTGCCCTCGCAATCGGTCGCCTTTGCCGACGCGCTGAAGAATGCAGGCGTAACACCGGAGACCATCCCGGTCCCCGGCGCTGGGCATTTCTGGTTCAGCAAGGAAAAGGACACGCATTCCGGACCGAATGGTCGGATCGCGCCGGCGCTCATCCAGTTTCTGAAATCCGCTCTCGCGGCGCCACGCTGACTTCGAGCTGCGGGGGCCACGACAGCACTCAGGGCTTGGCCACCGGCGGCACGGCGATCGCAACCAGCAGGGTTGCTGCAACCCCGCTGCGGTTTTCGACGCTGCGCTGCTCGCCCTTGGGAATGTGAACTGAATCGTACTTGCGTAGCGTCTCGTCTCGCCCTTGCGCACTGACGACCAACTCCCCTTCGAGCACGGTGTAGATCGTCTCTTCCATCGTCGGCGAAGTCTGCGCAGCCCCGCCCGGGTGATAGACCGAAAGGCCGACCCAGAAGCGTTCGGTCGGGCCGGCCTCCATGCCCTGTAGCCGCTTGCAGTCGACGCCCGTGTGCAGGGGCGGGGAGTATTTCGGCGCCGTGTCGAAGCGTGTGACGCGCATGGCTCAGCCCCTATCCGCTCAGGTTTTGCCGCTTTCGATGCGATACGTGCCCTTGGGATCGAGGATCGCTGTGAGGCGCACGATGCACCCATCGCCGCCAACCCAGCGCCACGGGAAGGCGGCGAAGGTCACGCGCTTGCCGGTCACCTTGTCGAGGTCGCCGCCGACATTCTCGAAGCCGTAGATGCCGTTGGAGAGCAGGGCGCGGTGGCATGGCTCCCACTCAGGAAAGTCCTCAAGCACGTCCCGTCCGGTCTCCGCCTTGTACTCTGCGCACGCCCACGGCAGCAGGCCGCCATTGGTTTCGTTCGGCCCGTGCGGGGCGATCGCGGTGGCGAATGGATGATCGAGCGCCTGCACGTCGATGCCGACGGCCTTCACTTTCTTCGCAGCGAACCATTCTCCCGCTTCCTTGTAGAAACCGGGGCCATACGCGTAGTACTTCGCGCTTTCCGAGTAGTGGTGATGCCAGCCGGTATTGACGATCACGATGTCGCCGGGCTGGATTTGCGGGCTGGCCTTCTCGAGATCGTCGGCGGTTACGACTTCCCATTTGCCCTTCGGAATCGACACCACCACGCCGGTGCCGAAGAAATTGCGCAGCGGGATTTCCTCGAGGAATGGCGTTCCCTCGACCACGTGTGCTGGCGCGTCGATGTGCGTGCCCGAGTGCATGACCGTCGTGATGCGCTGGGTGAGCACTCGGCTCTTGGACATCGAGTGCAGCCGCTCGATCTTAACATCCTCGAAATACGGCCAGCACGGTTGCCCCAAGCCCCAAGGATGGGACAGGTCGTAGAATTCAAGGCCGGCTTCTTTCGGCCCTTCAGCCCATTTGTAATTGGGATCGGTAATACGGAATTCAGGCATCTAAGGCTCCTGGATGATTTTCAGGCATGGATCTGGCTGGGCGCCCGCGGATTGGCTTGTCGCTTAGCGCATAAAAAGCGCTGCGCGCCGTCAGGTCGGCGCCGATGACGGCTACCTTCAGCATGCGGTGTAGCCGCCATCGAGATAGAGCACATGGCCCGTGACGAAGGAGGACGCGGCGCTCAGGAGATAAACCAGTGCGCCTTCGAAATCCTCAGGCTCGGCAAAGCGGCCGAGAGGGATACGTGAGAACATTGCCTCCCGCACGGCGCGGCCTTTTTCGTCGTCAGCGTACATCCAGGCGGTCAATTCGGAGCGAAACACCGTCGGCGCAATGACGTTGACGCGGATCTTGTGCTTGCCCCATTCGGTCGCCAGCGTCTTGCCGAGCAGATCCACTGCAGCCTTCGACGGACAATAAGCGGAATAACCGGCGGGATGGCCGAGCTTGCCGCGCGTGGAGGACACCAGCACCACGCTGCCGCCCGCCTTCTGCGCAATCATCTGCCGCCCGGCGGCCTGGCACATCAGCCATGACCCGCGCACATTGGCGTCCATCACGTTTTCCCAGTCGGCAAGCACCATGTCTGTGATCGGCGCCACCTTGTTCATGCCGGACGAGACGATCATCCCGTCGAGCCTGCCGAAGCGTTCCTTCGCCTCGCCGATGATGGCGTCGGCGTCGGCGGGCGTTTCCGGCCGCCGCGTGACAGTTGCGACGCGCCCGCCACCCTTGAGTTCTGCCGCCAGCGCCTTGAGCCCATCCGCATTGGCGCCGCTCAGCACCAGATCTGCGCCGGCTGCGTGGAGCGATTTCGCGGCTGCGCCGCCCATGGCGCCCGTCGCGCCTGTGATGACGACGGATTTTCCTTCGAGAGAGAAGGCAGCGCTCACCCGGCCGGCCATTGCTTCCTCCGATGCGGATTATGCTATTCCGCTTGACGGAACTATTGTTCCGCATATCGGTCTATGGTCAGGCGTCCTTCAGGTCAAGATTGACGTGGCGGTCACTTGAGCGCTCTCGATTGACGTAGACGTTGCGAGGGCGGCGAATGCGGAGAAATCTCCGCGCAGACAGGAGCAGGGACATGTCCACGCGCTTCATCAGCCCGATCTCGGATGCGGAACTGGTCCGCCGCTGGAATGCGGTCCGCGCGATCATGGCGCGCGAGGACATTGATGCGCTGGTGATGCAGAACTCCAACGACTGGCTCGGCGGCTATGTCCGCTGGTTCACTGGCGCGCCCGCCAACAACGCTTACCCGCGCGCAGTCGTTTTCCCGCGCGAAGGCGACATGAGCGTGGTCGAGCAGGGTGACATGGGCGCCGTGACCAGACCGGCTGCCGATGAACCTTCGACACGGGGTGTCGACCGTATCCTGCACACGCCCAGCTATTCGGCTGTCGGTTTCACCAATTCATACGATGCCAGGCTCGTGGCGGACGAGCTGCGCCGCCTCGGCGCGCGTCGCGTCGGGTGGGTCAATCCCGGCGGCGCCTATTTTGGTTTCGGCAAGGAGCTGGAGCGTACGGCCGCGAATACATCGTTCATCGACGCCACCGAATGGGTTGACGGGCTCAAGGCCATCAAGAGCGATGAGGAATGGGCTCTGATCCGGCGGACCACCGCGTTGCAGGACGAGGTGATGACTTCCGTCGCCGGCTTCATCCGCCCCGGCCTCCACGACTTCGAGATCGCAGCATTCGCGCAGTACGAAGCACAGAAGCGCGGGGCGGAGCAGGGCATATTCATCAGCTCGTCCAGCCCGCCAGGCAAGGCGGCCGTCTTTCGCCCGCGGCACATGCAGGGCCGGAAGGTCGAGGCCGGAGACGCCTTCGCCCTGCTTGTCGAAACCAACGGCCCGGGCGGATACTACACTGAACTCGGCCGCACCTTCGTGCTGGGCAAAGCCAATCAGGCGCTGAAAGCCTCTGTCGGCCATGCTCGGGACGCGCAGGTGAACACGCTGCGGAACCTAAAGCCGGGAATCGCAGCCGCCGAAGTCCTCACTCGCCACAATGCCTACATGGTCAAACAGGGCCTGCCGCCGGAAAAACGGCTCTATTCGCATGGGCAGGGCTACGACATGGTGGAACGCCCGCTGATCCGCGATGATGAGACCATGCGAATCGAAGAGGGCATGAGCATCGTGGTCCACCCCGGCTATGTGAACGACGAGGTCTTCGCGCTTATCTGCGACAACTACCAGATCGGGGCGGATGGTCCGGGCGAATGCCTCCACCGCACTCCGAAGGAGATTTTCGAACTGTGACCGATATCGCCGATGACGGCGTGCGTGCTGACCGGACGCAGGGCGTGCAAGTGCTCGCCCGTGCGGCCGAGATCCTGCGCCTGCTCAAGGTCAACCGCGCCGGCCTCACGCAGGCCGAGATCGCCGTCAAACTCGGGCTTGCGAAGACGACCGTGCACAGGCTGCTCAATGCGCTGGCCACTGAAAACCTCGTCCAGGCCATCGCTGCGAGCAACCGCTATCGCCTCGGCTCTGAAATCCTCCACATGGCTGAAGCTGCTCGCAGCGCGGTCATGGCAGAAATTCACCCGCGCCTCATCCGCCTGTCACAGGAGATCGACGAGACGGTCGATCTCTCCGTGCTGGACCGCGGCCAGATGACGTTCATCGACCAGGTCGTGGCGCCCCAGCGCCTGCGCGCCGTCAGCGTGGTCGGCGCCAGCTTCCCGTTGCACTGCACCGCGAACGGCAAGGCCGTTCTCGCCGGCCTGTCTGTGGCGGAAGTGAAATCGCTACTAGCCGAAAAACTCGAAACGCTGACCCCCAACACGATCACCAGCCGGGACAAGCTTTTGCGAGAGCTTATGAAAGTTGGTCCAAAAGGCGCTGCCTTTGATCGCGAGGAGCACAGCCTCGGCATCTGCGCTATCGGCATGGGGCTCATAGGAACGCCGCTCGGGCCAAGCGCGATAAGCGTGCCGATCCCGGCCCAGCGCTTTGAAGCCAAGTCCGCCTCCATCGTGAAGGCGCTCTCCCGCGCCGTTCGCGACATCCAGGGCATGACGGCCTGATCGCCATGACCAAACGCGTGCTCATCATCGAGAAGGAGCACCCGGCCGATCTCGCCGTTTATGCCGACGTCATCGGGAAGGCGCAGCCGCGGGTCGAGGTACTCATGGCCGCGACGGAGGACGAGGCCCTTTCTCGCTGTGGCGGGGTTACGGCCATCATCGCAAAGGCCCATTCCATCAGCGCCGAAGTCGTTGCTGCAACGCCGCGGCTGGACTGGGTGCAGGCGCTCACCACGGGCACGGATCACCTGGCGAGTGTCGACCTGCCGCCCGGCGTGGTGATTACGTCGGCGCGCGGCATCCACGGACCGCAGATGTCGGAACTCGCCTTCATGTTCATGCTCGCCTTCCTGCGCGACATCAGAACGGTGCTGGGCGATCAGGAGAAGGCAATCTGGTCGCGCCGGCCCCAGCGCCTGCTCTACGGCAAGACCGTCGTGATCGTGGGCGTGGGAGCGATCAGTGAGGCGCTCGCCCAGCGATGCAAGGCGTTCGGCATGATCACGATCGGTGTGAGTTCAATGCCGCGCTCCGCGGCAGGCTTTGACGAAGTTGTTGGTCGCGAAAGCCTGCTGGAAGTTGCGGGCAGAGCGGATTTCCTGATCGTGGTCGCGCCGTATTCTCCCGCTACGCATCAGATGATCGACCGATCTGTCCTGGCTGCGATGGCGCCCCACGCCGTCCTGATCAATATCGCGCGAGGCAAGGTGTGCGACGAAGCTGCGCTTGTCGAAGCGCTCCGGGAAAAACGTATCGCCGGGGCCGGACTCGATGTCTTTGCGGTGGAGCCGCTGCCGCCGGATCATTCGCTTTGGGGCTTGGACAACGTCATCCTCACCCCTCACATCGGCGGCATGAGCGACAGCTATGTGCGCCAGACGCTGCCCTTGGTGCTCGAGAATCTCGGGTTCTATTGCGCCGGCGAGCGTCATCGCATGCGCAACATTGTCGATCGGCAAGGCAATGGCTGACGGTCAGGCATCACGCATCCCAATAGGTCTCATTCCAAAAGACTATTGGTGGGCATTTCCGCTGCCTCGTAAGCACGGAAGAAGGCGCTTTCCAGACGCCCGCCCAGTTGAAACTCAACGTGCACGCGGTCGGTCTGACCGCTTCGACTGGATAAGAACTTCAGGGGTAGGACAATGATGAGATCGCATCTCGCCGCTTCGCTTCTACTCGCGCTCGCAGGTGTGACCGCATGCGCCACCACGCCGCCGGCGATCAAGTCCTCCTTCATCGACGTGTGGCCGGGCGCCATGCCGGCCATCGCGCCGCAGTCCGAGCGCGCGAAGCAGATCGAACGCAGCATGGAGACGAAGGACAGCCACGACGCGCCGGACACGGTCGTCTTCAACGTCACGCATCCCACGCTGGAAGTCGTGCGCCCCACCACGGCCTCGAACGGCGCCGCGTTGATCATCGCGCCGGGCGGCGGGTTCCGCGTGCTGAGCTACGCGAATGAAGGCACGCGCGTGGCGCAATGGGCTGCTGCCCACGGCTTCACGGCGTTCATTCTCAAATACCGCCTCAACCCTATGCCGAATGACCCGCAGGAGCTGGGCGGCCTCGTTGCCGGCGGCGGTCCGCGTCCCGGCGCACCCGGGGCTCCCCCGGCTGGAGCGCCTCCCATGCCGCCGGGCGCCGGCGCGCCTCCACCTGGCGGCGCTATGCCGCCGATGCGGATCGGCGCGTTCGAGCAGGACGCCATCGCCGACGGCATTCAGGCGATCAAGACCGTGCGCGCCCGTGCGAGCGAGTACGGCATTGATCCCAACCGCGTCGGCATTGTCGGCTTCTCTGCAGGCGGCGCCGTTTCCGGCAGCTCGGCGATTGCCGCCAATGCGGCTGAGCGTCCCAACTTTGTCGGCGTGATCTATTCACGGATCATGGGCGACGTGCCGAATGGCGTGCCCCCGGCTTTCTTTGCCGCCGCCGCCGACGACGGCATCGCGAGCGGCATGCCCGGCGACTTTGCGAAATGGATCGCGGTAGGCTCGAAAGCCGAGATCCACATCTACGCCAAGGGCCAGCACGGCTTCGGCACGGTGAAGCAAGACCTGCCCGTGGACGGCTGGCTGGACGCCTTCTATGGTTGGATCGAGCAGCAGGGCTTCACCAAAGCCAAGCCGTGAGATGAGGGGACGGGCATTCGCCAAAGTGCGCCCGCATCTCGCAGCTGCGGTCAACTTGCTAACGCGTCTGGAGCGGCAACAATTCATGGGCCGGACCTTTTGGGCGCTCATCCTCGTCGGACTGCTGGCGTCATGCTCCGGCCCATCGGACCGCGCCAAAGACGAGCTGTCACCTGAAGCTTTTGCCAGTCCGCCTGACTCAGCCAAGCCGCGCGTATGGTGGCACTGGGTCAACGGCAACGTCTCGTGGGACGGCGCGCGCCAGGACATCGAATGGATGCATCGCGTCGGCGTTGGCGGGATACAAGCCATCGATGCATCGCTGGGTGGTCCGCAGGTGATGCCCGAGCGCGTCGGATACATGTCGCCCGCCTGGCGCGACACGTTCAAGAAGTCCGTCGAGCTGGCTGCATCCTACGGGATGGATGTCAGCATCAGCGCTTCCCCCGGCTTCAGCCTCACCGGCGGGCCATGGGTAAAGCCCGAGCAGGCAATGAAGAAGCTGGTGTGGAGCGAGATCACCGTCGAAGGCGGCAAGCGTCTCGCAGCGCCTTTGCCGGCGCCTCCGTCAGCGGCGGGCCCATTCCAGGATGTGCCCGCGACGAGCCCGGCGCCGGTCCTGTACCGTGACGTTGCCGTCCTGGCTTTTCCTGCGGCCATCGATGATGCGCTGAAGCCCGCGATCACTGCGAGCGCCGGCGCCCTCGATGCCGCGCGCCTGTCCAACGGTCTCCTCAGCGATTTTCAGGACGTGCCGGTGGACGCATCAGGCGGCGCATGGGTCAGGTTCACATTCGCGCAGCCGCAGACCGTTCGCGCATTCAGCTTCGTCGTTGGCCGTGCGCCGGGCCTTGGACCATTCCCTGCAACCGGGCCGGGCGGCCTCCTTGAGGCCAGCACCGACGGCGCGACATGGCGATCGCTGTCCAGCTTGCCGACGGACGGCGCCGATCAGCTGACGATCGCCTTTGCACCCGTCACAGCGAAATACTACCGGCTCACCCTTGAGCCTATCCGGTCCCTGGCGCCGTCCTTCGGCCCTCCGCCACCGGCGCCGACCGCCTTCAAGGTCGCCGAACTCGTCCTGCACGCGGAGGCTCGCGTACACCGCTGGGAAGACAAGGCGGGATACTCTTCGCAATCTGCGCTCGATGCACTAGCAACTCCCGCAGAAGGCGCGGCCACCGCGTCGACTCCATCAAGGGTCATCGATCTCACAGCCAAGCTGCGCCGCGACGGCACGCTCGACTGGACGCCGCCGGCGGGCCGCTGGACCATCGTTCGCTTCGGCTACTCGCTGACTGGCCGAATGAACAACCCGGCCGGGCCCGAAGCTACGGGGCTTGAAGTCGACAAGCTCAGCAGCCGCCATGTGAAGGCGTACATGGACTCTTATCTCGGTGCTTTCGCAGACACGCTGGGTCCCAAGCTGATGGGATCGCACGGGCTCAAGGGCTTCAATGTCGACAGCTGGGAGGTCGGCGTCCAGAACTGGACCGACGACATGCCTGCCCAATTCAAGAAGCGGAGAGGCTATGACCTGACGCCATGGCTCCCAGCGCTGACCGGCCGCATCGTCGGCGATGCTGCGGCGACCGAACGCTTCCTGTGGGATTTCCGCCGGACGATCGGCGAGCTCACGACTGACGAACATTTCGGCCAGATCGCGCGTTCGCTTCGTGAGCGTGGCATGACGGGCGCCGTCGAAACGCACGAGCAGCGCCGCGTCTTCATCGGCGATGGCATGTCGCCGCGCAAATATTCCGACACGCCCATGGCCGCGATCTGGATCGAGCAGGAAGGGCCGGTCCAATCCTTCGCACGCGAAATGGACCTCCGCGAGGCCGCGTCCGTCGCCCACGTCTGGGGCAAGCCCATCGTTGCTGCGGAATCGTTCACGGCCCTCGGCAACCCCTACGGCTACTCGCCAGCCGAGATCAAACCAACCGCCGACAAGCTGTTCGCATCCGGCATCAACCAGATCTACGTCCACACCTCGGTCCATCAGGCGGCAGACGGGGCAGGGCCCGGACTGACGCTCGGACCATTCGGTCTCTGGTTCACCCGGCGCGAGACCTGGGCAGAGCAGGCTGGGCCGTGGCTCACCTATCTCGCGCGAAGCTCATGGCTTCTCCGCCAGGGCAAGCCGGTCTCCGACATCGCGTACTTCTACGGCGAGGACGACAACGTCACCGCCCTCTATGGCGAACACGCTCCGGCCATTCCGGAAGGCTACGGTTATGACTTCGTGAACGCCGACGCCCTGCTGCGCGTCCTGTCGGTCAGGAATGGAAAGCTGGCTACGCCAAGCGGCATGACCTATCGGCTGCTGGTGCTTGGCCCCGAGGCGCGCCGCATGACGCTTCCCGTTCTTCGGCGCATCCGTGCGCTGGCCGCCCAGGGTGTCGTCATAGTCGGCGAGAAGCCCGAGGCCTCGCCCGCTCTCAAGGACGACCCGCAGGAGTTTCGACTGATCGCCGACGCGCTGTGGGCGCCTTCGCCGAGCAAGCGGCAGGTAAGGCAGGGCGACGTCGCGACTACGCTGCATGATCTCGGTATCTCGCCGGATATGTTTTATTCGCGTCCACAGCCGGACACGCACCTGATGTTCATCCATCGCGCCACGGATGACGCCGACATCTATTTCATCTCGAACCGTCAGGCGTGTGAGGAATCGCTCGATTTGCGCTTCCGCAAAGCGGGGAAGGCGCCCGAAATCTGGCGCGCGGATACCGGAACGATCGCCAACGCATCCTATCGCACCGACGGTGCGGAGACTGTTGTTCCAGTGAAGCTCGCGCCCAACGACGCGCTGTTCGTCGTTTTCCGGCGCGCCGCGACATCTCCGGCATGGACGGCGCCGGAGGCGGCAACAACACCGCTCGCAACCCTGAACGGACCGTGGGATCTATCCTTCCCGGAGGGTCGCGGCGCTCCGCCAGTCGCCCGCCTCGCCACGTTGGCTTCGTGGACCGAAAACAAAGATCCAGGCATCCGCTATTTCTCCGGCGTCGCGACCTATTCCATCGATCTGGCAGCGCCCGCGGACTGGATGCGGGACTCGCGTCGCTTGGTGCTCAACCTTGGCGCGGTGAAGAACATCGCGGAAGTCCGCGTCAACGGCCAACCCGCGGGTACGGCATGGACCGCGCCGTTCGAGGTCGACGTCACGAACCTGCTGAAGCCCGGTCCCAACAAGGTCGAGATCAAGGTCGCGAACCTTTGGGGCAATCGGCTGATCGGCGACAAGCAACCGGGCGCCAAACCCATCGCCTCCGCCGCCTTCGATCCGTTTCCGCCCAACGCGCCGCTCGCACCATCAGGCCTTCTCGGTCCCGTCACGCTCAACGCGATCGATCAGCGGTGAGCCGCGCGCAGATGCTCAATCCGCCACGATCACCTTGACGCCTGCGTCCCGGAACATCCGCCTTGTCTGGCTGCTGATGCGCCGATCCGTGACGACGGTATCTATGTCCCCCAGCGGGCAGAGCAGATGGCCCGTCGGCGCTTCGAACTTGGAGCTGTCTGCAAGCAGGATCAGTTCGTCTGCCCGCTCCATCAGCCGGCTCTCGGCCTGAAGCAACAGCACGTCCGCCTGGAGAAGTCCGAACGGCCCCACCGCCGCGGCGCCGAGGAACATCTTCGAGGCATGGAACTGGCCGGACCCGTCATCGTCCAGTGGGCTCAGCACGATGTTCTGCTCGCGGAACACCGTTCCAGCCGGCAGGCTTATCCGCGTCCGCGGTTGCGGCAGCAGGGCGCTCACGATGTGCAACGAATTGGTCAGCACCTGCAGGCCGAGCTGCTCCAGATGCGGGCACATCTGCAGCGTCGTCGATCCGCCATCGATGATCACCGCTTCGCCCTCGCGGCAGAGCTGCGCGGCGGCCTTTCCGATCGCCGCCTTCGCCTGGGGATTGCGCGCTATGTTCACGTGGAACGGGACGCCGCTGAGATGCCCGACATCCTCTGGCGCCGCGGTGTTCACCGCCTTGGCCCCGCCATGCACGCGCACGAGCAGGCCGCCATCCTCCATCCGACCGAGGTCTCGCCGCACCGTCGCGGGCGACACGCGCAGGCGCTGGTCCAGATCCTTGAACGAGATGAAGCCATTGGCCCGCACGAGCTTCAGGATCATCTCTTCGCGTTCAGCAGAATGCATGCACGATCCTCCAACGCCCCCGCTCGAGCTACACGATCCCCGCGGAGCCTGAAGCGGCCTTCCGTTCCTGCGCCTTGCGCGAGCGCCATTCGGATTGCCGGTAGACCGCGATGGGATCAGCCGCTCCGCCGTGCTTCATCCGGCTCATCACGAGGATAGGACCGACATCGTAGTTGTAGGCCTTCCGCAAGGCCTGGAAGCCCGCCATCACGTCGTTCGCCTGTTGCGCCGCCGCCAGCGCATCGCGATCGACCAGTAGGGCCCGAGCATAAGCACCGACGATCGCCTCCACGCTGGACAGCATGCTCTCGATCGGATCGGTGACGTTGTGCGACTGGTCCACCATGTAGGCCGGCGAGAACGCTTTCGGATTGCGCCGCTCGGCTTCTACCAGTTCGTTGAATACGAGGAACACCTGGTGCGGATTGATGGCCCCGGAATCGAGGTCGTCATCGCCATACTTGCTGTCGTTGAAGTGAAAGCCGCCCAACTTCCCGAAGCGGTCGAGCCTGGCAACGATCTGCTCGATGTTGACGGTCGGCGCATGGTGGCCAAGATCGACGAGGCATTTCGCCTTCGGCCCCAATTGCTGGGCGGCAAGAACGCTCGATCCCCAATCCGACAGCACGGTCGAATAGAAAGCCGGCTCATAGAGCTTGTGTTCGAGCAGCATCGTCCAGTCGTCAGGAAGGCGCGAATAGATGCGCGCAAGGCTATCGAGATAGCGGTCGAACTGGTTGGTCAGGCTCTGCTGGCCGGGAAAGTTTGTGCCATCGCCGATCCACACCGTGATCGCTTTCGAACCCAGCGCCACGCCCAGCTCGATGCATTCAGTATTGTGCTCGACGGCTTGCGTGCGCACCGCAGCGTCGGTATGTGTGAGGCTGCCATTCTTGTAGCTCAGCTTCTGGCCCGGCTGATCCTGGAACGTATTGGAGTTCACCGCGTCGAACCCGAGGCCGAGCGCATCCGCCCTCTGTCTCAGCGCCTTGGGATCGCTCACCTTGTCCCACGGAAAGTGCGGTGACACGCGCGGCGTCGACCGGCAGAGCTGCTGGACGACGGAGCAATCCTCCAGCTTCTCGAAGATGTTTGTCGGTTCTCCCGGAATCGGAAACTTGGCGAACCGCGTGCCGCCGACACCCGAGCCCCAGGTGGGCAGCGCAACCTCGAACGCCGCAACCTTCTTGGTCACCTCTTCGATTGACAGGCCGCGCCGCGCCAGTGTCCGCTCCAGCGCGCCATAGTCTTCTTCTACAGCTTCGCGCTGCCCGGCATTGTGACTGGCGATCAGGTCGGGCGCCAGGGGAAGGTCGGTGGTCATGTCGGCCTCTTATCCCTAGCGGGTGAATGCCATCGCGTTGCCGGCATCCACATTGATGATGTTGCCGGTCGATTTCGAGGATGCATCGGAAACAAGGAACAGGCACGCCTCGGCGACATCTTCCGGCAGCACATCGCGCTTCAGCAGGCTGCGCTCGCGATAGAGCTTTTCGAGTTCCTCTCCCGGCGCCACGCCATAGGTTTTCGCGCGTTCCTGCCGCCAGTCGCCGCTCCAGATCTTCGATCCGCGCAGCACAGCATCGGGGTTGACCACGTTCACGCGGATGCCGTGCGGTGCGCCCTCGAGCGCAAGGCAGCGCGCCAGGTGGAGCGACGCCGCCTTCGCAGAGGCATAGGCCGACGCGCCCGGCGTCGCCGCAAGCGCATTCTTCGATCCGATGAACACCACCGAGCCGCCCTGCTGCTTGAGTAGCGGCCAGGCCGATCGCGCGCTCAGAAAATACCCGTCGGCCAGCACGCCATAGTTGCGCCGCCACAACTCCATCGTCGTATCCTCGATCGCAGCCGAGGAGGCGAGACCGGCATTGGCGACAAATATATCGAGCCCGCCATATTCGACAGCGGCGAGGTCGAACGCGGCCTGCACCTGCGCCTCGTCGGTAACGTCGCACACAGCGGAGCGGACATTGTCCTTGCCATAGGCGGCAGTCGCTTTGCCGTGCACATCTTCCAATGCCGCCGCGTCCCTGTCCGCCAGCACCACGCACGCGCCTTCGCTCAGCAGCCGCCGCGCGGTGGCGCCGCCGATCCCGCCTGCCGCGCCCGTCACCAGCGCAATGCGGCCTTCGAGCGGTTTTGGCTTCGGCATGCGCTGCAGCTTGGCTTCTTCCAGCGCCCAGTACTCGATGGCAAATGCCTCGCCTTCATCGAGCCCGACATAGCCGCCGATGGTTTCGGCGCCGCGCATCACGTTGATCGCATTGCCGAAGAATTCCGAGGCGAGCCGCGCCGTCGTCTTGTCCTTGGCAAAGGCAAAGCGCCCCACGCCGGGAGCGAGCACGATGATCGGGTTGGCGTCACGCATTTTCGGGTCGCTGGGCCCCGCGTGCCGTCCGTAGTAGTCGGCATACCCTTGGCGGTATGCGGCCAGCGCATCGGCCAGATAGCCCTTCTCGTCGATCTTCGCCGGATCGACGACCAGCGGCGTGATCTTGGTCCGGAGAAAATGGTCAGGGCAGGACGTGCCCATCGTCGCCAGCCGCCTAAAATCTGATGAGCCGACGAATTCCAATGTCTCCGCGTCGTCGCTGAAATGCGCCACCTTGCTCTGCGTCGCCGACATCATGCCCCGCAACTGTGGACCAAGTCGCGCCGCTGCCCCGGCCCGCGCCGCAGGAGCAAGTGAGGGGGTCGCCAACCCACCGAACGCCGGACCCTTCGCCAGCCGCTCGTTGAGATATCGCGCCGCGCGCGCAATCAGGTCGATCGTGTTGTCGTAGCAAGCCTGCGAGGTTTCTCCCCAGCAGATGATGCCGTGCCCCGCGAGCATCACGCCGCGAAGACCCGGATTGTCGGCAACATGGTCGCGCAGCCTCAGGCCGAGATCGAACCCCGGCCGCTTCCAGCCGAGCCAGCCGACTTGTCCATCATAGATCGCCCGCGTCGCCTTCTCGCCACCCACCGCCGCCGCCAGCGCAATCACGGCGTCCGGATGCACATGATCGACATGCGCAAAGGGCAGGTAGGCGTGCAGCGGCGTATCGATCGAGGCCGCTCTCGGATTGAGTTTGAAGGTGCAGTGGGGCAGGTAACCCACCATCTCATCTTCGCGCTCAACGCCTGGATACAGCTTCTCGAGAGCAAGCAGCTTGTCCTCATACAACGTCGAGAAACCATCGAGCTTCATCGAGCCGAGATCGCCGCCCGAGCCCTTGACCCAGAGCACAGTGACATCCCTGCCCGTGAGCGGATCCTTGCCCGAAAGCTTGGCGGACGTGTTGCCGCCGCCGAAATTGGTGACTGTGAGATCGCGGCCCAAAAGGTTGGAGCGATAGAGCAGCAGGCCGGGCTCATCGAGCGTGGCTGCGTGGGCCGGATCCCTCAGATTCTGCGGAATCGCGAAGGGCAGGGCTGTCTGGGTCATGGCGGAACCCTAATATCAGGGCTGGCGCAGATCAATCATTTTCGCTTATGATCGCTCAAATCCAGCCACGGGAGGCAGCGTGAACCGTCGTGCGATCGTCGTCCTCGACGTCGGCAAGACCTTTTCGAAGCTCTCGCTGTGGACTTCCGACGGTCAGCTGATCGAACGCCGTTCCCGCGCCAACAATGTCATCCCGGGGCCGCGCTACACTGAACTCGATTGCGCCGCGGTCGAGGCATGGCTCGCCGCGGTACTCGCAGAATTTGCCGGCATCGCCGATGTCACGACAATCATCCCGGTCGCGCACGGCGCCGCCGCGGCGCTGATTGCCGATGGAGACCTTTGGGCCGGGCCAATGGACTATGAGGACGAAGGCGGCGCATCCCTGCGCCCCGCTTACGATGCCCAGCGCGATCCCTTCGAGGCGACAGGTTCGCCGGCGCTGCCCCAGGGCCTCAACCTCGGAATGCAGCTACATCGACTGGAAGCGTTGGCGAACGGGGCATGGCCGGACGACCTCCGGATCGTCACCTGGCCGCAATACTGGGCATGGCGCCTTTCCGGCGTTGCATCGGTGGAAGCGTCCAGCCTCGGCTGCCATTCGGATCTCTGGCGCCCGGTCGAACATCGCTACAGCGATCTCGCCCAGCAGCGCGGATGGGCGACACGCATGGCGCCTCTGCGCCACGCCTCCGAAGCGCTGGGCGTTGTGTCTCGAGAATGGCGCGACCGCACAGGCCTGCCAGCAAATTGCCAGGTCCTCTGCGGGATGCACGACAGCAACGCCGCCCTGTTCGCGGCTCTGGGACATCCGGAACTCGCCGGCGCCGATGCCACAATCCTCTCGACGGGAACATGGTTCGTGGCGATGCGCTCGCCCGCTTCCCAGGCGCATCTCGGCGTCTCCACGCTGCAAGCGGATCGTGACTGCCTGCTCAACGTGAACATCGACGGACGCCCCATCCCCTCGGCCCGCTTCATGGGTGGCCGGGAGGCAGAGGTGCTGTGCGGCGAGGCGCTTGGCATTGCGCTGGCGAGTGGAGCGGACGCCATTGCAGAGGTAGGCCAGCTGGTCAGCGCGGGCATCATGGCGATGCCGGGCAATGTCCCGGGCGTCGGTCCTTTTCCTAACGGACAAGGCGGCTGGGTTGGCCCGGCTCCGACGTCGCCCAAGGCGAGGCGAGCAGCTGTGAGCCTCTACCTCGCCCTGATGGCCGATGCGGTCCTCGATCTCCTGGAGTCTCGCGACAGGGTTGTCGTGGCGGGGCGGTTTGCGGAGGATATCGTCTTCGTACGCGCGCTCGCGGCGCTGCGCCGCGACATAGCGGTCTACCTCTCGCATGCGCAGGATGATGTCTGCTACGGGGCCCTGCGCCTCATCAATCGCGACCTGCCGCCATCCTCTCCGCTTGTCCGCGTCGCGCCGTTGCCGCTCGACCTCGACGGCTACCGGAGCATGTGGAAACATCGTGTGCAGCAAGCTCAGCCCATATCGGCCACATGATTTTCGCCAATGTCTCTGATTACCGCGAACAGGCGCGGCGGCGTCTGCCGCGCTTCCTGTTCGACTACATCGACGGTGGCGCGTTCAGCGAGACGACGCTGCGCAGCAATGTCGAGGATCTGAGCCGGCTGCGCATCCGCCAGAATGTGCTGCGTGACGTCTCCGCGCTTTCACTCGAAACCGAGCTCCTGGGGCAGAAGTTCGCGATGCCAGTTGGGCTTGCGCCGATCGGGCTTGCCGGCCTCACTGCACGCCGCGGAGAGGTTCAGGCTGCACGCGCCGCTCACAAGGCTGGCGTGCCGTTCACCCTGTCGACCGTGTCGGCCTGCACTTGTGAAGAGGTGGCCAAGGGCGCGCCAAATCCCTTCTGGTTCCAGCTCTACGTGATCAAGGACCGCGGCTTCATGCGCGACATGCTCGCCCGCGCGAAAGCCGCCGGCGCATCGGCGCTGTTCCTAACGGTCGATATGCCCGTGCCCGGAACACGCTATCGCGACATGCGCTCGGGTCTGTCGGGCGGCGGGCCGATGCAGCGCCGTCTGATGCGGTTGATGCAGGCGAGCGTGAAACCTCGCTGGTCATGGGATGTCGGGCTGCTCGGCGGGCCGCACACGCTCGGGCATGTCTCCTCCGTGCTTGGCAAGTCCGCCGGCGTGGAGGAGTTCTGGGCCTGGATGGGCGCCAATTTCGACGCGTCAGTCACGTGGAAAGACCTTGAAGCGATCCGCTCGCAATGGTCAGGGCCACTCGTGGTGAAGGGAATCCTCACCGCCGATGATGCGCGCTCGGCCATCGCCGCCGGCGCCAACGGCGTCGTCGTCTCCAACCATGGCGGCCGCCAGCTCGACGGCGCCCGCTCCAGCATCAGCGCTCTCCCTCCCATCGCCGACGCCATCGGCGGCAAGGCGACGGTGTTCATGGATGGCGGCGTTCGCACGGGCCTCGATGTCGTCCGCGCCCTCGCCAGCGGCGCCAATGGCGTGCTGCTCGGACGCGCTTGGGTCTACGGCCTCGCCGCACGCGGCGAACACGGGGTGTCCGAAATCCTTCGCATCATCGCGAGCGAAATGCGCACAGCGCTCGCCCTCAGCGGCCATTCTCGCATTGCGGACGTTGGCAGGCACACGCTCGACCTGGACGATTGAGCGCGAGCCTGGCCCGGCAGGTATAGACAGCGGCTATTCCTGGCATTCCCAGCCGCAATTGTTGCACCAGCCTCGGCGTCGCTACGCTTCCGTGGATCCGGCGACGGGGAGAGGAGGGCCAAGCGGTGAAGCCTGTGATGCGCATACTCGCAAACCTTCTTGCGATCTTCACAGTTGCAGCAGCCGGCCTCGGTGGCGCTGTCGCCCAGCAGCCGTCGCGTCCGGCATCGTTCGCCGTTCCAGATCAGGAACCGGTGCGCTTCCCCGAGCAGATCAAGACATCCTTCTATCTGCCGCTGCGCGATGGCGTCCGCCTCGCTGTCGACCTCTACCAGCCAGCCGTGGGCGGCAAGGCCGCGCCGGGCCGCTTCCCCGTTGTCTGGCATCACACATTCGACAGACGAACCCGCGGCGAGGCCCCCACCAACGCCGTCGTCGGCACGGAACCGGGCCTCACCAAGTACGGCTACGTCGTCGCCGTCGTCGAGCGCCGCGGCCTGGGCGCCTCCTTCGGTGAGCGGCGCGGCTATAATGACCGTGTCGAGGCGCAGGACGCCTACGAAGTGAATGAATGGCTCGCAGCCCAGCCCTGGTCGAACGGCAATGTCGGCATTGTCGGCTGCTCCAACACCGGCGCCGCGGCGATGCACGCCATCACCATGCGCCCGCCGCATCTCAAGGCGGCGTTCGTAGGATGCTTTGCCTGGGACACCTATGACTGGACACTGCGCGGCGGCCTCTTCGCCCAGTGGGGCACCGGCGTCACCCGCACACTCGAACAAGATATGCAGGCGCTGCCGGTCGATGGCGACGAGACCAAAACGCTCCTGCGTCAGGCGGCCGAAGAGCACCAGAAAAGCACTGACCTCGCCACGCTATGGCGCGGCATTCCCTATCGCGACGGCTACAGCCCTCTCACCGCAAGCCGGTTCTGGAGCGAGGGCAGCATCGCCGCTTACGCCGACCAGATGCGCCAGTCCGGCGTCGCGCTCTACATCATCGGCGGCTGGCATGATGACCTTCGCAAGGACGGCCTTGTCGCCTTCCGCAACTGGTCGTCCGGCAAGGTAAAGATCACGATCGGCCCGTGGATGCATTGCCAGAGCGACGGCGTCGACATGTTCAGCGAGATGAAGCGCTTCTTCGACTTCCACCTCAAGGGCGTCGACAATGGCATCATGGCTGAAGCGCCCATCCGCTATTTCACCGTGAACGCGCCAGCAGGTCAGGAATGGAAATCGGCCAGCACGTGGCCGCTGCCGGAAGCCAAGCCCACAGCCTATCACCTGGCGCCGCGCGGCCGCCTGCTGCCGGCGCAGGGTGGCGGCGCAACCGCCTTCAAGGTCTCGCAGAATGTCGACTGTCCACCGCCAGTCAGCGCGGCGCAGCGATCTGGCCCGTTCGCCCAGCCCTGCGTGAACGCGGCTGCGGCTTCTCTCTTCGTCACGCCCCAACTGACGCAAGACACCGAAGTCACCGGCCATCCTGTCGCCGATATCTGGGTCTCCGCCGACGCCACAGACGCCAACATCTTCGTCTATCTCGAAGACATCGCACCCGATGGCACGGCGACCACGCTCACCGATGGCCGCCAGCGCGCCTCGCTGCGCAAGGTCGTCCAGCCGCCCTACGACAATCTCGGCCTTCCATGGCGGCGCAGTTACAAGGAAGACGTGCAGCTGCTGGTCCCGGGCGCGCCCGTCCGAATGCAGTTCGACCTGTTCCCGGTGTCCTACGTCTTCAAGAAGGGCCACCGCATCCGCGTCAGTGTCACCGGCGCCGACTACCGGGAGCGAGATCGCGCGCAGCAAAACCCAGCCGTCACGATCACTATCCGCGACACCAAAAAGATGCCGTCCACGGTCGCCCTGCCGATCGCGAAGCGGGGCTGAGCTTTCGCAGACGGCCAAAGAAAAAGACATGAGGGAGCGAACGTGAACTCAGATGCGGTTGCCGCGCAGGCCAATGATAGCTTGTCGAAGCGGCCCGAAGAGGGGCGCTGGAAGAACACGATCCTTGCGGGTCTGGCGAACTACATCGATGCAGGCTCCATCGTGTCCGGCTCCGCAGCGCTCGCCTTGTGGGCGGCCCAATATAGCCTGAGCCCCACCTTCATCGGTGTGCTGGGCGCTTTCAGCGCCAACGCAATCTCCGCCGGCATCGGCGCCCTGATCGGCGGCCGCCTCTGCGATCTCTTCGGCCGAAAGAAGATTTACCAGTACGACATGCTCTTCTACGCTTTCGGCATGCTGTGGCTCGTATTCGCCGTGCAGCCCTGGATGATCGTTGTAGGCTTTGTCCTCGTCGGCCTGGCCGTCGGCGCTGACATTCCCGCATCATGGTCGCTGATCGCCGAGATGGCGCCGTCGAAAGAACGGGGAAAACACAGCGGCGTCGCCCAGGTGCTCTGGTATCTCGGGCCCGTCGTCGTGCTGTTGATGTTCCTGGTTCTTGAGCCGCTCGGCATCCTCGGCGCACGGATCGTGTTCGCGCACCTCGCCATCGTTGCGATCGTCCTGACCATGCTTCGCTCCGGCATGAAGGAATCTGCTTTGTGGGAAGAGGCGAAGGCGAAAGAGAAGGCGGGCGAGGCTGTGAAGAAGGCGAGCTTTGCCTCGCTGTTCACGGGCCAGAACATCAAGGCGATGCTGTTCCTGATCGGCATGTATGGCATCTGGAATCTCTGGGCCGGCACGAACGGCTTCTTCTTCCCTTACATCCTGCGCACCGTAGGCTCCGAAAGTCAGGCGACCAGCGTCGCGATGCAGGCGATGGGCTTCCTGATCGTCATGGTCTCCATCGGCCTCGTCTTCATGCGGTTCTCCGACAAGGTGAACCAGCGCCTGCTGTTCGGCGTCTCCGCCCTGATCCAGATCGCCGGCATGGCGCTGCTGGCCATCTTCCCGCTCACAACGCCGGTGGCCATGGCCTACCTGGTGCTTGTCTGGTTCGGCTCCGGCTTCGGGGCCCAATCCTTCTTCCAGCTCTGGAGCGCCGAACTCTTCCCGACGCTCCTGCGCAGCACCGCCCAGGGTTTCACATTCGCTATCGTCCGCATCGGCCTGGGTGTATGGAGCTTCTTCGTGCCCGTCCTCACAGCGACCGGCTTCACGACGCTCGCCTGGATTCTTACAGGTTTCCTCGTGGTCAGCGGCCTCATCGGCGTGATCGGCGCCCCGCGGCATGAAGGCAAGTCTCTACAGGAGATCGAGGCGCGCCGGCGGACCGGCTGATCGAGCGCCGCCCGGGCGACATCAATGCCTTTGATGCCAGCCAACATTGATGGGAATTTGATATCGACGGAGCATCCATCACAATGCAGCCAGTCGGCGTCAGACCGAAATCAGAAGAGGTCGTCATGCGATACGTTGGATTTGGAGTCTTCGCTCTGGCCGCAATGATGGCGCTGCCATCAGCAATGGCGCAGACGCCAGCCCAGGCGCCCGGCGCGCCGCCCATCGACATGCGAGTTGCGATGGGTCCGCCTGCCGACGCCCCGCCAATCAAGTCGCCGCCGCCGGGTCCGTACAAGGTTGACGTCCTCTCAGAGCCGAGCCTCACGACACACACGGTCTATCGGCCAACCAACCTTTCTTCCTTCACGGGCAAGAACCGCCTGCCCATCGTCGCGTGGGGAAACGGCGGTTGTTCCAACGCGGGCCTCGCCTTCCAGACCTTCCTAACGCAGATCGCCAGCCACGGCTTCATGATCATCGTGTCCGGTCCGAAGGATGCGCCGTTGCCCGATTTCTCCCGCATGCCTCCGCCCGGCCCGCCCGGCGCTGCGCCGTCCGGTCCGCCCGCCGGCCTTCCGATGCCGATGACCAAGGATGCCGATCTCCTCACCGCCGTCGACTGGGCGATCAAGGAAACCGGCCGCAAGGACAGCCCCTATTTCGGCAAGCTCGATCCGGACAAGGTCGCGGTGATGGGCCAGTCGTGCGGAGGTCTTCAGGCCACCGCCGTGTCAGGCGATCCGCGCGTCAAGACAACAGTCATCTGGAACTCCGGCACCTTCCCGCCAGGAGGGATGCCAATGAACATGAGCGGCGCCACCAAGGACAGTATCAAGACATTCCACGCGCCCGTGGCCTACTTCCTCGGCGGCTCCACCGACATCGCCTATCCCAATGGCAAGGACGACTTCTCGCTGATCCCAGCGCCGGGTGTTCCCGCCTTCCTCGGTTCGATCAAGGTCGGCCATGGCGGCACCTACGCGCAGCCCGGCGGCGGGCGTTTCGGCGAAGTCGGTGTCGCGTGGCTGAAGTGGCGTCTCAACGGCGACAAGGCGTCAGCGAAGTTCTTCGAAGGCGCCGACTGCACTCTGTGCAAGGACCCCATCTGGGAAGTCGCCAAGAAGAACATGAAGTAGCTACGACGAAGGTAGCCGGTCGACGCACGAGCGCATGGCCGAGGTGCTTATCAAGTCATGGCGAACGCGATCGACCTCAACTTGTTTAAGAACTGAACGCGCACGAACGCCGGGAGGCTGACGAGCGCCTGCGTGCCTGAAACTGTCAGTGAAAAATCCGCGGTGCAAAGTCGGCGAGGAAGTTGCGCCACAGGAACCAGTAGTGATTGCCTGGGATCTCCTTGTAGGAGGTGGGAACCTTGGCGGCCTGCAGCTCCTCATAGAGGCCCTTTGTGCCGTCCCTGGCGAAGTCGGTATCTCCCGCGCCCGTCCAATAGAGTTTGACGTTCCCCTTGCCGAGCTTGCCCAGCTGCGCCACCGCGGCCGGGTCGCTGCGGTTGAAGCCGGCGCTGAACACGCCGATCCAGTCGAACGTGTCGGGATTGTTGTTCGTCACCGCCACAGTATGCCCGCCGCCCATCGACAGGCCCGCCACCGCCCGGTGCGCCGCATCGGCGCGGACGCGAAAGGTCTTCTCGACGAAGGGAATGACATCCTTCACCAGGCTCTCCGGATATGAGCCCGGGTAGGGCGTTGGAGGCCGCGGCGCGGGGGGAGCGGGCGCTGCGCCGGGTGCCGGCCTCGGGGCCGGATTGGGCGCTGGCGCATTCACCTGCTGCAGCGAAGGCGTCGGTCCGTAAGCATAGTCCTGGGATATGGTCTGCGCGGTATTGCCGTTGGGCATCACCACGATCATCGGCGTCGTTTTTCCTGCCGCGATCAGGTTGTCCATGATGACCGAGGCGCGCCCCATCGTGGTCCACGCATCCTCATCGCCCCCGCCGCCATGCAGCAGATAGAGCACGGGATACTTTGTGCCGGCGTTCTTCTCGTAGCCGGGCGGCAGATAGACATACATCCGCCGCTGATCCTGCTTGAGGATCGGCGAATGATACCAGACCTGCTGCACTGTTCCGTGCGGCACGTTCCTGAAGGCCCACGCATCAGACGCCGGGCCGTTCACCATCACCAGGCTGAGGAACCGGCTGCCGTCGCGCTCCGTCTCGGAGTTGCCGGGATCAAGCGCACGCACGCCGTCGACCATGTACCAGTAGCCGTACAGCTCCGGGTTCAGCGGCCCGATGGTCGTGCTCCACACGCCATCCGCGTCTCGTTTCATCGGCAGGTCCGTGGCGCCGATCCAGTCCCCGTTCAACGTGACGTTTCCGGCGAAGGGCGCTCGCAGGCGGAACGTGACCTTTCCATCTGCCGCCGCCTCCGGCGATTTCACAGGACCCTGCGCCTGCGCCGGGTTTGGCGCCGGCTGCGCATAGGCGACGGTCAGCGGCAAGAGAGCCAATCCCGCCGCGATAGAGATACCTCTGACAAACTCACCCAACATCTCGTTTCCCCATGGCTAGATCCGCAACAAAGTCCTTCGAAGTCAAACCGAGGCCGCCGGCGCTTCCTTCGGCGCGATGTCGACCTCCTGAGCCGGCCGCCGGGTATAGATCCCGTACGCCAGGATCACGGCATAGCAGAGGGCAGGCACCATCAGGCTTGTCTTCAGCCCGGCCACGTCCGCCGCATAACCCGTCAGCAGCGGCACGAAGGCGCCGCCGACTATGGCGACGCAGATGATCCCCGACCCGTCTGCTGCGCGCCGGCCCAGCTTCTCGGACGCCAGCGAGAAGATGGTCGGAAACATGATCGAGTTGAACAGCCCGATGGACAGCAGCGACCAGCCGGAGACAGCTCCGGTCGTGTTGGCCGAAATCAGGATCAGCGTGATCACGCCAGTTGCAAACACTGCCAAGAGCTTGCCCGGCGAGAACAGGCGTAGCAGCCCCGCCCCGACGAACCGGCCAATGAGAGCGCCGCCCCAGTAATAGGGCACGTGCTTGCCCGCGAGCTCTTCGCTGAGGCCGAGGACATTGGCCTCCTGCAGATAGTTGACGATCAGCGAGCCGATTGCGACCTCGCCGCCTACATAGAGAAAGATGCACAGCGCCCCCCACGCAAACCGCGGGCGGCGAAGCAGGTCGAAGGACTGCAGGAGCTTGGTCGGCTCCGGCGGCGTCTCGGTCAATTTCTTGCGGCTGAGCCAGACAACGATCGCAACGATGGCGATCGCAGCGGCCAAGCCAAGATAAGCATTCGAGATGACCTGCGTTTCGGTCGAGCGGAAGGCGTCGAGGGCCGCGCCACTCAACGTCGCCGGATCGATGGTGGCGATCGAGCCCAGGATGATGGCCGAACCGACATACGGGAAGATGGTCGTGCCCAGCGAATTGAAGGCCTGCGCAAAGGTCAACCGGCTGTGCGCGCTGGAAGGCTTGCCCAGCATCGTGATCAGCGGGTTGGCGACAACCTGCACGGTGGTGATCCCGGCCGCCAACACGAACAGCGCCAGCAGGAACATCCCGAACACGCCAAACGATGAAGCCGGCACGAACAACAGGCACCCCGCGGTCATGGTCAGCAGTCCGATCGCGGCCGTGCGCATATATCCGACACGCTTCAGGATCGCTGTCGCGGGCAGGGAGATAATGGCGTACGCCGCGAAGAAGGCGAACTGGATCAGCATCGCCTCGAAGTAGTTGAGCGTGAACAGGCCCTTGAGCTTGGGCACCAGGACATCATTGAGGCTGGTGATGCCTCCAAAGATGAAGAACAGCCCAAACACGAAAAAGGAAAGATAAGCGGGGTTGTTCGGAACGCCTGCGTCTTCGGCAGATCGACCCGTCCCTGTCATCCTGGCGTCCACACTGTTTTCCTCATTTCACGAGCCGGTCCATCGACCGTCGAGAGGCGAAGCTGGGCGAACATTCGCGTTGAGCCTAATTCACTTTGGTGATTCTAGGCATGAAAACCGATGATGTTACGTTTCTTGGTCTCATCGAGGCCGGAACGCTTCACGCCGATTGCCGCCATCGCGCGGGGGGAGCAGGCCGCCCTGGTTGTGGGCTCGTGGGCGGCGACCAAAAGATTACGTCCACAAGTCGATCCGATTTGCCATTGGACGGAGACGTCGGATGATCATCGTCGGGGCCGGGTTCGTCTTGCGGTCTTGCGACGTCCGCATCCGGGACGGCCAGAAGTCATTCAAGCCGACGCGGTATGCAGATGCGGCGAAGTGAAGCGCCACACGCGTAAAAATCCGCACTGAAATTCTTCATTCAGCACTCGTGCGTATAGCATTGTTCCAAGGCGGAACTTGTCCGTCGCAATCAGGAGAGACCGTCGCGAAGCATAGCGGCGAACGCGATCGTTCGAAGCGAATGCAAACCTGGTTCGCCTCGCAGCAAGTCTGCAGGCGGCCTTACATCCTCCTCTTGAACCATGGCCTCGACTGGAAAGTTGCGACTTTCCGGATCGCGACCGTGTGTCCGAGGAGGGCGACACACGAAGGATAAAGATGCGCGTTCGGCTTGTTTCATCGCTCGTTCCAATTGCACTCGGCATTGGATTATTGCTTGCAGGGCAGGGCGGCGTATACGCTCAGGCGCCGGCGTCATCTTCGCCCGGCGAAGAGGGGACCAAGGAAAGCGCCGTCTCGTGGGGCCTCGTCTACAAGGCTGACCTCGCGGGTGTGCTTGTCGGTGGAACGGCGAAGGCCGGTCGCTTGCTCGACAATCTCGAACTGACCGGCGAGGCCTCGCTTGAGGATCTGGGCTGGAAAGGCGCAAGGATCTACGGCCACCTCCTGTCGAATACGGGCGGCACGCCCAACGACATCGCGCAGACCCTGCAAGGCATCGACAACATCGAAGTGGGCCGTCACCGGGCCAAGCTCTACCAGCTTTGGCTGGAACAGTCCGTCGCCGATGACCGCGGCAGCTTTCTCGTTGGTCTTTATGACCTCAACAGCGAATTCTATCAGACGGAGGCGGCTGGGCTTCTGCTTGCGCCCGCTTTCGGGATCGGATCGGAGCTTGCTGCGACCGGTCCGAACGGACCCTCGATTTTCCCTTCGACCGCCCTAGCGTTCCGGGCGCGCTGGTCCTTGACCAAAGATCAATACATCCAGGGCGCCGTCCTCAATGCCAGCGCGGGCGTGCTGGGAGATCCGGGCGGCGTTGATCTCAGTTTCGACAACGGCGCCTTGCTGGTTGGCGAGTGGGTGGGCTCGGGCGATGCGACGCTGCGCCTGGGCGCATGGACCTATACCGAAAAGCAGGACGACATCCGCGACGTCGACGGCGCCGGAGATCCGGTCAAGCGCGCCGCGCTGGGCGTCTATGCCACCCTGGAAGGGCCGCTTGGCTCGTGGGGCGACACCGGTCTTTCCGGCTTCGTGCGGGCAGGGGCGGCGGATGGGCGGACGACGTCATACCTCGGCGGCTGGCAGGCGGGCATACTGGCCAGCCCCGTGTTCACATCCCGTCCGGATTCAGCGTTCTCGGTCGGCCTCAATCAGGGGCTGATCAACGCCCGCGAGCGGGCCAATGCGCGGGACGCCGGCATGGCGCCTTCGTCGGGCGAGTCGGCCATCGAGATCACCTACGCAGACAAGCTCAGCGAGCACATCACGCTGCAGCCCGATCTTCAATTCATTGGCAATCCCGGGGCGGATAGTGCTCGCGACGCAGTGGTCGTCGCAACGCTTCGCGCCACAATCGAATACTAGCACAACCGGAGTACTGGAATGTTTGGAACGATCGGGCGCAAGGCCCTTCTCGGCGCCTGCGGGATGATGACCGCAGTCGTGTTGTGCGGCGGTGTCGGCGTGTGGGCCGCATCCACGATGTCGGGCGCGCTGGCGCGGAGTGAAAAGAGCGGCGAGATGATGCGGTTGCACATGACGGCCGACATGATGCACGACGCATTGCGCGCCGATGTCCTGGCGGCCATCGCGGCGCGCGCGCCTGAAAGCGGCATCAGCATCGATGGAATAAAGGCCGACCTCAAGGAACATGCCGACCTGTTCCGCGAAAGCATCGGGAAGGAGAGAGGAATCGACGCCGGTCCGGCCGTGCGCGAGGCTCTCGGACAAGTCGAACAGCCGCTTGGAACCTATGTCAGCAGCGCCGAGAGCCTCGTCTCGCTGGCGCAGACGGAGCCGGCAAAGGCGCTCAGCGCTCTGCCCGCCTTCATGAAGGAGTTCGAGACCCTCGAAGGCGCGATGGAGGGGGTCTCCGACGTTATCTCGGCGGATGCCGAAACTCATGTCGCCCAAGCTGACGCCAGCGCGAGCCTGGCCCAGCTCCTCACGATTGCTGCGGGATCCGCGGGGATCGCAATCGTCCTCCTTCTGGTCTTCGGCATCCACAAGCTGATCGTCTCGCCGATAAAGAATGTCACGCGCGCGATGATGGGGCTCGCTAGCGGCGATGAATCCATCGAGGCGCCTTACCAGCAGCGTGCCGACGAAATCGGCTCGATGGGCAAGGCCCTCAACTCGTTCAAGCAGGCCGCGATCGACCATCGCGAACAGCAAAAGGCGGCCCAGCTCAGCAACGAGACCCTGGTCAACGACAGCTTTGGCGAGGGCCTGTCCAGGCTGGCGCAGGGGGATCTGACCTACCGCCTCGGCCAGGATATTCCGGCTGCCTATGCAAAGCTGCGGGCGGATTTCAACACCGCGATGGACAAGATCAGCCAGACGATGCGGACGATTGCCGGGAATTCCGTGTCGTTGAAATCGTCAGCAACTGAAATCAGCCACGCGGCCGATGATCTGTCGCGGCGGACGGAACAGCAGGCGGCCTCGCTCGAGGAAACTGCGGCGGCGCTCGATGAAATCACCGCGACGGTGAAGAAGACCGCCGATGGCACCCGGCAGGCAAACGCCGTGGTTGCCGCCGCGCGCAGCGAGGCAGAGCGCTCCGGGCAGGTGGTCCACAGCGCTGTCGCGGCCATGAATCAGATCGAGAAATCTTCTCAGCAGATCAGCCAGATCATCGGCGTGATCGACGAGATCGCCTTCCAGACCAACCTTCTCGCGCTCAACGCCGGTGTCGAAGCTGCGCGCGCCGGCGACGCGGGCAGGGGCTTTGCGGTTGTCGCCTCGGAAGTTCGTGCGCTTGCCCAGCGCTCGGCCGGAGCGGCCAAGGAGATCAAGAGCCTCATCACTGCCTCCTCCAGCCAGGTCGAGGACGGCGTCCAGCTCGTCAGCCGCGCAGGGGAGGCGCTGCAGCAGATCGCCGCCAAGGTCGGCGACATGTCGAGGCTGGTCTCGGAGATCTCGGCCTCTGCCGGAGAGCAATCGACGGGTCTCGCCGAGGTGAACACCGCAATCAACCAGATGGACCAGGTCACCCAGCAGAACGCGGCCATGGTCGAACAGTCCACCGCTGCAAGCCATTCGCTCGCCAGCGAAGCCGACGACCTTGCCGCGATCATCGCCAAATTCAAGATCGGCTCGCAGGGTCCGAACACGGCCGTGCACGCCCAGCAACGGCGCATCGAAGCCTTCGCTGCGGCGAGATCGTAAACAGAAACGCACTCGGCGTTAGGAAAACTGCGACAATCTGTGCCGGGCAGGAGTTTAAGTTCGGAAACTCAAAATTTAACAATTGAGGCGAAAACGGTTGTGCGCGGGGGCGCAGAGTCTCCCGAAAATTGACGGACGGGCGGAACGCAGATGACTGGCGTACACCGGCGCGGGCTCACCGCGACGATCACCCTTGCTTTGCTTGCTGCACCTGCCGCCAACGCAGGCGGCCCCGTCGCCTTCGAGGCCGGGGTCGCAAGCGAATACATCGGCAAGGGATTGAGCAAGAGCGACGGCGCCCTTGCTCTGTTCGGCACGCTCGGCGTGACGCATTCCGGCGCCTATCTCTCCCTTTTCGGCTCCACCGCGAACACCGCCCAGGGCGGCGACGCCGAGATCATTGCGACCGCCGGCTACAGGACAAAGCTCGCAGGCTTCGATTTCGATCTAGGTTATCTCGACCGGCAGCTGCCGGGCACGCGCGACGGCGTCGATGCCCATTTCGGCGAATACCAGGTCGACATCGCCAAGGCTCTGAACGATTTCAGCGGCCGGCTTCGCTTCAATTTCTCGCCCGATGGCTACGGCGCCGCCCGCGAAAGCTGGTGGATCGAGGCGCAGAGCGCCTGGGCGGCCACTCCCTCCGACAAGGTCAGCTTGGCCCTCGCCAGCCGCACCGCTGAGGGCGGGATCGATTACACGGCGTGGAATATCGGCCTCAAGCACAAGTTCAACGCCAATTTCTGCGCCGACCTGCGCTGGTACGACAACGACAGCGATGCCAGCGGCGATCCCTATGCCGGCCGCGTCGTCGGCGCCCTTTCCATCAATTTCTGAGACCTGAACCGGAGACGGACATGTTCATCAACGACTGGAAGATTTCCACCAAGCTGACGGCGGCGTTCGGCGCCGTTGTCGTCACGATCGCAGCCCTCGGAGGCGTGGTCTATCTCCAGCTCTCCGAAATGGAGGTGACCTCCGACGCGGTCATCAAGGGCCAGACGATGCTCGACAAGCTCGATGCGGTCGAAGAAGCGATCGACCAGCAGGAGAGCAACACACGCGCCTACATCGTCTACCAGAACCCGAAATACCTGGAGAAGATCAAAGGCCACCAGGACGACTTCGCCACCAACATCAAGGATCTGCGCGAGGGCCTCTCTGACGTTCAAGGCTCACACGAAGCGATCAGCGCACTCGAGGAAGCGGTTACCAACTATGGCCGCGAAATCGTGGCGGAAGAAACCAAGCTGGCGGGCGATCCCGCCACGGTGAACCTTGCTGTCGATATCGTGAAGTCGGGCGTTGCGTCCAAGTGGATGGGCAGCGTCGATGAAGCGCTCGACTCCATCCGCAAGGATCAGGAAGGGCGCCTTGACGTCCGCATGAAGGAACAGGAAGCGGCAAGCGCAACCGCGATGACCGCTGTCGCAATCGGCGTCGCCGTGTGTGCAGTGCTGGCTGTGCTGTTCGGCTGGTGGCTGTCGCGCAATACCTCCAAGCCCATCACGCAGCTTTCGGACACCATGCGCAAGCTGGCGGGCGGCAATAACGAGGTGGATGTCCCCTGTGTCGGCCGCAAGGACGAACTCGGCGGGATGGCTGACGCGGTCATGACCTTCAAGCGCAATGCGGTTGAAAAGGTCGCACTGGAAGCCGCCAAGGCCAAGGAAGCACAGGAAGACAACACGGCGATCACGGCGCTTGCCAGCGGTCTCTCCGCTCTTGCCGGCGGCAACCTCACGCATCGCATCGACGCTGATTTCTCTGCCAAGACGCGCCAGCTCAAGGACGATTTCAACAAGGCCATCGCCCAGCTCGACGAAGCGATGACGATCATCGCGGCCAACGCCGGCGGGATTCAGACCGGCGCGAGCGAGATCAGCCATGCCGCCGACGACCTATCGCGCCGGACGGAACAGCAGGCGGCCACGCTCGAGGAGACTGCAGCCGCGCTTGATGAGATCACGGCCACGGTCAAGAAGACCGCACAGGGCGCCGGCCAAGCCAACAGCGTTGTCGTCACCGCTAGGTCCGACGCTGAAAAGAGCAGCGAAGTGGTTCGCTCCGCAGTTCAGGCCATGAACCAGATCGAGAAGTCCTCGCAGCAGATCAGCCAGATCATCGGCGTGATCGACGAGATCGCCTTCCAGACCAACCTCTTGGCGCTCAACGCCGGTGTCGAAGCTGCGCGCGCTGGTGAAGCGGGCAGGGGCTTTGCGGTCGTCGCCTCGGAAGTCCGTGCGCTTGCCCAGCGCTCGGCCGAAGCGGCCAAGGAGATCAAGAGCCTCATCACCGCCTCGTCCAGTCAGGTCGACAGCGGCGTGACGCTGGTCGATCAGACTGGCCAGGCCCTGCAGCGGATTGCCATGCAGGTCAGCGAGATCTCGAGCCTCGTCTCGGAGATCGCTGCTTCCGCCCAGGAACAGTCGACCGGCCTCAGCCAGGTGAACACCGCCGTCAACCAGATGGACCAGGTCACCCAGCAGAACGCGGCAATGGTCGAACAATCCACGGCGGCCAGCCACTCACTGGCGCAGGAATCGGCCGAGCTGAACCGTCTGGTCAGCAACTTCAAGGTCACATCGACGGCCCTGATCGCCCAGCCGCACAAGCAGGCCGCGATCGCGGCGCCGACGAAAGCGCGGCAGCCGGTGGCTCAGCTCCGCACGACATCGCAGCGCAAACCCCAGCCCACTCCGACCGACGCCTCCTGGGAGGAGTTCTAGATGACGGCAAGATCCTTCAGCCTCCCGACCGTCATCGATCTCGTTGCCGTCACTCCCTTGAGAGACAATCTCCTGGCCCTTCGCGGCCAGGACATCGAGATCGACGCCGGCGCCGTGGAGCGCATCGGAGGTCTTGGAATCCAGCTGCTTCTGTCGGCCGAACTTACCTGGCGCCAGGACGGGCATATTTGCCGCACCGTCCGCCGCTCTCCGGCCATGACCGAAGCCCTTCGCCTTTCTGGCGCCGCCCTTTCGGATAGCTGACAATGAGCATTACCGTCCTCACCATCGACGACTCCCGGACGATCCGGGACCTTCTCAAGCAGACGCTCTGCGACGCCGGCTTCAAGGTCGTCCAGGCCGTCGACGGGCAGGAAGGCCTCGACGTTCTCGACGCCGCCTCGCCCCGAGTGATCGTCACGGACATCAACATGCCGCGCATGGACGGGTTCACGTTCATCGAGCGGGTGCGCCGTGACGACCGCTGGCGCGGCGTGCCGATCCTGGTGCTGACCACGGAAAGCGACACCGCGAAGAAGGAACGCGCGCGCCAGGCCGGCGCTACCGGATGGATCGTCAAACCCTTCCATCCCACGAAGCTCGTGGACGCCGTCCGCCGCGTCGCAGCCTGAGGATCATCCGATGGATGCGCTTGAGCAGATCCGCCAAACCTTCTTCCAGGAATGCGCCGAACTTCTGGCCGACCTGGAAACCGGGCTCATGGCCATGCAGTCGGGCGACAGCGACCCGGAGACGGTGAACGCCGTCTTCCGCGCCGTTCACTCGGTGAAGGGCGGGGCAGGCGCGTTCGGCCTTGAGGATCTGGTCGGCTTTGCCCACGTGTTCGAGACGACGCTGGACGGTCTGCGTTCCGGGAAGCTTGCGGTCACCGAACCGCTTATGGCCGTGCTGCTGCGTTCGGCGGACCTTCTCTCCGATCTTGTGACCGCGGCGAAAGAGGGCGGCGTCAGCGATCTCGTCCGCAGCGAACAGCTCAAGACGGAGCTCCGAGCCTGTTCCAACCAGCCGGCGCCTCAACCTGTGGCGGCTGAACCCGAGCCGTTCGCGCCGGTCCCCGATGAAATGGGCTTTGTGCCGCGCGCGATCGCGCTCGTCGACTTTGATGCGCCGGCCGCTCCGGTAGCGACCGTTGCCAGCGCGTCCGGCTGGACGGTGACGTTCAAGCCGTCCGCTCCGCTCTATGCAAAAGGCAACGACGCGGTTGTGCTGTTGCGTGAACTGGCTCAGCTCGGCCACTGCAAACCCGCGCTCGACGCGACCAATCTTCCCGGCCTGGACGCACTTGAGCCGGAAAAATCCTATCTCTCGTGGGAGATCCAGGTCGAAGCGGACTGCGCTGAATCTGCCGTGCGTGAAGTCTTCGAGTTCGTCGATGGCGACTGCGAGCTGAAAGTTTCGCCGATCGCCGCTCAGGCGCTATTGCCGGTGACTGCCCCGGTGAACGGCCCATTGACTGCCGAAGTAGTGCCGCTGCGCGCGGCTCCGCTTCAGGCCGCGCCAGCCGCAGCGCCTGCGTCGACCGCACCGGTTTCTGCCGCCGGGCAGGAACAGGGCAAGGCCGCTGCCGCAGGCGCCAGCCCGACAATCCGTGTGGACCTTGAGCGTATCGACCGCCTGATCAACCTCGTCGGCGAGCTGGTTATCAACCAGGCCATGCTGTCGCAGCGCGCCGCCGAAGGCGGATTTGCGCGGTCATCCAATGTCGGCGCTGGACTGGACGAACTCGAACAGCTCACGCGCGAGATTCAGGACAGCGTCATGGCGATCCGCGCACAACCCGTGAAATCGGTGTTCCAGCGCATGCCGCGTCTCGTCCGCGAAGTCGCGGCGATGACCGGAAAGCACGTCAAGCTTGTGACGGAAGGCGAGGGCACCGAGGTCGACAAGACGGTGATCGAGCAGCTCACGGATCCGATCACCCACATGATCCGCAACGCCATCGATCACGGCCTGGAAAGCCCGGAGAAGCGCGCCGCCGCCGGCAAGCCGGCCGAGGGCACGGTGCGGCTCGCCGCCATTCACCGCTCCGGCCGCATCGTGATCGAAGTTTCCGACGACGGCGCAGGCATCAATCGTCCGCGCGTCCGCGAGATCGCCGAGAGCAAAGGGCTTATCGCGCCTGACGCGCAGCTGAGCGACGAGGAACTCGACAACCTGATCTTCCTTCCGGGCTTCTCAACCGCAAAGGAAGTGTCGAACGTCTCCGGTCGCGGGGTCGGCATGGATGTCGTCAGGCGCTCGATCCAGGGTCTCGGCGGGCGTATCTCGATCGCCTCGCAGCCGGGCCGCGGCTCGGTCTTCACGCTTTCCCTTCCTCTGACGCTGGCGGTGCTCGACGGCATGGTCGTGTGCGCCGGAGACCAGACGCTGATCATTCCGCTGACCGCAGTTGTCGAGACGCTGCGGCCGAAGAGCAACGAGATCCACGCGCTCGGTCCGAACTCCCATGTCGTAGCCATTCGCGACAGCCACGTGCCGCTGGTCAATATCGGCCGCATGGTGGGCGCGCGCTCTCCAGCGACAAACCCCGCCGAGGGCGTCTGCCTCCTGGTCGAAACAGAGCAGGGCTCCCAGGCCGCCTTGCTCGTCGATTCGATCCAGGGCCAGCGCCAGGTCGTGATCAAGAGCCTCGAGGTCAACTATCAGAAGGTCGATCTCGTCGCCGCCGCCACGATCCTCGGCGACGGACGCGTTGCGCTGATCCTCGACGTCGACGCCGTCATCTCCTCGAGCCGGGGCGGTGGCGCTCATCTGATGAACTCGAATCAACTGCAGTTAGCGAGCTGAATCATGTCCGAACTCGAAGCACACCGTCGCGAACTGATCGCCTTCCGCATTGGCGCGCAGGAGTTCTGCGTCGACATCATGTCGGTGCGGGAAATCCGCGGCTGGGCGCCGGCGACCGCCCTGCCGCAATCCCCGGAATATGTCCGCGGCGTCATCAACCTTCGCGGCGCCGTTCTCCCGGTGGTTGATCTCAGCGGCCGCCTCGGCCTCGGTCTTGCCGATCCGACCGCGCGCCACGTGATCATCGTGGCCAATATCGGATCACGCCTTGTCGGCCTCCTGGTCGATGCGGTTTCGGATATTCTCAACGCCAGCGACTCGGAAATCCAGCCGCCGCCGGACGTCGGCTGCGAGACTGTCCGCACCTTCCTGCGCGGCATCCTGGCGATCGATGACCGCATGATCAGCGTCGTTTCGCTCGACAACCTGCTTCCTGAACTCCCCCTGGCGGAGGCGGCATGAGCTCCCCAGCACTTGCCACGCGCGAGGCGGGGGGCGTCGGCGGTGAATACTCTTTCACCAATGACGATTTCCGCACCATCGCCGCCATCCTGCACAAGGACAGCGGAATCCATTTGCCGGAAGGCAAGATGGCGCTGGTCTATTCGCGCCTTGCGAAGCGGCTTCGCCATCTCGGCCTTCGCTCGTTCCGCGAGTACTGCGCCTATGTCGCCGGGCCTGAGGGCGCCGAAGAGCGTAGCGCCATGCTGCGCGCCCTGACCACCAACGTCACCCGCTTCTTCCGTGAATCGCACCACTTCGACCATCTCAAGGAGAGGCTTGCGGGCGGGCTGGCCGCCAAGGTCCGGGCAGGCGGGCGCCTGCGTATCTGG
The DNA here is from genome assembly GCA_035995285.1 of Hyphomonadaceae bacterium. GTDB lineage: Bacteria > Pseudomonadota > Alphaproteobacteria > Caulobacterales > Hyphomonadaceae > UBA7672. Next base: position 7,845 of record DASYKO010000271.1, on the reverse strand, counting down.
TCCGCCGGCTGCTCGACCGGCGAGGAGCCGTATTCAATCGCCCTCACGCTTCTGTCCGTCATCCCCAACGCCGCGGAACTCGATATCCGCATTCTGGCGACCGACATCGATACCAACGTCATCGCAAAGGCGATGTCGGCCACCTACAGCGCCGAGGTGCTGAAGGAAATTCCGCCGGGCTTGCGCAGTCGATTCAAGACGCGCGGCGCCGAGGCTGAGGTGGACGAATCCGCGCGCGCTCTGATTTCATTTCGCGAACTCAATCTGATGGCCGACTGGCCGATGAAAGGCCGCTTCGACGCCATCTTCTGCCGCAACGTCGCGATCTATTTCGAGGAACCCGTCCAGGAGAGACTTTGGGGCCGCTTCGGCGACAAGCTCCAGGCAGATGGCCGCTTGTATATCGGTCACTCCGAGCGCGTGGACGACCAGCGTTTCGCCACCGACGGCCAGACCGTGTATCGCCTTGCGAGGCCGAAATGACCGTTCGGGTCCTCATAGTCGATGATTCCCCGACCATGCGCGCGCTCATCGCCGCCATGCTGGGCCGCGATCCCGAGATCGAGGTCGTTGGCCAGGCGGGCGATCCCTACGAGGCGCGGGAGGCCATCAAGCGGCTCAATCCTCACGTCATCACGCTCGATGTCGAGATGCCGAACATGAACGGCATCGAGTTTCTCGAAAAGATCATGCGCCTGCGTCCAATGCCGGTCGTGATGGTCTCGACGCTCACGCATGACGGCGCCAACGCCAGCATCGCAGCGCTTGAGATCGGCGCTGTCGATTGCGTTGGAAAGCCTACGGCGAGCCAAGTCGATGACGGCTTCAACGATCTTGCCTCGCGCGTGAAGGCGGCGGCGCAGGCGAAGGTGCGGCCGCGGATCGCCGCGCCTGTGGAGCGCCGCAGCGCCTACAAGACGGATGGCCGTCTTGTCGCGATCGGATCCTCAACGGGCGGCGTCGAGGCGCTGCTCGCCATCCTGTCACGCTTCCCTGCGGATTGCCCCCCGACGGTCATCACCCAGCATATGCCGCCGGGTTTCACGCGCAGCCTGGCGGAGCGCTTCGATCGCACCTGCGCCCCCAAGATCGCAGAGGCCACGGAGGGCGCTCCCGTTCTTCCAGGGCATGTCTACATCGCCCCCGGCGGGACCCATCACCTGCGCGTCGTCGGCAAGACGGCCCTGCGCTGTTCTCTGAACGACGGGCCGCCTGAGTCCGGCCACCGGCCTTCGGTCGACACGCTTTTCCGCTCGGTCGCGGAGACCGTGGGCGGCAATGCGGTTGGCGTCATCCTGACCGGCATGGGCCGCGATGGCGCAGCCGGCCTGCTCAAGATGCGTCAGGTCGGCGCTGTTACGTTCGGCCAGGACGAAAGCAGTTCGATTGTCTACGGCATGCCGCGCGTCGCCCACGAGATGGGCGCGGTCGGCAGGCAAGTGTCTCTGAGCCAGGCCGCTGATGCGATCCTGGATGCGTGTGAAGTTCAACAGAGGAGAGCCGTCTGATGCCAGCCGCTGCTGCCATTCAGGCCCTCGTGGTCGACGACCAGCTTTCGATGCGGGCCCTGATCGCCAACAGTCTGAAACAGATTGGCATGGTGAACATCCGTGAAGCGCCCGATGGCGAGGAGGGTATGCGCGAGCTTGCCATGAAGCCGTGCCACCTCATCATTTCGGACTTCAACATGCCGAAGCTGGACGGCCTTGGCTTCCTGCGCGCCGTGCGCGCCCAGCCCGCATTCGCCAACACGGCCTTCATCATGCTCACGGGCAGGGCGGACCTGGAGCTTGTCGGCCGGGCCAGGCAGTTCGGCGTCAACAACTATCTCGTGAAGCCGTTCACCACCACGCAGCTCAAGGAAAAGATCGTTCAGGTCTTCGGTTCGCTGACATGACCTCGGCCGCTGCACAGAAGATATCGATCGGACGCCCGGACACCCTTCATATCGTGCAGGGCCAGATGAGCGTGTCCGGCGATCCCGACGTGCGCATCTGCACGCTCCTCGGATCGTGCGTGTCTGCCTGCATTCGCGATCCGATCGCAAGAATCGGCGGGGCAAATCACTTCCTCCTGCCCGATCGCAGGGAGTCCATGTCGACGCTCAGCTATGGCGTTCACGCCATGGAGCTGCTGATCAACGAGCTGCTCTGCCGCGGCGCCCGCAAGGACCGGCTTGAGGCAAAGCTGTTCGGCGGCGGCCGCATGGTGCGGGGCCTCTCCGATATCGGCAGTCAGAACGCCGAGTTCGCGCAGCGCTTCCTGACCAACGAGGGCATCTCGCATATCGGCGGCAGCCTGGGCGGCGTTCAGGCGCGTCGCATCGAATTCTGGCCCTATAGCGGGCGCGTGCGCCAGCAACTGATCGAAGCCGGCGATGTCTTCGAAACCGAAACGAAGAAAGCGCCGCCGGCGCCTGTCGAAGATGCTGGCGCGCTGGAGCTGTTCTGATGTCCACCGGCCCCTCTTCACATTCCGACCGGCATGCGTTCATCGCGAGGTTTGCCGCCGAGCTGGAGCGTCTGGCAGGCGACCTGGACCAGTATCAGGGCGCGCTGGCTTCCATCGCCGGCCTTACAAACCAGCCCGAGCTCACCATGCGTGCGCAGGGTCTTGACGAACTCGTCCAACGGACTGTCGCTCTGGCGGACATCGCGCGGCGCTATGCCGAGGATCCCGCGCTGACCCGCAGCAACGCGCTTGCAGGTTTGACGCTGGATGCGCTGGCCAGGCGCCTGGCCGGCAAGGAGGAAGCCCTCAGCATTGCGGGAGGAGAGGTCGACCTCTTCTAACAATGCAGGCAGATCCGGGAAGCATCAAATTCAGTCTAGACCGTACGTCGATCCTCATTCTCGACGCCGATCCCATGAGCATGTCCATTCTTTCGCAGATCCTCGCGGGGTTCGGCGCCAAGAACCTGTATAAATGCACCACCATCGAGGATGCGAAGCTGGCGGCCCAGCGCGAGTTCGATCTGATCTTCGTCGATCCGGGCGCTTCCGGCGATGGCTACGAGTTCATTCCGTGGCTGCGGCGGGATCCGTCTTCGCGGAACAAGTTCTCCTCCATCATGGTCGTGACCGGTCACACGCAATCCACGCGCATCACGTCCGCCCGCGATTCGGGAGCGAACTTCGTTCTCGCCAAGCCTTTGACGCCCACGAAAATCTCCGCGCGCATCGGCTGGCTGGGACGCGACAAACGTCAGCACGTCGAATGCCAGTCGTATGTGGGCCCCGACCGGCGCTTCAAGTTCGAAGGCCCCCCCCAAGGGCTTGAAGGCCGCCGCGAAGGCGATCTTTCCGCCGACCTCGGAAATGCCTCTCAACCCAACATGAGTCAGGCGGACATTGACGCCCTGATGCAGCCAAGGCGGATCACCCTGTGAGCGACAAGGCCAAGTTTTTCAAACCCGTCAATCGGCTCGCAGGAGCATTGCAGGACGGCACCAACCGGACGCTGCGGGAGGGCATACGCGCCGCAGACCGCAACCTGACCTATATTGCCGGCGATTGTCTCCAGCATGTCGAAGAGGCAATTGCCCGGCTGGAACAGCTGATCGCCGATTGGCCTGCCGACGGCGGGTCGGATCGGCTGCAGGAATTCTACGGGATATCTCTCAGCATCATCGGCGTGGCCTCGGTCGTCGACCTTCCCCAGATCGATGTCGCCGCGAAGAGTCTGTGCGATGTTCTCGACGGAATGATCACCCGCGGAATCGAGTTTCGTGAGCCGGTCGCAGTTCACGTCGGCGCCATGCGGCTGCTCCGCAACATCACGAACCCGACTGACTCGCAGCATGTCATCGATGGCCTTCTCAAGGTGCGAAAGCGCTTCGCGTTCGACCCGCTCGTTGACGCCAAGCCGGTCGGGCGGCCGGCATGAGCGGATATCCCGTACCGAAGGGGTTCGCTGGAAATGGCGCTGCCGTCCTGGCGCCTGCGCCCGCTCTTGTCCCTCCGCCGCCGCTTGCTTCTCCGCCGGCCCCGGTATTTCCGCCCATCCCTACTTCCATCTTCCGTCAGCTGGGAACGGAAGGCTGGATCGGGCGCCTGATGGTCGAGAGGGAAATTGCCGACCTCATCGTTCTGCGCCCGCCCGGCGTCGCAGACCGGGAAGCGCTGGCTTCCGCGCGGCAAAGGCTGGCCCAGGTTACCGGCGACGCCGCCGCAATCAGGAAGGTTGCGGTCGGCGCCGTCCTCGATGCGCGCAGCCGAAGTGACTCCTCAACCGTCAACGTGGCGCATTGGCGAATTGTCGAGGCGAGGGTCGATCAGGACGGGCGCGCCTGGGTAGGACTTTATGAGTCTGGTCATGGACACAACGACACGTGGATGGTGGAACTCGACGAGGTCAATCACCCCTGCGCTGTCTGGCGCCGTTACAAAAGGGAATCCCGGAACCTTTCGGATTGCGGGGAAAAGCTGCGCTAGACTGCGAGCGCCGATGAATGCACGCGCAAGAGCGTGGGAAGATCGAGGCAGATCTGGCCGGTTGAAGCGCAACGCCTCCGATAGTTGAACACCGGTCAACGAGGCATTCAGGGCCGCGCGAGGTGCACCCACGGCACGATGAGGTCGCCCTTGGGCGGCTGCGCCTCGCTCGCCGGCTGGGTCGAGCCATCCGGCAGCTTCTTCTCCGGCCGGTCCACATAGTCGCCCGAGTAACGTCAACGCGATGCTGCGCCGAAGCGTCCTCTCCGCCATCAACGACCAGCGCATCGCCCTCAGCGCGCAAGCCAGCGCGGCAGACCGCATCAAGCTCGACCAGTACTACACATCCCTCCGCGAGACCGAAGAACAGCTCGCCGTCCAGCTGGAGCGTCCCGCCAAGTGCGAAAGCTGCGTCGTGCCGCCCGAGCCAGAGGCGCCGAATGTCCGTGGGCAGGTCGACATCGTGAACCACAACTCCAAGCTGATGGCCAAGCTCACCGCCATGGCGCTCGCCTGCAACCAGACCAAGATCTTCAACGTCGTCCACTCCAGCGCCACCTCGGAAACCTACCTGCCGGGCGACACCTCGATCTATCACTCGCACACGCATGACGAGCCGCTGCACCCCAAACTCGGCTATCAGGTCATCTCTGACAAGCTCGCGACGGCAGCCTTCCAGGGCTATGCCGACTTCGTCGTCGCCCTCAACGAGATCAAGGAAGGCGACGGCACGCTGCTGGACAACGCCGTCGTCCTTGGCTTCTCGGATACCGGCAACGCCAAGATCCACTCGACCGAGAACATCCTGATGTTCATCGCCGGCGGGGCAGGCGGGCGCCACAAGCCGGGCCACGTCAACGGCAACAACGAGCTGGTCAGCCGAGTTTCTCTTACGGTGCAACAGTTGGCCGGCCTGCCGGTCGGCCAGTACGGCGTCGGCGCGATGAAGACCTCCAAGGCCATCACGGAAGTGATGGCGTAGAGCATCGAGCCGCAGCAGACGATGACAGAGAGGACGGCGCCGGAGTTGACCGGGCCGTCCCTCGAGCAACCGCTCTCGTTAGAACCGTTCCCCGACCATTTCCTCGCTCTTGGCCCACAGAGCCTTCGCGTGTTCGCCGTTAAGGGCATAGGTGCGCACGCCGCCGCGTAGATCGACCCCGCCGTCGAGGATGTCGGCGACATGGCAGTCCTCGCAATAGCGGCCGGCAACCGCTTCCGCCGGTGCGACGACGCCGGCCCATACGCTGGTGGCGGCGCCTTGCGGAATGCTCTTCCACTCGAATGGCGGCAGGCCGGATTTCTTGTTGTCTTCGACGATGCGTGCGCGCAACGCCTCCAGCATGCCCGGCGCCATGTGGCGCGAGAGTTCAGTCTGGATGCCGCCGGGGTGGACAGCGGTGGCGCGCACGCCGCGCGCCTTGTGGCGGCGGTCGAACTCGACGGCGAAGAGGATGTTGGCGGTCTTCGAGCGGCCATAGGCGCCGAAGTCGGTGTAGTCCGTGCGATCGAAATTCGGGTCTTCGAGATTGACGTCGGAATAGCGGTGCCCCGCCGAGGACAGGTTCACCAGCCGCGAGCCTTGGGCGAACAGCGGCGCAATACGGTTGATGAACACGAAATGCCCGAGATGGTTGGTGCCGAACTGCGTCTCGAAGCCGTCTTCGGTAAGCTGCTTCGCCGGGATCGCCATCACGCCGGCATTGGCGATGACGAGATCGAACGTCTTGCCCGCCGCGTTGAGCTTGTCGGCCGCCGCGCGCACGCTCTTCAGGGATGCGAGGTCCATTTCGACGAGTTCGATGCCGGCTATGCCGGCGGTCGCACGCCTGGCTTTCTCGAGATCCCGCGCCGTCCCAACGACGGTTGCGCCATGGGCCGCCAGTGTTCGCGCAGTCTCGACGCCGAGGCCGGCGGAGACGCCTGTCACCAGAGCGCGCTTGCCAGTGAGGTCGACGCCCTGGAGCACCTCGTCGGTGGTGGATTTCGCGCCAAATGTCATGGTTGCCTGGGCCACGGAGGCCTCCTTCGGAACAGGGGAAGCGGGGAGGATCCACCGCTCGCCTTGCCTAAATGGCGCCGGAACGGCCTCCGGGGACGCCCGATCGGCTCGAATCCTTGCCTGATTCTCTCAAACCGGGCGGCGGGCTCCTTGTCAGCAGCCGGACGCGGATCGATCTTCTGGCCATGCAGACACACCTGGGTCACCTGCGCGCCCAAGCCACCCGCCACGGCGGACCGGGCACCGTGCAAAGCGCCATCCCGAGCGTGGCGATCACGTGCGCCCCGCACACCACGCAACCTGCGATCGGCATGTTCCAGCCGCGCTTCTGTCTCGTCCTGCAGGGCGCCAAGGAAGTGACGATTGGCGAGCGGCGCATGCGCTACGACCCGAACAACTACTTCATCGCCTCGCTCGAAGTGCCCGCCTCCGGCTGCATCATCGAAGCCAGCGCGAGCCATCCATATATCGGCCTCAGCATGGGGCTCGATGCCGAGATGCTTGCAGCGCTGCTGACCGATTTCCCCGGCCGGGACGACAACGACACGGTGAGCTTCGCTGTCAGTCCCGTCACCGCGGACTTGCTGGACCCTTGGGTGCGGCTGATGCGCTTGCTGGACACGCCGGCCGACATTCCCGTGCTTGCGCCGATGATCGAGCGCGAAATCCTCTATCGCCTGGTCCAGGGCCCGCAGGGCCGGACGCTGCGTCAGATTGCGCGCGCCGACAGCCGGCTGGGTCAGGTGCGCCGCGCTATCGCCTGGATCCGTGAGCATTTCGATCAGGCCTTGCGCGTCGAGGCGCTTGCGGAACTCGCTGGCATGAGCACGGCTTCCTTCCATCGCCATTTCAAGGCGGCCACGGCCATGAGCCCGCTGCAGTACCAGAAGAGTATCCGCCTGCAGCAGGCGCGGCGCATGCTGGTGACGAAACAGAACGCCGCCCGTGTCGGATATGCGGTCGGTTACGAAAGCGCCTCGCAATTCAGCCGCGAATACGCGCGTCAGTTCGGCCTGCCGCCCGCCCGCGACGCCGCGCGCCTGAGAGACGGCGCTTCTCTGCCCGACGCGGGAGCTTGATAACCCCGGCCGTTCCTGGCCGGTCCGTCTGCTTTTCGTCCGCTCTCGCGGAGAACCAGAGACGATTGAGATGGCCGGGCCGCTGTCCGACTGAGTTCGCCCATTTCGCAAAGGCAATTTGCGCCCCTCATTCGGGTCGAATTGAGTTGTTCCAAGCCGCCCGGTTCTGGAGCTTGAACGGCTGAAACTGGTGGCGATCTCAACCGGTCGACGCAACACACTCGTTAAATCGCTCTGCCGGTGAGTGGAAGTCCAGTGTTTTCCTGGGTCGTTCGTTGAGCTGGCGCGCCACCTTGTTGAGGTGGGCCTGGGAGTGCGGCGCAAGGTCCAT
>DASYKO010000270.1:0-8832 GCA_035995285.1 Hyphomonadaceae bacterium | reverse complement strand
CCGATGGATCGAACGCTTCAGCCGTCGAGTTTTTCAACGGAATTCGCCGGAAACGGTCGCTCGCTCTCAAGCGATAACTACCTGGGACGCGGGCATCTCACTCTCCCCACCCTCTCGAATTGCTTCTGCATAGTCGGTGGCCCGTTTGATCGCCGCGATGCGTTTTTAATTGTCAAATCCTTGCGGCCGTATGACCGGGTGCGGCATCACCGAACTGTCGCGTTTCTGGTGATATTCCACGACGAGCCGGGCCTCCCGGCGATTGGCTATCTGCACGACCAATTCGCGACCGGGAGAGAACACATATGTCGGACACGCCATTGTTCACACGCCGCCGCCTGATCACCGGCGCCGCAAATTTGGCTTCCCTGGCCGCAGCCTCTACGTTGCTGCCGCCCAACCTTCAGAAGGCCCTTGCGCAGACGCCGAACCGCGCCGGATCGCTGAAGGACGTGAAACACGTCGTCATGCTGATGCAGGAGAACCGCTCTTTCGATCACTATTTCGGGACGCTCTCCGGCGTGCGCGGCTTCGGCGATCCGGATGCGCTCACCCTGTCGACGGGAAAGAACGTCTTTCATCAGCCGGACGGCCAACACCCGGACGGCCACCTTCTTCCGTTTCGCCTCAACACGCACACGACCAATGCGCAGAAGCTCTATTCCACCAGCCATGCGTGGAAGGTTCAGCATCAGGCGTGGAATGGCGGCAAGATGGATCAGTGGCTGCCGGCCCACCGCGCGGCGGATGGCGAGAACGGCCCCATCACCATGGGCTACCACACGCGCGAGGACATTCCCTTCCATTTCGCATTGGCTGAATCCTTCACGTTGTGCGACGCCTACCATTGCTCGGTCATGGGGCCGACCTGGCCCAACCGCCTCTACTGGATGACCGGGATGATTGATCCCGAGGGCAACGCGGGCGGTCCGGTCCTCAGCAACAAGGCCCCGCCCGAAGGCTTCCGCTGGACGACCTATGCCGAGCGCCTCGAAGCCGCCGGCGTCAACTGGGGCATCTATCAGTATGGCGCGAAGGGCAATCGGCACTACAACATGCTCCAGGAGTTCAAGCAGTTCCGCGAAGCGCCGACCGACTCTCCGCTCCGGCTGAGAGGCATGCCGGACGCGGACGAGGACAAGTTCGCAAGCGACGTGCTTCACGATCGCCTGCGCACCGTCTCCTGGATGTTCCCTCCGACCGGAGCGAGCGAGCACCCCGACCACCTTCCTGCTGCCGGCGCTGACTTCATCGCCCGCAGGCTGAATGAGCTCGCCGCCAATCCGGACGTTTGGGCCAAGACCGTGTTCATCCTGAACTATGACGAGAATGACGGCCTGTTCGACCATGTGCCGCCGCCCTTTGCTCCGAACGGCACGCCGCTGGAATACGTCGACGGCTTGCCCATCGGCGGCGGCTTCCGCGTGCCCTGCATCATCGTCTCGCCATGGACAGTCGGCGGCTGGGTGTGCAGCCAAAACTTCGACCACACTTCGGTCCTGCAATTCGTCGAGCGCGTCACCGGCGTGCGCGAGACCAATATCAGCGACTGGCGCCGCAAGACCTTCGGTGACCTGACGTCAGCCTTCCGTTTCGATCAACCGCCGCAGAAAGCGCCGGCCTTGCCCGGCGACACAGCGGATTGGCTGAAACTGGCGCAGGCCAATGTGGCGACCATGCCCGCCCCTCCAATCCCAGGCGCGCAACAACAACTTCCAATCCAGGAAAAAGGCGACCGCAAGAGAGTATAGGCGCCAGCAATATCGCCGGCGAATTTTTTCCGATGGTAAGCGTCTGAAATGGGCCAATGGCGTCGCTCGCCCTGCCCACGGTCGCCGGCTTGATCTCACCGAACTCGGAGATGGCGGCCGGGCCATGGCGCTATCGCTTATATCCAGCAGACCCGGCTTGCCGAATTCGGCGCGGGTCTATTGCGGTATCGGGCGGCCCATCGAGGTGTAGATGTCCTCGATCATCTTGATGCTCGATTTCGCCTCAGCGTGTTGAGGATCGAGTTCCACGGTCTTGCGAAACGACGTCAGAGCTGCCGGGTATTTCCGCATGGGCGGAAGCTGCGCATCGTTCATCGTGGATTGGCCCTGCGCGAAATGCGCACCGCCCAAAGCCTTCTTGTATTCCAGCGATCCGGGATTTTTCTTGTAGGCTGCATCCAGATCCGCAATCGCCTCGACGTATTTTCCTGCGGCGATCTTCTTGGCAGCGGCGTCGGTGACCACGTCGGCGGCAGCCGCGCTGGCGAACAGTCCTGCGGAGACCACAAGCGCCGTAACCCAAGCGGGTGCGAGAACCGTCAGACGCTTCATCATGCTCTTCTCCCTGGGGTGCGAGGGAGAAACGTAACAGTCGATGATCAGGTTCGCCAGTGCGAGACTGATGAGGAATGCGAACCACCGCCCGCGCTGGCGCTATGCCTGCGGCTTGGGTAAGGTCTACGCCTTCACGGACCTGCCGAAGGACCCAAGCCATGCGCATCCAAGCCGCGATTCTCTGTGCGACCTTTCTGGCCGGCACGGCCGCCTCTTTTGCTGCCTGGGCCGAACCGCCGACGGCGGATGCGGCTAAGGCGGAGGCGCGGGAGATCTACAAGCGGGTGGTCGAGCTCGACACGTCCGTCGAGGGGAAGAAGGTCCCCGAGATGGCGAACTGGCTGGCGGACAAGTTCAAGGCGGCTGGCTTTGCGGCGGCGGATGTCAACGTGATCCCGATGGGCGAGACCGCCGCTCTGGTCGTGCGCTATCGCGGCGATGGATCGGGGGGCAAGCCCATCCTTTTCATTGGGCACATGGATGTGGTGACGGCGCACAAGTCGGACTGGACGCGTGACCCCTTCGCGCTGATCGAGGAGGGCGGCTATTTCTACGGCCGCGGCAGTTTCGATAACAAGTCGGGCGTCACGGGCCTCTCCGCCACCTTCCTCCGCCTGAAGCGCGAGGGCTTCAAGCCGAAGCGCGACATGGTGCTGGTGTTCTCGGGCGACGAGGAAACCTCCGGCGTCACCACCAAGACGTTGATCGCCAAGCACCGCGATCTCATCGACGCCGAGTTCGCGCTCAACTCCGATGCCGGGCAGGGCTCGATGGATGAGACGACGGGCAAGCCCACGTCTTACTCGATGCAGACGGCGGAGAAGACGTTCGGCAGCTTCACGCTGACCGCGCACAATCCCGGCGGCCACTCGTCCCAGCCGCGCAAGGACAATGCGATCTTCGATATTGTCGATGCGCTCTCGCGCATCCGCGCCTACCAGTTTCCGGTGCAGTGGAACGACACCACCATCGCCTCGCTGAAAGCCGGAGGGGCAGCCGACAAGACGCCGCTGGGCAAGGCGATGACCGCCTTCGCCGCCAAGCCGGGAGACGCCGCGGCCGCCAAGACGCTGTCCGACAGCCCGTTCACGGTGGGGCAGATCCGCACCACCTGCATCCCGACGCTGCTGCAGGCGGGCCACGCCGACAATGCGCTGCCGCAATCAGCGACGGCCACTATCAATTGCCGCATCTTTCCGGGCGTGACGATCGCAACCGTCCAGGCGCAGCTGCAGAAGCTCGCCGGCAAGGCCATCGAGATCAAACCGCTGGATGAGTATTCGAGCTCCGACGCCTCGCCCTTGCGGCCGGATGTTGTGGCTGCCGTCAAAGCCGCCGTCGCGGCGATCCACCTCGGCGTGCCCGTGACGCCGGGCATGAGCGCGGGCGCCACCGACGGCGTCTTCTACCGCGCCGCGGGAATTCCCACATACGGCGTCGGCGAAGTCTTCATCAAGGACTCGGACGACTTCGCCCACGGCCTCAACGAGCGCATGCCGGTGAAGACCTTCTACGAAGGCCTCATCTACTGGGACACGCTGGTGCGGAAAATCGCGGGCTAGCTTGCCGCCGTCGCCTTGTAGACGGCGCTGCGGTAGGCGGCGAGGCCGCCGTTGAAGAGGAAGTCGGGCGACTGGGTCATCACGATCGAGATGATCTTTCGGTTGGGGTCGGTGAACCAGGACGAGCCGAAGCCGCCATCCCAGCCATAGGCGCCGGGGATATCCGTGTCGGGGTTGGCTGCGATCTGCACGCCCATGCCATAGCCCCAGCCGGCCGCATCGAACATGCCGGGCGTGAGGCTCTTGTCGGACACTTTTCGTTGCTCGTCGGTGAGCTGGTTGGTGGTCATCAGGCGCACCGACTCAGGGCTCAGAAGCTTCTTGCCCCCGAGTTCGCCGTCGGCCAGCAGCATGCGCTGGAAGGCGAGGTAGTCGTCGACTGTGGAGCAGAGGCCGCCTGCGCCGGAGGGGAAGATGGGGCGCGTGGCGTAGGCGCTCTCGGCGCCGTCCTTGTCCATGCGCGTCTGTTTCTTCGTCGCAGGATCGGTGAAGTTCGCGCAGCCGGCGAAGCGGTTGAGCTTGTCCGGGGCCACGAAGAAGGCCGTGTCCTTCATGCCGAGCGGGCCGGTGATGCGCTCGGAGACGAATGTGTCGAAGTCCTGGCCAGAGGCGCGGCGCACCAGAACGCCCTGCAGCAGGCTGCCGACATTGTAGAGCCAGCGCTCGCCCGGCTGGTACATCAGGGGCAGCTCGCCGAAGAGCCTCATCCATTCGTCTGGCGCGTGAGGCGTCATTGGGGTCGGCTCGGCAAGGGTGAGTTGGCGCTCGGCCCCGGCCTTGTTGATCGGCAGGGACGGATCGAAATTGATGCCGTAGCCGAATGTGAAGTTCATGATCTCGCGCACGGTGATCGGATGGGACGCAGGCACGGTGTCGTCGATCGGGCTGGAGATGGTTTTCAGCACCTTGCGGTTGGCCAGTTCCGGCAGTAGGCGCTCGGCATTCTCGTCCAGGGTCAGCTTGCCTTCCTCGACCAGCATCATCACTGCTGCTGCCGTGACCGCCTTGGTCATCGAGGCGATGCGGAAGATGGTGTCGCGCTGCATCGGCGCCGAGCCGCCGACCGTCGTGACGCCGTCGGCGCTGACGATCACTTCGTCCTTGTCGCCCACATCCTTGAGATTGTGCGCAATCAGGAAAACCGAGCCGGGGATCGTCATGTCTGCGATCTGCTTTTTCAGCACATTCCGCACGGGGGCGAACGCAGCGGGGAAGGGATCGGCGGCGGGAGTGGGCTTGGGCGTGCAGCTGGCGATGGCGAGCACTGCGCCGGAGCTTAACAGGAATTCGCGCCGTTTCATGTTCCAGCCTCCGCGCATGACTTAGTGCAAGCGGAGGGATTGGCGAGCGGCTGGCGGCGGGAAGCCCTATTCCTTGGGTCTGGGCTCGACCTTGAGCTCCAGCGTCACCTTGGCGCCGTCGCGCAGCACCTGCATCGGTACTTTCTTGCCGATGGTGTCGCGGTTGAGGATGCGGTGGGTGGCGTCGACGGATTCGGTGGGCTCGCCATTGAGGGCGAGGATCACATCGCCTGCGCGCAGGCCTGCGCGGTCCGCCGGGGCGCCGGGAACGACTTGCACGGCGAGCACGCCAGCTTCGGTCTGCAGCTCGAGGCGGCGCACGAGGGCGCGGGCGAGGCCTTGGCTTTGTCCCGCGACGCCGAGCCAGCCGCGCACCACATGGCCGTCGCGCATGAGTTCGGGGATGATGCGGTTGGCGGTGTTGATCGGAACCGCAAAGCAGATGCCCTGCGCGCCGGAGATGATCGCCGTGTTGATGCCGATGACGCAGCCGTTTGCATCGACCAGCGCGCCGCCGGAATTGCCGGGGTTCAGGGCGGCGTCGGTCTGGATCACGTCCTCGATCAGCCGCCCGCTTTCTCCGCGCAGCGTGCGGCGCAGGGCGGAGACGACGCCGGCGGTGACGGTCGCCTGCAGGCCCAGCGGGTTGCCGATGGCGATGGCAAGCTGGCCGACTTTCAGCCGGTCGGAATCGCCGAGTTCGGCGGGCGGTAGTTGCGATGTGCGCAGGCGGATGAGCGCGAGGTCCGTATCCGGGTCGGCGCCGACGAGATCGGCCTCGATCATGCGGCCATCGTGCAGCGAGGCTTCGATCCGGTCGGCATCGCGGACCACGTGGTTGTTGGTGAGGGCAAAGCCGTCCGTGGTGAAGAGCACGCCGGAGCCTGCGCCGTCGAATGCATCGGAGCGGCCGCGGCGGCCGCGGCGCACGCCGATGATGGAGGGGCTGGCCCGCTCCACGGCATGGATCACCGCCGCCGAAAACGGGTCGTAGACGTCGTTGTGATGGGTGACAGGTGCGGCCTTGGGCGCCGGCTTGGCTGGGAAAAGCATGTTCCCAAGATAAGGGGCGGCGTGGTCCGGGCAAAGAGGGAGCAGCAGGAGAGGCGAGTGATAGGGGCCTGAAAGCGCTAACGCGGAGGCCGAATGGGAGGATTGGCCAGCTTCTGGATCACCGGGGCCAGCAGTTTGTGCAGGGTGGCGGGTGGCGTTTTCGCCAGCGCCGAGAGCCCGATCATCTGCCGCATCACCTGTACCCCCGCGATAAGGGAGAGGATCAGGGCGGCGCGTTCGGCGGCATGTTCGCCCTTCAGGGCGGCGGCCAGCGTCTTCAGGTGGCGCTTTTCGATCTGGCGGCGGCCGATCTCCGCCACCCTTGGATTGGCCGTGGAAGCCGAGCGGATCATCATCAGCGAGCCATCGAGCGGGGCCGCATCCGGGCTGGTCGTCGCCAGCAATCCGGCTGCGAGATAATCCCCCAGATTGGGCAGGTCGCCGATCCCCTCCCGGATCACGCTGGCGCCGGCCATGGTGTGATCGATCACCTCCTCGAACAATTGCTCCTTCGATCCGAAATAGCGGTTGACCAGCATGGCGGTGACGCCTGCCTCGGCCGCGATCTCGCGCAGGCCCGCCCCGTCATAGCCATGGGCGGCGAAGGCCTTGCGGGCGGATTTGAGGATCGCCTCGCGCGTCGCGGCCGCATTGCGGGGGCGGAGCGCCGCTTGTTTCTTCGCGTTCGCGGGCTTGGCGGCAGGCATGCGGCAATCCTTCAGGTATACACTTGTAGACTTATTCGGATGTGCTATGTATACGGCTGTAGACTTATGACGGCAAGGGCTGTTTCAGCGATACGAGGGCAAGATGGCCGAGAAGGTTCTGGTGACGGGCGGCACGGGCTTTGTGGCCGGCTGGACGATCGTCGAACTGCTCAAGCGCGGCTATGACGTCCGCACGACGGTGCGCAGCGCCGCCAAGGCCGATGCGGTGCGTGCGGCGACGGCGAAGGCCGGGGCGGCGACGGACAAGCTCGAATTCGCCGTGGCCGATCTCACCAATGATGCAGGCTGGGACGAAGGCATGAAGGGCTGCGCCTATGTGCTGCACGTCGCCTCGCCTATGGGCGGGGGATCCGAGCGTGATCCGGACGCCCTCATCCGTCCCGCCCGCGAGGGAACGCTGCGTGTTCTGCGCGCTGCGGTGAGGGCCGGCGTCAAGCGGATCGTCCAGACGTCGTCGTGCGGGGCGGCCACGCCGGTGAAGATGGGCGCAGACACGATCAGCGATGAAGAGACCTGGAGCGATCCCTCGAAACAGGATCCTTACCGCCGTTCCAAGACGCTGGCCGAGAAGGCGGCGTGGGAGTTCATGCGCGCCGAAGGCGGTAGCGTCGAATTCACCACCATCCTGCCCGCGGGTGTCTTCGGCCCCGTGCTCAGCAAGGACAGCCTCGGCTCTGTGCAGTTCATCCAGCGCCTGATCGATGGCCGCATGCCGCGCATTCCCAATGTCGGGCTCGGCATCATCGATGTGCGCGATCTGGCCACGGCCCATGTCGATGCGATGACCGCTCCCGGGGCGGCAGGGCAGAGGCTGATCGTCAATGGCGACTTCATGTGGATGAAGGACATCGCCGCGACGCTGCGCGCGAAGCTGGGCGCGCGCGGAGACAAGGTTCCGACGAAGGAACTGCCGGACTGGATCGTGAAGGTCGGCGGGAATTTCAACTCCGCGCTCAACACGCTGAAACCGCTGCTCCATCGCAGCCATCGTTTTTCGTCGGACAAGGCGCGCCACATCATCGGCCTCAAGACGCGTCCGGCGACGGAAACTGTCGTTGACTGCGCGGAAAGCCTGCTGGCTTGAATCAATCGACCTGAAACAGAACCGCCCCGGAGTTTCCTCCGGGGCGGCGTCTTGTCGGGCTCATGCCGTCAGATCAGGCTGGCTCGCCTAGTTGTTGGCGATGATCGAGGCGATGATGCCGGTCGCGACGGCGGCGAGGATGATTTCGCCTGAGTTGTCGTCGCGGACGTAGTGGTAGCCGCGTTTCGGGGCTTGGAGGTGGTAGGTGCGGTAGTCCACCTCGCGATACTGGTTGCCGTAATAGCCGAGGCGGTCGCCGCGGGCCCAGGGCTTGTAGCCGAGCTGGAAGCCGCGGGTGCGGTAGGCGGAGGCGGGCGGCGGGCCATAGTGCCAGGCATTGCCGGTCCAGTAGCCGTTATGCTGGTTGGCGTCCCAGCGGGCGTCGCGGCGCGTGTCATGCCAGACGGTCTTGTGCTTCACGACCGTGCGGGTGTCGCGACGGTTGTCGTTGCGGTCGTCATGCCGGTCATTGCCGCGCGAGTATTGCGGGGCCTGGTCGGCGAAAGCGGGGGAGGCCGCAAGGGGCATCGCGATGGTGGCGAAGGCCGCGGCGGCGAGAAGGATGCGTTTCATATCAGATCTCCTTTTGTCGTGCCCGCCGGCGGGGAGTGACTCCGCTTCGGGGCGCACGAACAAGTAACGTCCGACCGCATGAACAACTGAGTTCGCGCGGGTTTTGTTGCGTTCATAACTGTCGCAAAGTTTCGCAGAGGGCGGGGTAGGGAGCCTCGGGAGACATTTCGGGATAGATGTCTCGGCGATGTGATCGCCATTATG
>DASYKO010000269.1:0-29269 GCA_035995285.1 Hyphomonadaceae bacterium | reverse complement strand
CTTCTGGGGCGAAGGCTTCTGGGGCGAGCGGTGCGCCGTCGAGTTCGGGCGCGGGCTCATAGGGCTGCGGAAGCGATGTTGTTTGGGCGACCGTGTACGTGGACGTATCGGCCGTGGCTTGAGGATCGGACGAGCATGCGACGAGGGCCGTCGATGCGATGAGAGTTGCGATAATGCGGGTCATTTGAGTGCTCCATAACTCTCGAGTTCAGTGGAGCGGCAGTCCGCGGGAGGGATGTTCGGTCCCTCCCGCGAAAACCGCTTAGTTGTAGCCGCTCTGCACGACGACCGAGATGTTGTCGTTGCCGTGCTGGCGGACTTCGACGTCCTGGCCGTTGCCGACCTGGATGATGGCCGAGGCGTTGTTGCGGCCGTTCTGGTCCGTCAGCGCGCGGTTGTTGGTGCCGATCTGCGCCGTGCCGGCGACGTTGCCGCGCCCGGTCTGGATCGTGGTGGACGAGAGGGCGAGACCGTCCTGGCCGGTGACGGCGAGGTTGCTGTCGCCGAGCTGGTCAGTCGTGGCGCGGTTCTTCGTGCCGTACTGGTCCATGCGCAGGAAGTTGTTGTAGCCGTTCTGCACGCCGGACGAGTAGTGGCCGCGGCCGGACTGCATGGTGACGGCGCCGTTGCGGTCGCCTTTTTGCGACTGGGCCGTGCCGTGGCCGAATCCGAACTGGTCGATCTTGACCCGGTTCTGTGCGTTGGCGACGCCGGTCGAGGCAAGGAGCGCGATGGCGGCGATCGCAGTGAGGATGGTGCGTTTCATGACTTTCAAGCTCCAAATCTGGTCTCGCGCTGACCTGTTCTTGCGCTCGACATGTGAGGAGATTGCAGCGCTGAACATGACACGCGCCTGAACGCGAAATTCAGTACACGCATGATCTGCAGATTCTCGCGCAGCCCTTTGTTTGCTGGTGTTCTGGCGTTTGTTCAGGTGGGGTTCATGGCCAGAGCCACGCGAAGATGAACGGACGTGTGGTCAGTCGTGCGGCAGCACGAGGTCATCCACCTTTTTCTGAGCGCTGCATCGGCGATTCCATCACGGCCAGCATGGCGGAGCGCATGCGGGCGATGGGGCGGCGATAGCGTTTGAGGCGAGGATCGGTCTCATCGATGCAGGCGAGACGGGCGATGATGTCGAGCTGACGATCGATGATGAAGGTCCATTTGAAGGCGGCGTCGAGATCGCCGCGTGCAGTCGCCTTGGCCAGGTGGCGCGTAGCGCGTTCAATCAGATCCGGGGTCATCGGCCACGCCTCGGCGCAAGGCGGCGGTCCATCGGCATGTCGAGCCTGATCTGCCGATAGCGCAAACCGATATCGAGATGGCGTTCGGCGAGTTGGGTCCACCGCTCGGATTGGGCGACGTCGCCGCGATGCATGGCGATGCGCGCCTGTCTGAGCGCGATGTGGAAGTCTTCCTTGAAGTCGCGTTTCATGTTGGGCCTCCTTTGGCCGTGAATTTCGTTCGTCGTAGGGTGCATTAGGCCGAAGGCGGTAATGCACCTCTTCGTGGGCGT
Organism: Hyphomonadaceae bacterium; assembly: GCA_035995285.1. Lineage (GTDB taxonomy): Bacteria > Pseudomonadota > Alphaproteobacteria > Caulobacterales > Hyphomonadaceae > UBA7672. Next base: position 27,750 of record DASYKO010000269.1, on the reverse strand, counting down.
GGCGCGATGGTTCGTGGGCGTTGCGCGCCTTTGGTGGTCGTGGCGCGATGGTGCATTACGGCCTTCGGCCTAATGCACCATACGGGCATGCGCTCGCATTCAGGCCGGTGAACACCGCCTGGGTCGCTGCAGCTCTCTCCCCCTCGAACGAGGGAGCGGGGCGCGTGGAGTGCGCCGACGGGTCGTCCTGTTCCAGCATTGCTGCTGGATGTGCGCGTCTTCACGCGCCCCGTGGAGCGGCCGTTTTTCCCGGCTCGGGTACGTTGGAGTTGTTGCGACGCACCAGGCGATAAGTACCGCCAGGGGCCTTAGCTCCAAGCCGTGTGCCGGTTCCGTCGTGCAGGGTTTTGAACCGAACCACCCTGGACCCTCCGGTTTCACTCCCCGGAGGCAATGCCGCCAACGTTCGCTTCGCCTCGCAACCGGGAACAGGTCTGCAGCGCCTGAGCTGCTGGGCCGTGTCTCAGTCATGACTGGCTTGCTTGCCGGTGCTCAAGGCTTGATCGCAAGATCGCTCCTCGTCCTGACACGCTGACGGCCACGCCGGCCGCCGCCTGTCCATCCCGAAGCTTCGGTCGATCTCGAAACCTCCCTCAGGACAGGCACAAGCAGATAAGCACATATCCAAGTGCGTGGGAATATAATCCTAGATGATATTTTCGACATGTTCCTGCTTCCTGCCCGTCGCGCAGGCGTGAATGCGAGCCCGGGACCGTAGGGTGCATTAGGGCGAAGCCCGCAATGCACCTCCTCGTTGTCGTGGCGCGATGGTTCGTGGGCGTCGCGCGCCGTCGGTGGTCGCGGCGCGATGGGGCATTACTGCCTTCGGCCTAATGCACCCCTACGGGCGCCGCGTCAGTCGCGCGGGAGGTCTCGGACTTCGATGCCCATGCGGCGCATGCGGGCGCGGATCTCTGGCCACTCTTCGTCCATAAAGCGCTTGCGCTCGCGGTGGAGGAGCACCTTGCGCACGCCCTTGCGGACCTCGAAGCCGATGCCGCGCTTCTTCTCGGTAATGTTCTCGCGCGAGAGTTCGGTGATGACCTTTGCGGCCGTCAGCGGGCTGACGTCGAAGTCGACGGCGAGCTGGCGCACGGACGGCAGCAGCTCTCCCTCAGGGTATGCCCCTTCGAGAATGCGCCCGATCACGGTTTCCATGATCTGCTTGTAGATCGGCTGGCCGTCATTCCACGGCGCCACCGCACTTGCCGTCATGGTTCCACCTTCCAGAAGTTCGCAGGCCAATAGGCCTGCCTGGCAATGACTAAGTCTGACCGGTATCGAATATAGCGCGATTGACAGCTTGCGTCCATATGTGGTGTATTAGACACCTAATACACTAACGTCTGGCTAAGTCATTGGGCCGGGCTGATTGCGGAAAGCCGGGGTAAATGAGCGTCATTGCCAAGTTTCGGCAAGGAAAAGGTCCCCAGGCAGGGGCGCCTGCTCCCGAATCCGCACAACCGGCGGCGGCGCCGGCTTCGGACGCCCCTACCCTTTCGGCGATGGACCGGGCGGTTAAGCCCCAGCGCATCACGCCGGTGCGCGTCGTCGGCGCCTTGCTGATTCTGATCGTGCTGGCGGTCGGGGTGTTCGGGTATCTGCGCTATGGCCTCACGAAGACGCTGTCGGTTTCGACGGACCGGGTGACGATCTCGGCGGTCGAGAAGGGCGTGTTCAGCGACTACGTTCCCGTGACCGGCAATGTGGCGCCGCAGGACACTGTGTTCCTCGATACGGTCGAGGGCGGACAGGTGACCGAGGTGATGGCGGAGGACGGCGCGGCGGTGGCGGCCGGCATGCCGCTCGCCCGGCTCAAGAATACGCGGCTGGAGCTGGAGGTGCTGGGCCGCGAGGCGCAGCTGACGGAGTCGCAAAACTATCTCGCCAATGCGCGGCTGGCCTTCCAGCAGAGCGAGCTGCGCAACCAGCGCGACCTGATGAGCGTCGACCGCGAGATCGCACGCACGCAGGACCAGCTCATGCGCCAGAAGCCGCTGGAGAATGAAGGCGTCTCGAAATCGGTGATCTTCAACCTCGAAGCCGATCTCGCCCACCTGCAGGCGGACAGGAAGAGCATCGAGGATTCGCAGACGGCGGAGCGGGGGGTCGCGAAGAGCAACGTTGCGCAGCTGGAGAGCTCGATCGGGCGGATGACGCAGAGCCTGACGCTGGTGCGGCAGAACCTGAATAACCTCACGGTGGTGGCGCCGATCGGCGGGCAACTGACGGGGTTCAACCTCAAGGTCGGCGAAGTGGTGAGCCCGGGGCAGCGGATTGGGCAGGTCGATACCGTCGACGCCTTCAAGATCAGCGCAATGGTGGATGAGTTCTATCTGGGGCGCGTCGCCATCGGGCAGAGTGCGAGCCTGGAGGCGGACGGCAAGTCGTACGCTCTTACCGTCGCCAAGGTCTATCCGGATGTGAAGGAGCGGCAGTTCCAGGTCGATCTTCGCTTTACCGGGGAAACTCCGAAGAGCTTGCGGCGCGGGCAGACCATGCGGCCGCGGATCGAGCTGGGCGAGACGGCTGACAGCCTCATTGTCGCCAATGGCCCGTTCTATGACGAGACGGGCGGCGTGTGGGTTCTGGTGATATCGGGCGACGGCAAGGCGGCGAGCCGCAGGGACGTGACGCTGGGCCGGCGCAATCCGGATGCGATCGAGGTGGTGAAGGGTCTCGCTGTGGGCGAGCGCGTGATCACGTCGAGCTATGAGAGTTTCAAGGACGTCGAGCGGATCGACTTCAACTGAATTCCAACACACCTCAAAGAGGGGACGGGCATGCTGAACCTGACTGACCTGCGGAAGACCTACCGTGTTGGCGATGTCGAGACGATGGCGCTGGACGGGGTGAACCTCGAGATCAAGAAGGGCGAGTTCGTCGCCATCATGGGTCCGTCGGGGTGCGGGAAGTCCACGCTGCTGAATATCCTCGGCATGATCGACCGGCCTTCGAGCGGGAAATATGTGCTCGATGGCATCGACGTGTCGCGTTATTCCGAGGGCAAGCTTGTCGGGCTGCGCAAGAAGCATCTTGGGTTCGTGTTCCAGAGCTTCAACCTGATCGACGAGCTGTCGGTGCGCGACAACGTCGCCCTGCCCCTGCTCTATTGCGGCGTCGCGCACAATGAACGCAAGGAGCGGGTGCGGGAGGTGCTGGAGCTTGTGGGGCTTGAGGCGCGCTCCAAGCACAAGCCGGCGCAGCTTTCGGGCGGACAGCAGCAGCGCGTGGCAATTGCACGGGCGGTGGTCAACGATCCCAAGCTGATCCTGGCGGACGAACCGACCGGCAACCTCGATTCCAAGAACGGCCGTGAAGTACTCGACATGCTCCACGTGCTGCACGATCACGGCGCCACGATCATCATGGTGACCCACAACGCGGCGGACGCATCCGAGGCCGAGCGCATCGTCAACATGGTCGATGGGCGCGTGGTTGCCGAGCCCGCGCCGGCGCCCGTACGCGAACCCCGTGAGCGCGCGAGGATCCAATGATCCGGCATTATCTCGGCATGGCGGTGGCGCGGTTCGTGGCCGCGCCGGTGACGTCGCTCGCCTCGGTGGTCACGTTTGCGCTAGGGCTGCTGGCGGTTGTCGCAGTCTCGGGCGTCATCACCTACTGGCGCTCAAGCGATGCGCAGATTGCGCCGCTTGATCGAGCGGTCATCTTCACGAGCAGCGCGGTTCTCGGCGAGCAGAAGATGGGGGCATGGCCGCGCACCACGCCAGCCCTGGCGAAGTATCTGCGGGAAGACATTCCGGAACTGAAGACCGTCGCACGCTTCTGGCCGCGCGGGGATGTCGAGACCTCGACCGGCGATCATTCCGTCGTGCTTCAGGGGTCCAACGTCGATCCGGCATTCCTTGACATCTTCAAGGTCAATTTCATCGCCGGCGACGCAAAGACCGCGCTGCTGCGCGCGGACGGGATCGTCCTGACGAAGGCTGCCGCAGATCGTCTGTTTGGCGGACAGCCCGCTCTTGGCCAGCCGCTTGTGCTGGTCGGCAAGTACCACATGATCGTCACCGGTGTGATCGCAGACCTGCCCCAACCTTCTCACTTCACGAGTGAAGGCATGTACAGGGCGCGGTTCGACTACCTGACCCTGATGCCGCCGGAGCAGGGATCGGAAGCCTGGGGCAATCTGATTGTCGAGACCTATGCCCTCCTGCCGGAAGACGGCTCGCTCGGGCGCGAGCAGCTGACAGCCCGGCTGGCGCAGCTGGTCGACAAGCGCACTTCACCAGACGTCAAGGCGGAGATGAGCGTCACGATGGGTGTGGCCGGCATCGAGCAGGTGACCGAGATCGTGATGAACGCACTGCTGTTCGGCATCAGCGGCGGCGTCCTTTCCGTTGTCGCGATCTTTTCGGGTCTCGGCATGATCGTACTGGCCGTGGCGTGCGTGAACTACGCCAACTTGCAGACGGCGCAGATCATCGGGCGCGCCCAGGAAATCGGCATGCGCCGCATCCTTGGCGCGGGCACGTTCAGCATCCTGATGCAGAGCTGGCTGGAGGCCGGGCTTGCCGTGCTTCTGGCGCTTGGGCTCGCGGGCGGCGCCGTCTGGCTCGCTGCGCCCGCGATCGAGGCGCAGACAGGTGTAGACATCGTCGGCGCGCTGCTGCGTGATCCCGCTGAGCTTGGCCAGATCGCAGGCGCGGCGGCGTTGCTGGCGGTGATCGCCGGGCTTTATCCCGCGTTGGTCGTGTCGCGGCTGCGGCCGAACGATGCGCTGCAGGCCAGGAAGCAGCGCCTAGGATCCCGCAGCGCGGTTCGCGTGATGGTGGGCATCCAGTTTGCATGCGCCAGCGCCCTGCTGATCACGATGCTGATCGTCAACCAGCAGAACGCACATCTGCGCGCGACGGCTCTTAATACCGGGGCCGATCCGGTGATCGTGCTGCAGGCCCAATCGCGCACAGGCGTGAGCCTGGAAACGCTGCGCCAGCGGTTGGCGCGCTATCCCGCCATAAAGACCATCAGCGAAACACGCGATATGCCGTGGCAGCCGGGCGAGAGCACCAGCCGCATGGGACGGACACCGGAAGCGGCCCGGTCGGCGCCCGAGGTGATCGGCCGCAGCGTTGGCTTCGACTATTTCGACATTCATGGCCAGAAGACACTGGCAGGCCGCGTGCACTCATCGGACCGAGATCCGTTGAAGACAAACCGCTACGACAAGATCGTGATCGACGACGTGTATGCCCGGCAGCTCGGTTTCTCCGGCCCGGGAGCCGCCGTTGGCGAGCGCATCTTCAGGGCCGATGGTGACGCCAGCGAGATCATCGGGGTGGTCGAAGCGCGCCCCTACGACATCCAGAGCGAAGCCGATGGCGGCGCGCTGTACTCACTTGTAACCGGCCATCCCGGCGCCTACCCGCTGATCCGCCTGTCGGCCAGCGATGTGGAGCGCGGCCTTGCAGCCCTGAAGCGCGTGTGGGCCGAACTCGCCCCGTCCGTTGCGCTCGACTACAAGTTCGAAGACCAGCTGTTCGAGCAGACCTTCAGCACGTTCGAACGTGTTGGCCGGCTGTTCCTCGCCTTGTCGATTCTCGCCTTCCTGATCTCGTCGATCGGCCTTTTCGGCATGGCGGTGCATATGACGCAGAAGCGCCGGCACGAGATCGGTGTGCGCAAGACTCTGGGATCAAGCGCGGCGCGCGTCGTCGGCCTGCTGCTGGCGGATTTCTCGATACCCGTGATCATCGCCAACGTCCTCGTCTGGCCGGTCGCGTGGCTTGGAGCGCAGATCTACCTCAGTCCCTTCGTCAACCGCATCGACATCGGCGTTCTGCCGTTCGCGATCAGCCTTGGCATCACGCTCGTGATCGCATGGGCGGCCGTGAGCGCGCAGACGATCCGGGCCGCAACCGTTCAACCCGCAACCGTGCTTCGCCGCGCGTAGGAGGCAGACGTCATGATCGGGCGGCACATCTCCGGGGCTTTCGGAAGGATCGTTCGGGCGCCGGTTTCGACGGGCGCCAATATCCTGACGCTGGCGCTGGGGCTGGCGGCGTTCATTCTGGCATGGGGCGTGATGGCGTGGTGGCAGTCGAGCGACGGGCACTTTGCCAACTCGCCTCGAATTCAGGTGATGACGCAGAAGCTGAGCCTGGTGTCGGATGGACGAAGCTCGGGCGCTTCGTCTGCGACGTCCGAGCCGCTGGCGAAATACCTGCGCGAGGATTTTCCTGGGCTCGAAGCAGTGGCTCGACTGCGCGGCGTCGGCGAGATCTCGGTCAAGGCCGATGGCCGGGAGATCATGCTTTACGGGGCCAATGCCGATCCGGGCTTCCTCAGGATTTTCGATTTCAAATTCCTGGCCGGCGATCCGGTCCGCGCGCTCGAGGCGCCCGATGGGCTGGTCCTGGCCCAGAAGGCGGCGGAAAAGCTGTTCGGCAACGCGCCTGCGCTTGGGCGGCGCCTGACGCTCAACGGGCAGCGGGACGTGACAGTGACGGGCGTGATCGCGCCTATCCCCAAGCCGACGAGCATGGGCGATGTCGATCCGCCGGGCGTGCGGTTCGATTATGTCAGCGCCTGGCCGGCGCCGGCGTCCGCCGCACAGGAAAACTGGCTGTCGCTGCAGTACACGACCTATGCCCTTCTGCCCGCCGACGGCTCGCTCACGCCGGGCGCGTTCCGGCAGCGGCTGGCGCAGTTGGATGAGCGGCGCGTTCCGGCGGCGCAGCTGGCGATTGCGACGGTCGACATCAGCTCCTTCCCGATCAGCGAATTGCAGGCGCGCCGCCTCGATGTCGAACTTTTCGGAGGATTCAGCAGCGGGCTTTCCGTGACGCAGGTTCTGCTCGGGCTCGGGATCATGGTGCTGGGCGTTGCGTGCCTCAACTACGCAAACCTCGCGACGGCGCAGGCGGTGTCGCGCTTCAAGCAGGTCGGGATGCGCAAGGTTCTAGGCGCCAGCCGCAACGAGATCGTGACGCAGACCTTTGCGGAGTCGGCCCTGCTTACAGTGATCGCGCTTGGGCTTGCCTTGCTGGGATGCTGGCTGGCGGCGCCCGTCGTCCACGCGCAGACGGGTATCGATCTTGGCGCGGTGCTGTTCCGCGATCCGCGCTTTGTGCTGGCGGCGGCCTTGCTGGCGGTCGTGGTTGCTGTTGCGGCTGGCGCCTATCCGGCGATTGCGCTCAGCCGTATCCGTCCGGCGGATGCGCTGCGCACGGGCAAGTCGCGCTCGGGGCCGCGCTTTGTCTCGCACACGCTGGTCGGGCTGCAGTTTGCAACGGCGAGCATTCTCCTGATTGCCGTGCTGGTGCTGGGCCAGCAGAACGCTTTCCTTCGCCAGGCCTTCGGGGCGAGCCGCGATCCTGTCGTTGTCCTTGATCCCGGTACGCTGACGGGCGTGACGGCCGAGAAACTCAAGCAGGCGCTGGGGTCGCGGCAGGAGATCCGGCAGGTCAGCTCGATGGATCACCTGCCTTGGTCGACCTACAGCAACGTTGCGCCGCTTGCGCGCTCGCCCGAGGCCGGGTCGGCGGAATACCCGGTGATGGTGACCGGCGTCGGCTTTGGCTATTTCGAGGCGTTCAGCTTCAAGGTGCTCGCCGGCCGCGTCTATGACGAAAGCCGCGACAAGGGCGCCATATCGCGCGCACCGGGCTCATCGGCGCCGCGCGATCCTTCGCGCGCGACAGATCCGCTGATGATCGATCGTGCGCTTGCGGCGACGCTGGGGTTTGCATCGCCACAGGCGGCGGTGGGACAAGTCGTCTATATCGGCGCCTCGACCCGCAAGCTCATCACGGACAGGCCGCCGTTCGAGATCATCGGCGTGGTGGAGAACTCGCCGCAGCACTTCATGGGCGCAGGCACGACCGGCAACGCCTATGGCATCGATGACGGCGCCGCCTTCTACTATCCCGTGATCCGCATTGCCCGCGGACAGGAAAGCCAGGCGATGGCTGCGATCCAGCAGGCGTGGGGGAAGCTTGCGTCCCGTCCGTTCAATCCCAGGCTGGCGAGCGATCTCTTCGAGCAGGGCTTCAAGCGGTTCGACCAGACGGGCAACCTGTTCCGGGGCCTGTCGCTGCTCGCCTTCCTGATCTCCGCGACGGGGCTGTTCGGGATTGCGGTGCATGTGATCCAGCGGCGCCGGCACGAGATCGGCGTGCGCAAGACGCTGGGCTCGACGGCGTGGCGGGTGGTGGTGCTGCTGACGCGCGATTTCTCGCGGCCGGTGGTGATCGCCAATCTACTCGCCTGGCCGATCGGGTATCTTGTGGCGCAGGCCTACCTGAGTTCGTTCATGCGGCGGGTCGATCTCACGCTGACGCCGTTCGTACTGAGCTTTGTGATCACGCTGGGCATCGCCTGGATCGTCGTCGGCGCGCAGACCGTCCGCGCAGCAAATCTTCGGCCAGCCGACGTGCTGCGCCGCGCCTAGGGGGACATCATGATCCGGCATTATCTCGCATCGGCTGTCGGCAACATACTGAAAGCGCCGTTCACGACGGCAGCCAACGTGCTGACGCTGGCGCTGGGGCTGACGTGCTTTCTGGCGGCGTTCAGCATCGTGACGTTCTGGCGGGGGGCGGACACATATCATCAGGGGGCGGAACGGATCGCCTTCATCAGCTACAGCATGAACCCGCCCAACGCGACTGGGCCGCGGATGATGAACCAGGTGGCGCCGCCAGTGCTGGAGCGGTTCCTGCGTCAGGATTTTCCGGAGTTCGAGGCGGTCTCGCGCGCGATAAGCTCGCAGGAGGCGGCGCTGGCTGCGGGCGGCCAGAAGATCATGATCGATCTGGCCTATACCGATAAGGACTTCACGCAGATCTTCGACTTCGATTTCGTGGAGGGCGACAAGAAGACCGCCCTTACCGATCCCAACGGCGTTGTGCTCACACGCGAGACGGCTCAGCGGCTCTTCGGGAACAAGCCGGCCCTCGGTCAGTCGGTGATCGTCGAAGGCAAGGACGATGCGGCGGTGACGGGCGTGATTGCGCCGGTGCGCCAGCCTTCGTTCATGGGCCAGGACAATGGCGTGACGATGCACTTCGACGCCATCCGGCAGTGGGACAAGGCGCCGTTTGCCAAGCAGGTGGAGAACGTTTGGGGGATCGTGCCGGCCTATGTGATCGTCAAGCTGAAGCCTGGGGCTTCGCTGGCGAGCGTGCGCGCGCGCCTACCGGATTTTCTCAATCGCCGCTTGCCGGCGAACGCCAGGGAGGCTGCGGCCTTCTTCATCGACGCGTTCCCGATCAGCCGGATGCGGACGCTGGGGATCGAGAACGGGCTGTCATCCGGCGCCGGGCCCAACCTGTCGGCGATCTCCGTGATGCTGGGGCTTGGGCTGCTGACGTTGATTGTGGCGTGCGCCAACTACGCCAACCTTGCGACGGCGCAGTCGCTGATCCGCAACAAGGAGATCGGGATGCGCAAGACGCTCGGCGCGCGGCGCTGGAGCATCATGCTGCAGGCGTGGACCGAGACGACGCTGCTGTCGCTGGCGGCGTTTGCGGTGGCGGTGATCGTGCTGCTGCTCGCAGCGCCGAGCATCCGCGCCAATCTGGGCGTTGATCCGCTGTACATGTGGGGGGCCGGGCCGCAGGCGATTGCTTCGGTCGTGGGGATCGTGCTGTTCACTGCCTTCATCGCGGGCGCTTATCCGGCATTGAAGCTCTCCGGCGCGCGGCCGGCGGATGCGCTGCGGTCTGGCCGAGCCAAGGCGGGCTCGCAGCTGGTGAGCCGCATCCTGGTGATGATCCAGTTCGTCAGCGCCAGCTTCCTGCTCATCATGGTGACCGTGATGCAGGCGCAGCGCACCGAGGTGGAGCATGCAGCGCTGGCGTCTCACGGCGAACCGATCGCCGTGCTCAATTCGCTCAAGCCGCTGGGCATCGATCCGGACACGGTGGAAGCACAGCTCAGGCAGTCGCCAGCGATCAGGAACGTCACCTTCGTGATGGCGCCGCCCTGGGGCTATTTCAGCGCGAACCCCATGAACCTCTCCCGCTCGCTCGACCAGGGCGCGCCGGCGCCGGGATTTTCCTACGCCAACGCCGACTACGGCTATTTCGACACGCTCAGCCTCAAACTGCTTGCAGGCCGGGTGTTCGAGCGCGACCGCGACACCATTCCGGTCAGCCTTGCGCGCGGTTCGACGACGATCACGCCGGCGCTGGTGGTCGATCGGCTGGCGGCGGAGAAGCTGGGCTTCGCCTCGCCGCAGGAAGCGATCGGCAAGATCGTCTATGTGCCGGAATCCATCCGCAAGGGCGCGGGGCTTGCCGCTTTGCCGGTCGAGATCGTGGGCGTGGTCGAGAGCGAGATGTCGAGTGTCGAGGCCTCGCCGTTGCAGGGGCATATCTACGCCTATGGGCCGAAAGCGTTTGGGCAGCTGGTGCCGGTCGTGAAGTTCGCCAAGGAAGATGTCGCGGGCGCAGAGGCGCATGTGCGGCGGGTGTGGGATCAGATTGCGCCGAACATGCCGCTGAAGCTGCGCTGGTATGACGGGCTGTTTGCCGAGCATTACAGGATGCACGCCCAGTTCGGCGGCATGTTCATGCTGCTGGCGGGAGCGGCGTTCATCATCTCGACGGTGGGTCTCCTGGGCATCGCGGTGCATGCGGCCTCGCGGCGGCGGCACGAGATCGCGGTGCGCAAGACGCTGGGCTCAAGCGCGGCGAGGATCGTGCGGCTGCTGCTGACGGACTTCTCCGTGCCCGTGCTGATCGGCAACCTGCTGGCCTGGCCGCTCGGCTACGTCGCGGCGCAGGCTTATCTCTCCGCCTTCGCCGAGCGCATCGATCTGACGCCGGCGCCTTTCGCCCTCTCTCTTGCGATCACGCTCACGATTGCCTGGGCCGCGGTGATCGGCGTGGTGCTGAAGGCGGCGACAATGCATCCCGCATCTGTTCTTCGCCGGGCCTGAGGGGGACATCATGTTTGGCCACTATCTCGCCACGGCGCTCGCAAAGATCCGCAAGACGCCGTTCACCACGTTTGCCAACATCGTGACGCTGGCGATGGGATTGGCGTGCTTCATCGCCGCCTGGGGCATCGCGACATGGTGGCAGTCGGGCGACACGTATCATCGCGAGGCTGAACGCACCTTCGTGGTTGGACAGGCCCTCACGCCGCATGGCCAGGCTGATAGCGCCCTTGGCTCGCGCTCCGCGGTTGTGGCTGCCAGGTTTCTGCGCGAGGACTTCCCGGAGTTCGACGAGATCGCCAGCATCGACTGGCGCCCGCAGGTTCCCGTCTCGGCGGGAGACCGCAAGCAGCTGCTCAACTTTGCCTTCGCCGATCCTGCCTTCCTCCGGATCTTCGATTTCGACTTCATCACGGGATCAAAGGACGCGCTCGGCAAGCCCGGCAGCGTTGTCCTGACCGAAGACGCCGCCAGGCGGCTGTTCGGCAGCACCAATGCGCTGGGCCAGAGCGTGCGCATCGACACCACGCGTGACGCGACGGTGACCGGCGTGATACGCGCCGTTCGCCAGCCCTCCTTCATGGGCGCAGGCCGGGACGCTGAAGTCAACTTCGACATGATCGCGGACTGGGACTCCGTGCCCCACGACAACATCGAGAACTGGGTTGGAACGTCCGGCTGGACGTTCGTTGCGCTCAAGCCCGGCGTGACGGTTGGCGACATCAACAGGCGCCTGCCCGACTTCGTGCAGCGGCGCGTGCCGCCGGAAAATCTCAAGCTTGTGGGTTTCCGCATGCAGCTGTTTCCGGTCAGCGAGATTTCCACGCGCACGCTGGACCGCGTGCTGTTTGCCTCCAACGGCATGGGGCTGACGGCCGTATCTGTCCTGCTCGGGCTTGGCCTGCTCACGCTGATCGTGGCGTGCGCCAATTATGCGAGCCTTGCGACGGCTCAGGCGGCCTCGCGCGCCAAGGAATTCGGCATGCGGCGCGTGGTCGGCGCCGGGATCGGCGCCGTGATGATGCAGGCGTGGCTGGAGGCGCTGGTGCTCACCATAATCGCGCTGGCGTTGGCGATCGGGGTTCTTGCCGTTGCCTCTCCCTTCATCATGTCGTCGGCGAGCATCGACGTGCTCTATTTCCTGACGCTGGGGCCGAAGTCGTGGGCGCTGGTTGCGGGCATCGTCCTCGCCGCAGCGGCTGTCGCGGGGGCTTATCCCGCGCTGATCCTCTCGCGCATCCGGCCGGCGGACGCACTGCGCTCGGGCAAATCGCGCAGCGGGCCGGGGTTCGTGGCCAGCATCCTCGTCGGCATCCAGTTCGCCAGCGCGAGCTTCCTGCTGATCCTCGTGACTGTCGCCCAGCAGCAGCGCGTTCATCTGGAAGAGGCGGCGCTTGCCCCGCACTCCGATCCCATCATCGCGCTCAACAACATCCTGCCGCTGGGCATCACCATCGATATGCTGGAGACCGAGCTCAAGGCCATTCCCGGCGTGAAGAGCGTCACCGTCTCGGACCGTCTTCCCTGGACATCCGATGGGTCCGTGATCGGGCTGGCGAGGACGGTCGATCCGGCTGCTTCGGCGCCGAATGCTTTCCTCAAGCAGGTTGGCTACAACTATTTCGAGACGCTGGACCTTGGCCTCGTGGCGGGGCGCACGTTCGACCGCCAGCATGAGATCAAGCCCAACCTGATGCTCGCCGCAAACGGGGCCGAGCCCATCCCAGTCGTTGTCGACCGCACCTTTGCCGAGGCCATGGCGTTTCCATCACCTGCAGCCGCCGTCGGCCAGGTCGTCTGGCTGCCGGAAAAACTGACCAACATGTTCCAACGCCCACGCCAGTCCGTGCGCATCATCGGCGTGGTCGAGGCAGACCGGATGCGGATGGGCGCGACGCCCTTTACCGGCAACTGGTATATCTACGCGCCCGGCTCGGCGATCATGGGCGAGGCGCAGATACCCTCGGTCAAGATTGCCAAGGAAAATGTCGCTGAGACGCTGAAGGCCATCGAGACGGCGTGGACGAAGCTCTCGCCTGAAGTGCCGCTGAATGTGAGCTTCCTCGACCAGTTGTTCGAGCAGAGCTATCGCCAGTTCGCGCGGATCGGCCAGGTGTTCATCGGGCTTGCCATAGCGGCCTTCGCCATCGCCTCGGTCGGCCTGCTCGGCATCGCCGTCCATGTGGCGGTGAAGCGGCGCCATGAGGTGGCAGTGCGCAAGACGCTGGGCTCCTCGGCGGCGCGTGTCGTGGGCCTGCTGCTCACGGACTTCTCGAAGCCGGTGTTGATCGGCAACGTGATCGCCTGGCCGCTCGCGTGGGTTGCGGCCAATGCGTACCTCGCCTCCTTCGCCAACCGCATCGACCTCACCGTCGCGCCCTTCCTGGTCAGCATGGGGCTGACGCTGCTCCTTGCATGGGCGGCAGTGATCGGCGTCGTGCTGAAGGCCGCCACCGTCCATCCCGCATCCGTCCTGCGCCGCGCCTGAGGGGGAACCACCATGATCGGTCACTGCTTTGCCATGGCGTTCGCGAAGATCCGCAGGACGCCGTTCACGACACTCGCCAACATCCTGACGCTGGCGATGGGGCTGGCCTGCTTCATCGCCGCCTGGGGCATCGCGACGTGGTGGCAGTCGGCGGACGGGTATCACCGGCGGGCGGACCGCACGATCATCGTGGGCGCACTCTTCCAGCCGGTGAACGGCGAGAAAGTGCCGGTGAATGCGCGAACGCCGGCGACGATTGCGCCCATTCTGCGCCAGGACTTTCCGGAGTTCGAAACAACCGTTCGCGTGTTCTCGGAAGAGGACCTTGCCGTCTCGGCCGGCGACAGCAAGCAGCTGATGAACATCGCGGTCGCCGAGCCGGACTTCCTGCACGTGTTTGACTTCGACTATATCGCGGGTTCGGCTGACGCGCTGGCGCAGCCGGGAACCGTCGTGCTCACCGAAGATGCGGCCAAGCGGCTTTTCCCGCAGGGCTCGGCCATGGGCGGCATCGTGCGCATCGACAACAAGCGCGACGCCCGGGTGAGCGGCGTGATCCGCGCCGTTCGTCAGCCATCCTTCATGGGCGCCGGGCCGGACTTCGAAATCAGGTTCGACCTGATCGAGACCTGGGCGACAAATCCAACCGCGATCCAGCGCGACGCCCGGCCATTCTGGGCGGAGACCCGGATCTACACCATCGGCGTGCTGAAGCCGGGCGTCTCGATCCCGGCCCTGCAGGCTCACCTTCCTGAGCTGGTGCAGAAGCACATGCCGAAAGAAGTGCGGGATGCCGTCACCCTCACACTGATCCCGTATCCGATAAGCGAAGCCTCGACCCGGCGGCTCGACGCCATGCTGTTCTCCGAGAACAAGATGGGGCTGACTGCGGTGTCGGTCCTCCTCGGACTTGGACTGCTCACCCTTGTCGTCGCCTGCATCAACTATGCGAGCCTTGCGACGGCTCAGGCGGCCGGGCGCACGAAGGAATTCGGAATGCGCCGGGTGATGGGCGCAGGCGGCGCGCTCGTCATGCTGCAGGCCTGGCTGGAGGCGCTCATGCTCACGCTGGCGGCGCTGGCGCTGGCCATCGGCATTCTGGCGCTGGCGTCCCCGATCATCGAATCGATGATGAGCGTCAACATCATCTATTTCCTCTCCCGCGGCCCGCAGGCGTGGGGCGTGATCGCCATGATCGTGGCGGCCGTGACATTCGTCGCCGGGTCGTATCCGGCTCTCGTTCTGTCCAGAGTGCGTCCGGCCGATGCGCTGCGCAGCGGGAAATCGCGCAGCGGGCCCGGCTTCGTGGCGCGCATACTCGTCGGGGTGCAGTTCGCCAGCGCGAGCTTCCTCCTGATCCTGGTGACAGTCGCCCAGCAGCAGCGCACGCATCTGGAAGAGCTGGCGCTGGGGCCGCATTCCGATCAGATCGTCGCGCTCAACGACATCAAGCCGATCGGAATTCCCATCGAAACCTTGGAAGCCGAGCTGCGCGGCATTCCCGGCGTGAAGAGCATTACCGTATCCGACAGGCTGCCGTGGACCTCGCGCACGTCGGTCATGAACTTCCTGCGTTCGCCCGATGCCGCGGCAAAGGGTTCGCCGTCGGGGTATCTGAAGCAGGTTGGTTACGACTATTTCGAAACGCTGGACCTGAAACTCGTCGCCGGGCGCGTGTTCGACCGGCAGCGCGACACCCGGCCGACCTTGCTGATGCAGGACAACGGGCCCGACCCCATCCCGCTGGTTGTGGACGTCTCCTATGCAGAGGCGATGGGCTTCGAGACGCCGGCGGCGGCCGTTGGTCAGATCGTCTACATGCCGGCAGAGCTGACGCGTTCCTTCGGGCGCCCGCAGCAGGCGGCGCGGATCATCGGCGTCACCGATACAGACCGCATGCGGATGAGCGGCCCCAGCCTCATGCGCGGCCACATGTACATGTTCGCGCCGGCGGTTGCGAACAACCCGGCGGTCAGCGGCCAGATTCCCATCTTGAAGATCGCGGCGGACAAGCTTCCGCAGACAATGGAGGCTATCCGCGGCGCATGGTCGAGGCTTTCGCCGGACGTGCCGCTCAATGTGCGGTTCCTCGACGCGCTGTTCGAGCAGAGCTATCGCCAGTACTCGCGCATCAGCCAGCTGTTCATGGGGCTCGCGCTCTCGGCGTTCCTGATCGCATCCATCGGGCTGCTTGGCATCGCCGTCCATGTCGCGGTGAAGCGGCGGCATGAGGTGGCGGTGCGCAAGACGCTGGGCTCGTCGGCATCGCGCGTCGTGAGCCTCTTGCTGACGGATTTCTCCAGGCCCGTCCTGATCGGCAACATCCTGGCCTGGCCGATCGCGTGGGTGGCGGCGAACGCCTATCTCTCCGCCTTCACCAACCGCATCGATCTCACCGTGGCGCCCTTTCTCATCAGCATGGGACTGACGCTCCTGCTGGCGTGGGCGGCCGTCATCGGCGTCGTGCTGAAGGCTGCCATGCTTCGTCCTGCCGAAGTTCTTCGCCGCGCCTGAGGGAGGTTCACCATGTTCCGGCATTACATCACCACCGCGCTCGCCAATCTCCTGCGCAGGCCGTTCACGACGGCGGCGGGAATTCTCACCCTGGCCCTAGGTTTGGCCTGCTTCATCGCGGCGTATGGCATCGCGACCTACTGGCGCTCGGCGGACAGCTACCACGCCAATGCGGCGCGCACCGTGGTCATGGCCCAGAGCTGGACCTATGTCGGAGAAGCGCCCGAGCAGTCCACCCAGAGCTCCCACGCGCTGCCCGCCCTCCTGAAGGCGGACTTTCCCGAGGTCGAGACAACCGCGCGCGCCATGGAAGAGGCGGACATCCCCGCCTCTGCCGGGAGCAACCGTGCGATCGCAAACACCGCGGCGGTGGATCCGGAATTCCTCGACATCTTCGACCTGCCTTTCGTTGCGGGCGATCCGCGCACGGCGCTGGCGCAGCCAAATGGCGTGGTGATCACGTCGAGCCTGGCGCTGCGCCTGTTCGGGCAGGCGCCTGCCCTCGGCAAATCCATCCTGCTCAGCGGCAAGGAGGACCTCGTCGTGACGGGCGTCATCGGCCCGGTGCGCCAGCCTTCCTTCATGGGCGACGGGCCGGATTCGATCCTCCGGTTCGATCTGCTCCGCAATCTCAGCTCAAGCCCGAGCGGCATTGCGCTCGACCGGCTGCCCCAGCAATTGAACCTGGCAGGCGGGTACAACTTCGTGCAGCTGGCCCGCGGCGCATCGATCGAGGCGTTCAACGCGCGGCTGCCGGCCTTTGTGGATCGGCGGATCACGAAGGAGGAGAAAGAGAGGGTCGAAGTCGGCCTTACCGCCTTCCCGATCAGCGAGTTCGCCGGGCGCGAGCTTGATATTGCACTCTTTGCCGGCACTGGGCCGGGGCTTTCAACGATCTCCATCCTTCTCGGGCTCGGCATTCTCACGCTTGCGGTCGCCTGCATGAACTATGCGGGCCTTGCGACTGCGCTTGCCTCGGGCCGGGCGAGGGAGGTGGGCATGCGGCGTGTGCTTGGCGCGGGCGTGCTGGCCGTGATGGTGCAGGCCTGGCTCGAGGCGCTGGCGCTGACGCTGGTTGCTGTGGTCATCGCGTTTGCCGTGCTGGCCCTCGCCGCGCCGGCGGTGGCGAGTTCGACGGGCATCGACATCCTCTATTTCATGCAGGGTGGCCTTGCGCCCTTCGGCGTCATTGCCGGGGTCATCGGGGCGGTCAGCCTTGCCGCTGGCGCCTATCCCGGTCTCGTGCTGTCGCAGGTGCGGCCGGCGGCGGCGCTGCGCTCGGGCAGGTCGCGGTCCGGTTCCGGCGCCATGGCGCGGCTGCTGGTGGGCGTGCAGTTCGCGAGCGCCAGCTTCCTGCTGATCCTAGTTGCGGTGATGTATTTCCAGCGCGCCCACCTCAGCGATGCGACGCTGGCCACGCGGGCGGATCCGGTGGTTCTGCTCAACGACCTGCGGCCTATCGGCGTCGACTATGAAACGCTCGCCAACCGCATTGTAGGCCGGCCGGGCATCAAGGCGGTCTCGGTTGTCGATATTCCTCCGTGGGGCGCGTTGTCGAATACGCAGCAGGTCGCAGCAACCGCAGATGCCGCCGCGGCCAAGACCGGCATACGCGTGAAGAGCATCGGCTATGATTATTTCGAGGCGCTGAATCTGAAGATACTTGCAGGCCGGGAGTTCGACAGGGAGCACGATACGGCGCCTGTTTCGCTGTATGCGTTCAGGGTGTCCCAGCCGGTCTATTCCGTGGTGATCGACAGCCGGCTGGCCGAGCATATGGGATTTGCCACGCCCGAGGCCGCCATCGGCAAGACGATCTGGCAGCCGGCTACGGCCACCAGGGCCGCGCATCCGCTGGAGATCATCGGCGTAGCAGAGCCCGAGGCGATGCGCCTTGAAGCCTCCGACATCACGGGCCAGGTCTACAGCTACGCCACCAAGGCGTTCTGGGGCCAGCAGCGGCCCATCATCCGCATTGACCGGAGCAAGACCGCCGAGGGGCTGGCCTCCGTGCGGCAGGCCTGGGACGGGATGACCTCGGGCATCCAGGCCGACATCCGTTTCTTCGACGACCTGTTCGAGCAGAGTTACCGCAAATACGACCGGATCGGGCAGCTGTTCATCCTTCTCGCCTCGACCGCTTTCGTCATTGCGTCCATCGGGCTGCTCGGCATCGCGGTGCACTCCGCCTCGCGCCGCCGCCACGAGATTGCTGTCCGCAAGACGCTCGGATCGAGTGTCGCGGGTGTCGTGAATTTGCTGCTCACCGACTTCTCCGTGCCCGTGCTGATCGGCAATCTCATCGCCTGGCCTCTCAGCTATGTTGCGGCCCAGACTTATCTCTCCGCCTTCGCCGACCGCATCGAACTCAGCCCGGCGCCTTTCCTTCTCTCCATGGCGATCACGCTTGCCATCGCCTGGGTGGCCATCATCGGGGTTGTGCTCAAGGCCGCCAGCGTGCGTCCCGCCGAAGTCCTCCGTCGCGCCTGAAGGAGACACGTCCATGTTCCGCAACTATATCGGCCCCGCCTTCGCCCGCATCGCCAGGGCGCCGTTCACGTCGGCGGCCAACATCCTCACGCTGGCGCTGGGGCTTGCATGCTTCATCGCAGCCTTCGGCATCGCGACGTACTGGCAGTCGGCGGACAGTTACCATGCGCAGGCGGGGCGCATCTTCGTTCTGGGGCAGAGCAATACGCTCAAGGGCCAGGCGCCCAATCCCATCAGCTCCACGAGTTCCGTCACGCTCGCCAAGTACCTGAAACAGGATTTCCCGGAGATCGAACACATCGCGCGTGCGACGCAGACGCCGGATGTGGCGGTGGCGGCGGGCGATACGAGGCTTCTGCTCAACCAGGGAACAGTCGATCCCGACTTCCTTTCCATCTTCGATTTCGACTTCGTCGCGGGTGATCCGCGCAACGCCCTTGCCGCGCCCAACGGGCTTGTGCTCACCCAATCCGCCGCCGAGCGCCTGTTCGGCCATACGCCCGCCATGGGCCAGCGCGTGCTGGTCAACGCCAGGACCGAGCTCACGGTGACGGGCGTCATCCGCCCTGTACGCCAGCCTTCCTTCATGGGCGACGGCGCCGATGCGGTCTACAAGTTCGACATGCTGCGCAGCTGGGCGGGCAATCCCGTCGCGGTCGACCAGGACACGCGCGAGCTGTGGACCGATCTGATCCCGTTCACCTTCCTCGTGCTTTCGCCGACGACTTCGGCCGACGCCTTCAACGCCAAGATCCCCGGCTTCTTCGAGCGGCATATACCGCGCGAGATCCAGGCAAACGCGAAGACGATTGCGCGCGCTTTCCCGGCGCCAAAGATCACGACTTTCGATCTTGACCGGCGGCTGTTCGGCCGGAGCGGGGTCAACACCTCGACGGTGGCGGTGCTGCTGGCGCTGGCTGCGCTGACGCTGGTGATCGCCTGCGCCAACTACGCCAACCTCGCCACGGCCCAGGCGGCGGGCCAGAGCAAGGAAATCGGCATGCGGCGCGTGCTCGGGGCCGGGATGCTGCGGGTGATGGCCCAGGCCTGGCTCGAAGCGATGGTGTTGACGGCCATTGCAGCCGTGCTGGCCATCGCGGCGCTGGGGATAGCGGCGCCGGCGATCATGGCCTCGACCAGCATCGACATTCTCTACTTCTTCGCCGGCGGATGGACCGGCCCTGCGCTGGTGGCCGGACTGATCGTGTTCGTCGCCTTCTTCGCAGGCGCCTATCCCGCGCTGATCCTGTCGCGCGTGCGGCCGGCGGCGGCGCTGCGGTCCGGCAAGTCGCGCTCGGGATCGCGGCTGATGACCCGCGTGCTTGTCGCCCTCCAGTTCGCAAGCGCCGGCTTTCTCCTGATCATGGTCACCATCACCCAGCTGCAGCGGACGCACCTCGAACGCGCCGTCCTGGGACCGAGAGAAAGCCCGGTCGTCGTGCTGAACGATCTTGTCCGCGTGGGCATCGATTACGAGACGCTGGCCAACCGGCTCGAAGGACGGCCCGGGATCGAGCGTGTGTCGGTCGCCGACATTCCGCCGTGGAGCCCGATGTTCAACGGCGTCGCGTTCGCGGCCTCGGCCGATCCGAGCGCGGCGGGATCGATCGCGCTGCTCAAGACCGTCGGGCACGACTATTTCGACGCGTTCAGCCTCAAGCTGCTGGCGGGCCGCGCATTCAACCGCCAGCAGGAGACGGGGCCTCGCTTCCTCTTCGGCGGCCCCACGGCGGGCATCGTCATCGACCATGCCCTCGCGAATTCGCTGGGGTTCGCAACGCCGCAAGCGGCCGTCGGCAAGACGATCTACGTGCCGTCGTCGATGACGGGCGGGGCCGCCTTGCCGGCGCAGGTCATCGGCGTCACCGACACCGAAGCGGTCGGCCTTGAATCGGGCAACGCCAGGGGCGTCGCGTATCAGTTCGCGCTGCGCGCAAGGTGGGGCGAGCAGCGGCCGATTGTGCGGCTGGCGCCCGGAGACGTTGCCAAGGGCATCGCCAGTATCACGGACGCCTTCAAGGCTGTTGCGCCCAATATCCCGCCACAGATCCGCTTCTACGACCAGCAGTTCGAACTCAGCTATCGCCAGTATGGCCGCCTCGCGCAGGTATTCATCGCGCTGGCGTCTGCAGCCTTCATCATCGCCTCGATCGGACTGCTCGGCATCGCGGTGCACGTGGCGGCAAAGCGGAGGCATGAGATCGCAGTGCGCAAGACGTTGGGATCGTCGGCGGTCCGCGTGGTGCGCCTGCTGCTCACCGACTTCTCCCAGCCCGTGCTGATCGGCAATCTTATTGCCTGGCCCGCGGCGTGGCTGGCGGCGCAAGCCTATCTGGGCGTTTTCGCCGAACGTATCGAGCTGTCGCCTGTTCCTTTCATCATCAGCCTTGCCATCACGCTCGCCATCGCCTGGGGGGCGACGATCGGCGTCGTGCTGCGCGCAGCCACCCAGCGCCCCGCTGACGTGTTGAGGCGCGCTTAAACACCAGACCTCCCCATAGAAGTCTGGTAAACTGGCCGGGCGGCTCTCCCGAGCGCCCGGCCTCTTCTTTTCCGCGTTTGCAGTTCGGCTTGGCCCGGCCTAATTGGCGCGGATGAGCGATCCCCTATTCACTAATCCTGGGCGCATTGCCGGACTTGTGCTCGCCGGCGGCCAGTCGAGCCGCTTCGGCGCCAACAAGGCGCTGGCGCTGCTCAATGGCGAGACACTCGCAGCACGCATGGCGCGAATGATGCGAGGGCATTGCGGGCACGTCGCGCTTTCGGCGAAGGCGCCGCTGCCGGGTATGGACGTGCTGACGCTTGCCGATCCTCCCGGCATGCCTGCAGGGCCGCTTGCGGGAGTGCTGGCCGGATTGCGCTGGGCGAAAGCCGTCGCCGCCGATTGGCTCGTTACTGCGCCGTGCGATACGCCGCTGCTGCCGGAAGACTTCCCGGCGCGTCTTGTCGAGGCCGCCAAATCTGCCAGCGCCAGTGCAGCGGTGATCGCTTCGGGTGACGGCGCACATCCACTCAGCGCGGCGTGGCGTGTAGACCTTCTGCCAGTGCTCGAAGCCGCGCTCGCCCACGGCCACCCTTCCGCGCGCGCGTTTCTGGAAAGCCTCGGCGCCGTTCAGCTTCGCGTTGCAGACGAGCACCTGCTCAACATCAACACGCCGTCCGATCTCGAACGCGCTGGACAGGCGCTGGCGAAGCGGTATTGATCCAACCTGCGACAGGTTCCTCGAGAGAGGATCAAAAGGGAACCGGGTAAAAGCCCGGACTGCCCCCGCAACTGTAAGCGGCGAGCCGCGCATCAACGGCCACTGGGCGCCCCTCATATGGGGTTTACCGGGAAGGCGATGCGCAACGGTGTTGACCCGCAAGCCAGGAGACCTGCCTGACGCGGTCGTCTTTCGCTGGTCCGGGGATGGGCCACGCGAACGGATTTTTCCGATTGACGACGTCTTGGACCGCCCAACCTGCCGGCATCCCGCCGCGCGGGAAGCGGTCTCCATTTTGGAGACGTCACGTGAAGAATTTTTCCTCTCGAACCGCCCGAACATCGTGGATCGCGCTTGTCGCCGGCGCTTCGCTTGCCGCGCCTGCCTTCGCACAATCGGCCGTTCCACCGGCCACTGCAGAAGACGCCGAAGCCATTATCGTCACCGGTTCGGCCCTGCCGGTCGAACAGGACAAAGTTGGTTACTCCCTCACCGTCGTGAGCAGCGAGTTGATCGAGGATCAGGGCTATTCCTATGTGCCCGACGTGCTGCGCCAGGTTCCCGGGCTTGCCGTGAACCAGGCGGGCTCTCCCGGCTCGCTCACGCAGGTCCGCATCCGGGGTGCGGAAGGCAACCACACGCTCGTCCTGCTCGACGGCGTCGATGTGTCGAGCGCCGACCAGGGCGAGACTGATCTTTCGACGCTTTTGTCAGGAGACATTGACCGCATCGAAGTGCTGCGCGGGCCGCAGAGCGGGCTTTACGGGTCCAACGCGCTTGCGGGGGTGATCAACCTGATCACGCGTCGAAAGATCGATGGCGACTATGTCAATTTCGACGTCGAGGGCGGTGAACAGAACACCTTCGGGCTCCTCGCCAGCGCGGGCTTTGGCAATGGCGAGGACTATGCCTCCACCGGCTTCCAGGTCCGCACATCCGATGGCTATGACGTGTCGGCCAGCACGACGGCGCAAGGCGTGCCTACCGTGGGCCTTGGCGGCGTGTCCGGCGACAAGGAGGGCAATGAAATTGCCACGCTCTACCTGCGCGGCGGCAAGGCGTTCGGCGACACGTTCCGCATCGACGGTTTCGCGCGCTATCTCGACAAGCACACGGAGATGGACGGCCAGGCCTTCAACGATCCCATCCCCGGCAGGACGTATGACGACGCCACGACGCTGGATCTGAAATCCTATCTTCTCGCCGGCTCCGGCACGCTGTCACTGATGGATGGCCGGTGGGAGACCATCGCCAGCGCCTCGCTCACGCGCGACGAGCGCCGCGGCGACCTCACCAGCTTTCCGTTTTTTCTGCCTGGCGTGACACCGACACCGGCCGATCTCGCCGTCCCGTTGGATCCCAATGGCGCAGACGCGACCCGCGCCAAGATCGCGCTGCAGTCGACCTACGAGTTCGGCGCCGACGGTTTCGTCAGCTATGTCACCGGGTTTGCCGAGAACAAGCAGGAGACGTTCAAGAACGCCTGCCCCGGTTTCTGTTCGCCCGAGCAGCGGCCCAAGCAGACGCGGGAGCTCACCGGCGTCGGCGTACAGTACCGCGCCGAGATATTGAGCCAGTTCTATCTCTTCGCCACCGCCCGTCACGACGCCAATGATAGTTTCGATGATGCCGACACGTATAGCGTGGCCGCATCCTGGGTTGTCCCGAACACCGGCACACGGCCACACGCCTCCATCGGCACAGGCGTGACGAACCCCACCTTCACGGAGCAGTTCGGCTTCGATCCGGGAAGCTTCGTCGGCAACCCAAACCTCGTTCCCGAAGAAGCCACCGGCTGGGATGCCGGCATCGAGCAGACGTTGTTCGACAACCGACTCATCGCCGATCTCACCTACTTCCAGTCGACGCTTGAGCACGAGATCTTCACCGCCTTCGGCCCGCCGCCGAACTTCCTCTCCACGTCGCAGAACCGGGCAGCCGACTCCGACCGCAGCGGCCTCGAACTCTCCGTGCGCTACAATCCCACCGACGACATCGGTTTCATCGGCTCGTGGACCAATCTCGACGCTACCGAGCCCGCCGGCATCGAAACCCGCCGGCCGGAAAACCAGGGCTCGCTGGATGCGACATGGCGCGTCAATGGCGGGCCGATGCAGCTCAATCTGGGAGTCACCTACAATGGCGAACAGGTCGATACCGACTTCGGCACATTCCTCCGCACGGCGCAGGATCCCTATACCCTCGTTCGGCTCGGGCTGAGCTACCAGCTTACCGATGGCGTTGAGATCTATGGCCGGGTCGAAAATCTCACCGACGAGCGCTATGAGGAGGTGATCGGCTTCCTTGGCTCGCCGCGGGCGGCCTATATCGGCCTCAGATTCAAGGGTGGGACTGCCCGATGAAAACGCGCCGCTCCCTCGGGATTGTTGCAGCGCTCGCAGCTTTCGCGTGGGCGGCGCCTAGCCTCGCCGTTGCGGATGCCCAAAAGCATCCGCAGCGGATCGTCTCGATGAATCTCTGCAACGACGAGCTCCTGATGCGGCTGGTCGATCCTTCGCGCATCGCCTCGATCACCAATCTCAGCCAGGAAAAGGTGAATGAGCCGGTGGGCCTCAGCGGCATCGCGATGAAGCTGAAGGTCAACCGCGGGCTTGCCGAGGAAGTCCTGATGGCCCGGCCTGACCTCATCGTCGCCGGCTCCTACACCACGACGACGGCGGTCGCCCTGCTGCGCAAGCTTGGCTATCAAGTCGTAACCTTCGAGCCAGAAAACAATCTCGACGACATGCGCGCCAATGTCCGCAAGATGGGCAAGCTCGTCGGCGAGGAGGCAAAGGCCGAGCAGATCATCGCCGACTTTGACGCGAAACTGAAAGCCTTGCAGGCCCAGTTGCCACCGGGCGAGAAGCCCGTCTTCGCCGATATCGCGGTGAACAACTACATCGCGGGCAAGGATACGTTCTACGCCGAGGTGGTGAACGCCGGCGGCTGGCGCACGATCGGGCAGGCGCTGGGCTATTCCGGCTTTCGCAGCGTGACGCTGGAAGAGCTCATGAAGATCCGCCCCGACCTCATCGCCACAGCGACGCCCTGGGCCAACCCGCCCTCGATGTCGACGCGGAACCTGCACCACCCCGCCCTGCAACGCATTGTCGACGCAACGCCTAACGTCGTCATTCCCGAACGCTTCACCGTGTGCGGGACCCCTGCAGTCATGGGTGCGATCGAACTCCTGGTTGCCGAACGAAGGAAGCTGGCGGAGCGCGCGAAATGAAGCCCGTCCCCTACCCGCTCCTCATTCTGGTGCTGGCCGTCCTTCTCGGCGCTCTCTTCTTCCTGTCGATGATCACCGGCCCGAAGGCTGCCGGCACCTTCGAACTTCTCAACATGATGAACACCGGCCAGGCGGACACCGCCTGGATGATCATGGGGCAGGTTCGCCTGCCCCGCACATTGTTGGCCGCTCTGATCGGCATGTCGCTGGGACTTGCCGGCGCCACGCTGCAAGGCTTTCTGCGAAATCCGTTGGCCGATCCCTCGATCGTCGGTGTCTCGCCTGCGGCCTCGCTCGGCGCGGTGATCGCATTTTATACGGGGTTGTCGGGCCTGTTCCCCCTCGCCCTGCCGCTGATGGGCATAGGGGGCGCGCTGCTGTGCGTCCTCCTACTGCTGGGCCTTGCAGGCCGCGGCGGCGTGCTGACGCTGATCCTTGCGGGCGTCGCCATTTCCAGCCTCGCGGCGGCTTTCATGTCGCTCGCCCTCAACCTGTCACCCAACCCTTATGCCGCCGCAGACATCATGTTCTGGCTGATGGGGTCGGTCACCGACCGCAGCATGGACCATGTCTATCTCGCCACGCCCTTCATGGTCGCCGGCTGGATCATGCTCGCCGCCTCGGGCCGCTCACTCGACGCCCTCAGCCTCGGTGAGGAAGCCGCGGCGGGCCTTGGCGTCAACCTCAACCGGACCCGTTTGCTCGTCGTCGGCGGCACAGCGGTCAGCGTCGGCGCCGCCACGGCCGTCTCCGGCGGCATCGGCTTCATCGGCCTCGTTGTTCCTCACCTTCTACGCCCCCTCGTCGGCCACACGCCCAGCAAGCTGCTGCTCGCCAGCGCCCTCGGCGGCGGGGTGCTGCTGCTGGCGGCTGACATCCTGGTGCGGCTCATCGTCATGGTGAACGGTGAACTCAAGCTCGGCGTCCTCACGTCGCTCCTGGGCGCGCCCTTCTTCCTATGGCTGATCCTCAAGGCCCGCACGGAGCTTGAGTCATGAAGCTCGAGGCAAAAGGCATAAGCGTTTCCCATCGCGGGCACCGCATCGTGGCCGACGCCTCCCTGAGCGTTTCATCGGGAGAACTCGTCGGCCTGATCGGCCCCAACGGCGCGGGCAAATCGACCCTACTCAAGGCCCTGCTCGGCATCATTCCGAAAGACGCCGGATCGGTCGCGCTGGACGGCCAGGACTTCTTCGAGCTTGCATCACGGGTGCGCGCGCAACGCGTATCCTTCCTGCCTCAGGAGCGGCGCGTCGAATGGCGCCTGCCTGCGCGCGACGTGGTGATGCTCGGCCGCTATCCGCATCATGCCGGCTTCGGCGGCTCGACGCCCGAGGATACGGCTGCCGTCGACCGCGCACTCGCCGATGCAGACTGCCGCGAGATTTCGGATCGCCCCGTCGCGGTGCTCTCGGGCGGAGAGCGCACGCGCGTCCTGCTTGCCCGTACGCTTGCGGTCGAAGCGCCAACCCTGCTGGCGGACGAGCCGATCGCGGCGCTCGATCCCTACCACCAGCTCCATGTAATGGAGATCCTGAAGGCGCTCACGCGCAAGGGCGTGGGCGTGCTCGCCATCATCCATGATCTTGCGCTTGCCGCGCGTTTCATGGACCGCCTCGTGCTGATGCATCGCGGCGCTGTCGTCGCTGATGGCGCGCCGGCGGATGTGCTGAAGCCTGAGCTTCTCGCCTCGGTCTACCGCATCGAGGCGCTGGCCGGCGCCAATGGCGGTGACAAGTGGGTGCTTCCCTGGTCGCGGCTATCCTGAGACGCGTTTATCCGGCAACGGAATTCGCAGTTAACGCACAAGCCGCGTGACGCCATAAATAAACGGCGGCGCGAGCTGCATTTTTCAGTCTCCTCGCAGGCGAGTTCCAACTGTTCCAAACAGGCGCGAAACTCGCCCGATGGGATACGCAAAAGGAGCACACATTCAACCGCGAGCGTATACGCTTGGACGCGAATAACGCGGATTGCTTATGTTTGTTTGAGACCCAACCGTACACGTCGCAATACTCCTGCGGATCGTACGGCAATGCAAACTATTGGCGGCAAATTGGGCTTCGTTGCGCGCTTTGCATGATGTCTGGGAAGCCGTATCCAGCAAGGCCAAACCAGCGCTTCTCGCTACGGCGCCGAAGTTCCACCGCGACGATCGTACGAACTCCGGCAACGCTTTTGAGTGCTGGAATAGAGTTCCAGCTGCGGCGCAACAAATAACACCGCCAAGGCGAATGCAATTGCGCGGGTCCTGACATTGCATGACCTTGTGAAGTCTCAGCCAGGGCTGGGACTGTATGGGGGGCCGGTTTCTCGGTGCGGGTCACGGCAGCTCGTTAAATTATAGAGGACTTCGAGATGATCAAGTTTGTCAAAAAGGAAGACGGTCTCGTCACGATCGAATGGATCGGCATCGCGGCTGTCATGGTTCTCGCGGCGATCGCCGTCGTGACCTTCGCCATGAAGAGCACGAGCACCGCCGCTGAAGGCGTGAATGGAAATATTTCCAAAACGGCAGAGGCAGTGGGCAAAGACGGCGACGGCAAGATTGGTTCCTTCGTGCCCCCGGGCGGCACCTGATCTAGCCTGCTAAGGAGAATGCGCTGCAATCCTGCAGCGCATCTTCCTACTGCGATGACGAAAGGTCAGGTCAACGTGCAACGCACGATACGAAAACTTTGCGGCTTTGCGCGCGATACGCGCGGACTCGTGACGATCGAGTGGGTGATGATTTCGGCGGTTGTCGTCATCGCCTCGATCGCGGTCACGGCCTTCGTGCTGCAAAGCGCCGGCAACCTCGGGGTTTCGGTATCGCACAAACTCGAAAACTCGATGTCGAACGACAACAACGACGACGAATAGGGACGCCGCCGCGCAATCTGACGCGCGACGGTATGGAAGTTGCTGGGGCTGCAGG
>DASYKO010000268.1:0-6914 GCA_035995285.1 Hyphomonadaceae bacterium | reverse complement strand
GCCTTGCGCAGCGCCTTCTGATAAAGCTCGGCTCTCAAGCACGCATCGCCCGCCAGCACGCCGGCCTTTGCGGGGCGAAGATCCGCGACCACCTTCACCGTCTCATCGATCATGTTGATGAAGGGCACGCTGATCGCGGCCCTGATCTCGGCCTCATGCTCATGCGCCGTGTTGCAGGCCATCACGATGACTTCAGCGCCGGCCTCCTGCAGCCGCTTCGCCGTCGCCGCGATGGCCGGGCCGGGCAGGGGCCCTTCGCCGCGCGAAGCCGCATTCCGATCCGGGATCTTGGTGTTGTTGTCGATGATCAGACGCAGGTGATCCTGGTCCCGTACCGCCTTGGTTCGCTTGAGGATTTTATCGAAGAAATCCAGCGTCGCCGCGGGCCCCAGCCCGCCGATCACGCCTACGGTCTTGGTCTCGCTCATGACTGCAGCACGTCCTGGTACGCAAACAGCGACGGCGCGCCGCCCGTGTGCACAAACAGCACCTTGTCCGTCGGCTTGAAATGGCTGCGCCGCACCAGCCCGATCAGCCCGGCAGCCGCCTTGCCGGTATAGACCGGATCCAGCAGCACCCCATCCATCCGCGCGAAGAGGCGCACAGCCTCCACCATCTCATCCGTCGGGATCGAATACCCCGGCCCCACCCACTCATCGAGCGCCACGACCGCATCTCGCGACGGGATGGGCAGGTTCGCAAAGCGTGCAGCCTCGACCGCAAGCTTGTGGACATTGCCTTCCTGTTCGGCTCGCGGCCGCCGCACATTGATGCCCGTCAGCGGAATATCCGCGTTCACGCCGGTGAGGCCGACAAGCAGTCCCGCATGCGTTCCGGCGCTGCCGCTGGCGCACACGACGTGATCGAACGCAAGTTCCATTTCCAGCGATTGCGCCAGGATTTCGCGCGCACAGACAACATACCCCATCGCCCCCAGCGCATTCGATCCACCGCCCGGGATAACATACGCCCTGCGCCCGGCTTGTCGGACCTCTTCCGCTTCCTTCTGCATCGCCCCCGCAAGATCATCCCCGCCATTCACCACTGTGAGCTTCTCCGCCCCCAGCAGGTCGAACAGCAGGTTGTTGCCTGACGCGGCCTTCCTGTAACTTCCCGGCACCCGCTGCTCGAGCACCAGCCTGCATTTCAGGCCCTCATGCGCCGCCGCCGCCAGCGTCAGCCGGCAATGGTTGGACTGCACGGCGCCCACCGTGATGAGCGTGTCAGCCTTCTGCGCCAGCGCATCCGCCACGAGGAATTCCAGCTTGCGCGTCTTGTTCCCGCCGCCCGCCAGCCCGGTCAGGTCATCGCGCTTGATCCACAACTCCGGCCCGCCGAGATGGCGCGTCAGCCCGCTCAATCGCTGGATCGGCGTCGGATGCGGCGTGTAACGGCGGCGGGGCAGGGCTTCGAGTTTCATAATTGCAGGTGTATTACCAGCTGCGCGCCCCACAAGGGCCCTCGTCTAAGGCTCGGAAAGCTGACTAACAAGTCATGCGCAGAACATCCAATTGAAAAGCAGCACACAGAGCCCATGTTGCTTCGGCTTGTAATGGGAGGGACGGATTGTCGGAGAATTCCGCAGCGGATTTCAGGCCGTTCGGCCTAACGCTCGACCGAAGTCTTCAGCTCGCAGTGCCAATCATTTTTGCGACCGGGGCTGCATATTGGTTCGGCGTTCTACGAGTTGTAGGCCTCGACTACGTTACCCTCCTGTCAGTTCAGGATCTGCTCACGATCTCGATCCTAATCCTTCCACTTTATCTCCTCATGTGGATGGTGTCGGTCGGCTTAAATCTCAGCGACTTTGGACAGCAGCCCGCGGCAAATCGCAAATTGTCATACTACGGGATAGTCACCCGGGACGAGACCGGAGTTTGGCGCGAGAAATCGGAGAATATTATCTACTCCGTCGGGCGCGGGACGATCGCGATCGGAGTGGGCGTATCGATCGCCATGCTTGTTCAGAAGCCGGGCGTCATCTTTCTGCTTTGCGTTTTCGTAGGAAATATCGCTGGCGGATTCGTGCTTCAGGATTTTCTCAGGTATCGCCACCACCGTTTTAACGACGTGCGCAAGTGGCTGATTGGGGTCAGCGCATTCCTACTGATGGTACTTGCGTTCCTTTTCGGAGCTCTGCCGACTCTAACAGCCCAGAACAGAGGAGGCATGCCGTACGTTTTAAATTTGCAGGATGGATCAACCCGAGACGCCGGTGGGATTCAGAAGCTTGGCGAGCACCTGCTGTACTTTGATAGGACCCAACGTTCATGGGTCGCGATACGGTCCGACAAAGTCGACAGTTTCTCGCTCTCGTTTCCTATAGAGGAGCCAAGCAGATTGAAAAAACCCAATCAATCTTGATCACCGTTTGCTCTTTGCGGCTTTCTAGACTGGTCTGAGTCGGTACGAAGGGCGGAAGGCTAGAACCGCGCCACGTCGTAAAACAGCGAGAAATCGATCGGCATCGCATCGCGGATGAACTGCTTCACGAACAGGTTCTCGTCCGAAATAGCCTTGCGCGTCACGAACACCACGTCGAACCGACGCAGCGGGCCAATGTCATAGAGGCTCTGCTTGGCGAGGCCATTGCGCACGTCCAGCACCTTGGTCATCAGCTCGCCGCCCGGCGCGCGGCGCAGCACGATCACCTTCGTCGGCTTGCCTTCGTCCGTCCATCCACCCGCCAGCATGATGGCCTGCAGCGCATCGATCTCGCCGGGCAGCTTGAACACGCCCGGCTGCTTCACTTCGCCGCCGACAAAGATGTTCTGCGAGCCGAAATCCGTCGGCGTGATCACCATGGATGGATCGATCAGCTCGTTCGAATAGATGTCTTCCAGCACGGCCTTGATCTGTACCGGCGTCTGGCCCGCCGCCATCACCGGCCCGATGGTTGGCAGCACCACACGCCCGTCCGGGGCAATGGTCAGCTCGGCCGAAAGCTCCGGCGCCGTGCGCACATCCATCCTGAATTTATCGCCCGGATAGAAGCGATAGGCCTGGTCGCCCGTCTGCCAGGCCGGAAATTTATCAATTGGAAACCCTGCCGATTGCTTCGGGATAGGCCCGCCAAAGCAGCCAGAAAGCCCCAAGACAAGGGCTATAGCGCAGAGCGGGGCCATGCGGCCGGAAGGGCGCAGTCGCGACATGCTTAATGTGTCGCCCGGAATGGTTACTGGTTCTTAAGCGGAGCGGGCGAAACCTGCCCTGTTAACCATCGGAATTCCGCATTGTGAGCGTCGAGACCTGGAATGAGCGGACGAGCGAGGGCGCTGCTGCGCCTGCTGCGCCCGTGCGCCCGGAGTCTCTGCCTACAGGCCGCACGCGTGTGAAGCTCGGTGTGGCGGGCACGGTGCTCCAGCTCTGGCGCGCCAAGGTTCTGATGCTCCTCGTGCTCGTGCCCATCGTCGTGCTGGGCATATTGCTGACGCTCGCCGTGCCTACCAAGTACGCTGCTTCCACGCGCCTGCTCGTGCGCCTCGGCCAGGAATACGTGTTCGACCCGATCGTCGGCGACGCCGCCAAGGGCGCCTTCCCGCAGCAGGAAGAAGTGCTGCAGGCGGAAACCGAACTCGCACGCTCCCCGGTGATCGCCGAGCGCGTGATCAAGCATATCGGCCTGCAGCAGCTTTATCCCGATCTCGCCAACGCTCGCGCCGCCGCAGCGCCAGGCCACACCTACGCCGTTGACCAGCAATCCCTAGAAGCCTTCAGCAAGGACCTGAACGTCAGCTCCGCGCCCAAGTCTTCCATCCTACGTCTCACCTTCGCGCACGAGCAGCCGCAAGTGGCCGCCGACACGCTCAACGCCTTCGTCGCCGAATATCTCACCTACCGCCGCGAAGTCCTCTCCGGCCGCGGTGTTGCCGGCCTCACCGAACAGCGCGGCGTCATCGAGAACCGCCTCAAGGAAGCCGACGACGCGATGCGCGGCTATCTCCTCCGCAACGGCATGTCCGATTTCGAAGCCGAAAACGCAGCCGCAACGAAGCTCTTCGCCGACATCTCCGACGAGATGTCAAAAGTCGAAGCCTCGCGCCGCGAGGCCGAAGCCAAGAAAGCCGGCCTGCGCCGGCAGCTGGCGTCCACCTCGAAGGATGTCGACCTCTATGTCGAGACCACGTCCGAAGCCGACCTGATGAAGCTCCGCGTCGAGCGCGAAGACCTGCTCACGCGCTACCTGCCGGATAGCCGCGCGGTGCAGGACATCAACCGGCGCATCACCCAGCTCGAACGCTTCCTCAAAACGGCCCCTGCCGCGGGTCTCCGCCGCATCGGCCCCAATCCGACCTGGCAGGCGCTCGAAGCCGACGAAGCCGTCCAGACCGCCAACATCTCCGCCATGCAGGGCCGGGAAGCAGAGCTGAAGCACCAGAAGGAAGAGGCCCAGCAACGCCTCGCCGCACTCTCCGCCCTCCAGCCCGAATACCTGCGCCTCAAGCGAGACCGCGACGCCCTCGAATCCTCCGCCGGCATATTTGCCACGAGAGAGCAGACCGAGCGCGCCCGCTCCGAACTCGCCTCGCACAGCGTCGATAACATCTCGGTCTACGAACCCGCCCGCGCGCCCTCCAAAGGCGACAGCCCGAAGCGCTTCATCATCGCCGCCGCCGCGCTGCTGGGCCTGATGACGGCGCTCGCCATCGGCCTCCTGCGCATCTGGTCCATCCGCTCCTTCCCGAATACCGGTTCGGTCGAACGCACCCTCGGCATGCGCGTCCTCGCCTCTACGCGGGAGCGCTAGATGAAGGACCTGCGCTCAGACCTCCCTGATCTCTATCGCGCTCTCGCCCAGACCGGCTCGGCCGACGGCGGCCGCTCGGTCATGTTCATGTCGGCCAGCGCCGGATCGGGCACGTCCAGCATCGCCGTGTCCTTCGCCCTGATGGCGGCCGAAGCCGCGCGCAAGCCGGTCTGGCTGGTCGACCTCGACCTCAAGCGCAACCACTTGTTCAACACCTTCGCCGTCGGCCCGTTCGCGGAAGCCTTCGGCGGCGTCGGCCCGCCTTATTCGGCGGCCCTCAAGACCCAGCCCTTCTTCACGATCGAGCCGGAAGATCCCGAAGCCAGCGCCGGCCTCGGCCTCTTCACCGCGCATCGCGTGGGCGAGACCCGCCTGATGGTCACGCAGTTCGACGCCTCTCGCATCAAGGATGGCCACGCCGTCCGCATCCGCACCCAGGCCCCTTACTGGCAGGCCGTGCGCGCCAACACCGACTGGGCCGTCGTCGATGCACCCTCGCTGGATCGCTCCGGCGCCGGCCTTGCCATCGCCTCGCAGATGGACCGCGTCGTCATCGTCGCGCGCGCCGACGAAGCCACGCCCAGCGACATCGAAGCCGTCCGCCGCGAGATTGAAGCACATGGCGGCATGGTCGGCGGCGTCGTCCTCAACCGCGAGAAGGAGGATGCGCGCTTCATAGACCGGCTGTTCCAATGAACGCTGTAGCGCGCAAGCCGATACACTGGGCCGAACTTGCGGCCGCCGCCGCCACACTCTTCATGTTCGCCGAAGCCTTCCTCCCGCGCTGGCTCGCCCCAGGCGCCACAGATGTCACCGGCGAAATCCCCGAAAGCACGTTGCTGCGTTACTTGTGGCTCCCGTTCTACGCCATTGTCGCGCTTGGACTTCTCATGTCGGGCAGGAACGCGTGGCGCGCCATTCTCTGTGCACCCTGGCTGATCCTCCTCGCGCTGATGGCGATGCTGTCCGCCTCGTGGTCGCTCGATCCGGATCTCTCCTTCCGCCGCGGCGTCGCCGTCCTCGCCACCACGCTCCTCGGCGTCTATCTCGCAGCGCGCTTCGACTGGATCACGGCCCTGCGCCTCCTCGCCGGCGTCTGGCTGGCGCTGATGGCCATGAGCTTCATCGTCGGCCTCATCGTCCCCAGCTTCGGCCGCATGCAGGAAGTCCACCCCGGCGCCTGGTCCGGCGGCTGGTGGGAGAAGAACCAGCTCGGCGGCCACGCCGCGCGCTCGGCTTTCCTTTTTGCCTTCCTCGCCTGGCGAGACACCGCCTTCCGCAAGACCTGGATCGCCGCCACACTCCTGTCTCTCGCTCTGATCGTCTTCTCCACCTCCGCCACCGCGCTTATCGGCGTGATGCTCGGCTTCGCCGTACTCATCGCCGCCTGGTGGATGCTGAAAGGCCGCCGCTGGTCCCTGATGCTGGTATGGGGCGGCACAGCGTTCATCGGCGCAGCCGTCCTCATCTACATCGCCGCCCCCGGATTGCTCCTCGGCCTCGTCGGCCGCGACGCCACGCTCACCGGCCGCACCGACATCTGGGCCGAACTCATCTCGGCCATCTCCGAGCGGCCCGCTCTCGGCTACGGCTATCTCGCCTTCTGGGCGCCGGATTCCGAACAGCGCTACTGGCTCGCCAAGTCCGTCGACTGGAACGCGCCCTCGGGCCACAATGGCTGGCTCGACCTCGCGATCTCGCTCGGCTTCGTCGGCGTCATCATCTACCTGATCGACTTCGTGGGCTCGGCCTGGCGCGCCGTAAAGCTCTCGCTGACATCCCCCACAGGCGTCTACGCGCTCGGTTTCCTTGCCCAGTTCATGCTGTTCGCCATGTCGGAGAGCATCATCCTCGCCCAGAACTCGATCCTCTGGGCGATGTACGCCTTCGTCAGCTGCAAGTTGGCGATGGAAACGCGGAGAATTTCGGAGAGCAGCGCTGCAAGCCCGATCTGGAATCCATCTGCACACCGGAACAAGGCGCAGACCCCCACCTGACCTCCCCCTTGCGGGAGGGAGGGACCCTGGGGCTTTCAGCTTACAAACCGTCTGGCACTCGCGGCTGCGTCTGAGAGCGCAGTTCAGTGTCCAACTCCCGCCACGCGGTTCCTCCCTCCTGCAAGGGCAGGGCTATCGCATATTGGCGAGGAGGGAGAGGAGGAAGGTCG
>DASYKO010000267.1:0-6965 GCA_035995285.1 Hyphomonadaceae bacterium | reverse complement strand
CGCGCCCTCGCCCCGCCGAGCATGGCCGCATCGGCCTCGCGATCGGTCACCGCACAGTCATTCCACCAGATCGACGGGCTGACGGCGACGTGCCGCTGGAACGAGCCCGGCGCAGTGAACAGCGTGTTGAGAACGAAGAGCCCGCCGAGCGAAACGCCGACGAGCGTCTGGTCCGACATGTCGGCCGGGAAATAAGCCTCCACGAAGGGCTTCAGCTCCTGCTCAATGAAGCGGAAGAACTTCGCCGCCCCGCCCAGCTCGCTATCCGCCGGCCAGAACTGGGCCGGCAGGGCCGTCTTCATCTGCGCGATGTGCGCTTCATCGACCCCGGGCGCGAGGTCGCGGTAACGCAGCGCCGTGGTTCTGGCGAAGGCGGCGGCGTCATCCACCGCCGGACCAATTCCCACGACGATCGCCTGGGGAATTGCGCCCGGGCCTACGGCCAGCGCCCTTGCCGCCTGGGCGGTGATCGCAAAGCTCCAGGCGCCGTCGAGCACGTAGATGACGGGCAACTTCCTGCCCTTCGGAATCGGCATTGCAGGCACGGCGACGTCGATGCGGAACTGTTCTTTGTAGCCCTCCATGGAGACGTGAAAGCGCTGGGAAGTCGAAATAGAGGCCATACCGGCGTCGCGGAAAACGACGTCGGAGACACGAGCGGAAAGACCGGTCATGAATTCCCCTGATTTTGCTGTGCAAACGATCCCCGCCGCCTACCTCGAACGCTCCCTTTGGCGGGGAGGCGGCTTATGACGAAATCATCGCTGGGCCGCCAGTCTTGTAAAAAACTTTGTTCTGCGTATATTAGTACCATCAGAGGCGGTCGCGAGCGGGCCGCTTTTTTCGTTTCTGAGCTTAGGCCGCAGTGGCCTACCCTTCGAACGGATCCCGCATCAGGATGACGTCCTCGCGCTCGGGACTCGTTGAAAGCAAAGCCACGGGCTTGCCGACGAGTTCTTCGAGGCGGCGGACGTATTTCACCGCTTCGCCGGGAAGTTGCGACCACGAACGCGCGCCGCGGGTCGATCCCTTCCAGCCGGGCAGGCTTTCGTAGACGGGCTGGACGTTCGCCTGATCGGTCATGCCGGAGGGAAAGCGGTCGATGCGCTTGCCGTTCAGCATGTAGTGCGTGCAGACCTTGATCTCGTCGAACCCGTCGAGCACGTCGAGCTTGGTGAGGGCGAGGCCAGTGACGCCGGAGACGGCGCAGGCCTGGCGGACCATCACGGCGTCGAACCAGCCGCAGCGCCGCGCCCGGCCCGTGTTGACGCCGAACTCGTGGCCGACGCGGCCGAGGGTCTGGCCGACCTCATTGTCCTGCTCGGTCGGGAACGGCCCGCCGCCGACGCGGGTCGTGTATGCTTTCACCAGACCCAGCACGAAAGTGACCGCCCCGGGGCCGACGCCTGAGCCGGCGGCCGCCTGCCCTGAGACCACGTTGGAGGATGTCACGAACGGATAGGTGCCGTGGTCGACATCCAGCATCACGCCCTGCGCGCCCTCGAACAGGATGCGGCGGCCGCGGCGCAGGTGCTGGTCGAGCACCTCCCAGGCCGGCTGGGCGTAAGCGAGGATCTTGGGCGCGATCGCCAGAAGGTCTTTCTTGAGCTGCGCTCCATCCGGTTCGGGCAGGCCAAGGCCGGCGCGCAGCGGCTTGTGGTGGGCAAGAAGCCTGTCGAGCTTGAGATCGAGGGCGGCGGGATCGGCAAGGTCTGCGACCCGGATGGCGCGGCGGCCGACCTTGTCTTCGTAAGCCGGGCCGATGCCGCGGCGCGTGGTGCCGATCTGGGCGCCAGCTGCAGCTTCCTCACGCGCGGCGTCGATGTCCTTGTGCCAGGGCAGGATCAGCACGGCGTTGTCGGCGAGGATCAGGTTGTCGGGCGAGACGACGATGCCCTGCTTGGCGATGCCTTCGATCTCGTTGAGCAGGTGCCAGGGGTCGACCACCACGCCATTGCCGATCACCGAGGGCTTGCCGCGCACGACGCCGCTCGGCAGCAGGTTCAGCTTGAACACCTTCTCGCCGATGACCAGCGTGTGGCCGGCATTGTGGCCGCCCTGGAAGCGCACGACCACGTCGGCCCGGCTGGAGAGCCAGTCCACGATCTTGCCCTTGCCTTCGTCACCCCACTGGATGCCGACAACAGCCACGCCCGACATGGAATCTCCGCCAAAAGTCGCTGGGGAATTACGGCCCTCAGGACCACACCCCCGGCGGCATTGCAAGCCTTTGGGCAAGGCTCTGCGCAAGGCCCTCCGTTGAGCAGGTTTTTGCCTGTCTGCCGCCATAGTCGGGTGGCTGAATTCCATCGCTTCTGGGGGTGGCGATGCGGCGTTTCCTGGTCCGGGCTGGTCTGGCTCTTTTCGTGCTGATGCTTGTCGTGGTTGGCGGCGCCGCCGCCTATGTGTGGCATCTCGGAAATGACGCCATGACGCGGGCCACCAAGAGCGGGTGGTTTGAGCGGGCCGGCCCGAATGAACTGGCAACCCCGTTCGAGCAAACGATGCAGACGGCGTTCTTCGATGAGATCTGGGACAAGCGCAGCCTGCCCTGCAGCTTGATCTCGGGTGTCTGGCGTGAAGGCACAGGTTCTTCGTCGCGGGCAGAGACGGTTTGGACGATCTCCATGACACTCGCGAACGACATCAACTGGGAGGAGTTCGTCCACAGCTACTCGCTGGAGTCGCAGCTGAGGCGCTGGTCGCTCGCCTGCCATCTCCAGGGCCGTTTCAGCGACACGCAGATCATGCGCATCCATCTGCAGCGCTCGCGCTTTGGTGGAGAGGCTGGCGCGGACGAGGTCGCGCTCGCCCTGTTTGGGAAACCTGCGGGGCGTCTCGACTTCGAAGAATCTGTCAGGCTTGCCGCGATCTATCACACCCCCGACATGCGGGGTAAGCCGGACGAATGGAACCGGCGGGCCGAGCACGTCCGCGAGCTGATCAACCGCTAGGCGACCGGTTGCGCTGCCCGAAGGCCTTCACATGCCACATCCCGCGTAGTTAGATGGGCCATCCGGGGACGGCTCATGCTCCGCTCTATCCTCCGCGCAACCGGCGCGGTGCTTTTCCTGATCTTGGTCGGGACAGGCGCCGTGATGATCTATTTCTGGACGGACGCATCGAGCTTGATGACGCGTGCGGACGACAGGGGCTGGCTGCCGCCCGCGAACGACGCGCCGCTGTCCACATTCGAAGCCACGCTGGCGAAGGCCGAGTTCGGGGAGAACTGGAACGTGCACGGCTTTCCGTGCCGGGCTGTCGCACTTGCCTGGGAAGGCCTTGTCGATCCCAGGAATGTGGTCCGCCGCCCGTGTCGCACACGCTGGCGCGTGAGTTCAGGTATGGGCTCGCGCAGAACTTCGATTTCTGGAACGGGCCGAAGGAGACCGCGCTCGCCTGCCTTCTCGAGGGCAAGCGGTCGGATGCGGCGCTGATGCGTCTCTGGCTGGCGCAGGCCTTCGTCGGGCGGGGAGACAAGGATGTCGAAGCGGCCTCGCGGCGGCTGTTCGCCATGCCGTCAGACAAGCTCGACGCGGCGCAATCGGCGAAGCTGGCGGCTCTGGTCTCGGCGCCGAACATCGGCGGCGACAAGGAAGGCTGGGACAGGCAGACCAAGCTGATCCTTGAAAGCGCCGGAGAAAACGCGGCGCGTTAAGATCTGCAAACGCGCTGTTAACCTGCCCCGTCAACTCCTGAGTAACCGACGCCCGCGAGCATGCGGGCATGGCAAAAACATCGCGCTCCCATCCTCGCCGCCGGGCCGGCAAACGCAGCCGCTCCGGCGCCGTGTTCATCGCACAGGCCTTCATGCTGATGCTCGCAGCGGCAGGCTGGTTCGGCTACGACACCTACATCAAGCCTGAGAGCGCGCCGACCACGGAAGCCGGACCCACGGAGGCTGAAGCCAAGCCAACGCCGGCTTCGAAGACCGAGACGGCCTCCTACGGCAAGGGATCAGACATCAGCGGCGTTGCATCTGTCGTCGATGCAGACACGCTCGATGTCCATGGCGAGCGCATTCGTCTTGTCGGCGTTGACGCGCCGGAATCGAAACAGCAGTGCCGCGATGCAGGCGGCCAATTCTATCGCTGCGGCCAAGTTTCAGCGCTTGCGCTGGACGCATGGCTCAACAGCAACCCCGTGACCTGCAAGGTCGAGGACAAGGATCGCTACAGCCGCTTCCTCGCCCAGTGCTCCGTGCGCGGGACAAGCGTGCAGGAATGGCTGGTCACCAACGGCTACGCCGTCGCCTACCGCTCCTATTCCAAGGAGTACATTCCCGCCGAAGAGAAGGCGCACGCGGCCAAGGCCGGCATCTGGGCCGCCGAGTTCGTGATGCCGTGGGACTGGCGCAAGGGTACGCGCCTCACGGGCGAAAAGCCCGCAGGGACCAAGGTCGCGTCCAACTAGGGCGTTCCGGCGCCTAGCGACCTTCTGGCGCGGGCGGATACACGCCCCGCCACAATCTGCCACAAGTCCGGGATATTCCTGCGACGAGCGCTGAGGAACGATGCCCCATTGTTCGTGGGAGGCGTTCCGCCATGAAGCTCATCTCTGTCCTTGCTGTTTCGGCTGTGGCTCTGGCCGCGTGCGCATCGGACCCGAGAGGCGGACGTCCTCCCGGCGGACCGCCGGGCATGGGCGGGCAGCTTCAGGAATCCATGATCGCGCGCCCGGTTGCCCTGCTCTTCGTCGGCTTCGACACGAATGACGATCTGTCGACCACATCCGCGGAACTGGCGGCCGGCCTCAAGGCCGAGTTCGCGCGGGCGGATGTGAACAAGGACGGATTCATCTCCAACTTCGAGATGATCGACTGGAGCACGTTGATGATGGGCGACAAGGAAGCCCAGCCCGACTATCGCACGATGAATGCGGATCTCGGCCAGTCGGTTTCGCCGGAAGAGTTCACCAAGGCGTTCCAGCACGAATTCACGATGATGGACAAGGATGGCGACGGACGCCTCACCCGGGCCGAGATGCTGATGATGGCGCCGCGAATGGGCGGATTTGGCGAGCCCGGACGCGGCGGCGGTGGGATGATGCGCCGTGGCGGAGGCGGAGGCCGCGGTGGCGGCGGCGGCCCCCCGGGCGGCGGTGCGCCCTACTAGGCCATAAGGCGCGGGCAGACTTGACCGGGCCTGCGGCGTCATCCCATGACTGGCCGCATGAGATCTGCCCCCAAGACCATCCTCGTCACCGGCGGCGCAAAACGCGTCGGGCGGATGCTTGTCGAGCGGCTGTCGGCTGCGGGTAATGCCGTGGTCATCCATGCCAACAGCAATGCGGCGGAGGCGGAAGAACTCGCCGCTGACCTGCGCGGCGCCAACCCGCTGACATGGTCGATCGCGGCGGACCTGTCGGATCATGCCGCGGCGTGCGCCCTGGTGGGCCAGGCGAGCCAGCTGGCGGGCGCCCCGCTCTCCGGCCTCATCAACAGCGCGTCGGTGTTCGACTACGACACGCCGGGCGCGATGAAGGTGTCCGTGTTCGACCATGCCATGGCGGTCAACCTGCGCGCGCCTGCCCTGCTCTCGGAAGCCTTCGCCAGGCAGGCCGATCCGAGACGAGACAACTGCATCATCAACATGCTCGACATGAAGCTCTGGAACTTCAACCCGGATTTCTATTCCTACACGATGAGCAAAGCCGGGCTGCTGGCGGCGAGCGAAATGATGGCGCGGGCGTTTGCGCCGGCCGTGCGCGTCAATGCGATTGCTCCGGGGCTCCTGCTGCCGAGCTATGACCAGACGAAGGCCGAGTTCGAGACGGCGGCCTCGCGCAACCTGATGAACAAGCCGATCGATCTTGAGAACCTGCTCGATGCAGCAGAGTTCCTGCTCGCGAACACGTCGCTGACGGGCCAGACCATCCATATCGATAATGGCGCTCGGCTCACATCCCGTCCGCGCGACGTGATGTTCGAGATGCGGGAGGAAAAGGAATGAGCTTTCCGAACTTCTACCTCATCCGCATCAGCGGCATCGAGGCGTCTGCCTCCATCGGCATCCATGAGTTCGAGCAGACGGCGCGCCAGAGGCTGCTGGTTTCGGTCACGCTCATGGCCACGCCCGCTGCTCATGGCGATGATCTGGCCGGGGTTCTGGACTACGACTTTGTCCGCGAAGGCGTGCTCAAGCGCGTGGCGGCCAAGCACTACAACCTGCAGGAAGCCCTTTGTGCGGATATCCTGGACCTGTGCCTGATCCGGAAAGGCGTGCTGGGAGCGGTTGTGCAGACCGACAAGCCCGACGTATACCCCGGCGTTTCCGGGGTCGCCTGCCGCATGGGGCGGATGGGCCCCCAGATGTTGGGTTTTCCGTGGTGGACGCTCGAGATCTGACGTCCGTCCGAGTTGAGTAGTTGCAATGTTCGAGATCAGCGCATCGGCGAGCTTCGAGGCGAGCCACTATATCGAGGCCGAAGCCGGCGCCGCGCACTATCGCCGCGTGCACGGGCATTCCTTTGTCGTGACCGCGAGCGTCGCCCGGCAGACGCCGGACGCCGAGGGCTGGGTTATGGACCTGGGCCAGCTGGAGGGCCTGCTGCGGACCATCCTCTCCGAGCTCGACCACGCCGTCCTCAACGACATTCCCGGGCTTGAGAAGCCGACCTTCGAGAACATCCTTCTCTGGATCGAAGCGAAGATGAAGGCCGCTGGCGTGTCGCCCTCGCGTCTCGAGATCGAGCGGCCGACCCTGCGCCAGCGCGCCGTCTATACGCCTCAGCAATAGCTGAAGCCCTTCACCGTCGGTCCGAAGTAGAGGCCTTTCGACGCCCGTCCGCGTGGGCCTCCGGAAGAAAAATCGAAGCCCTTGAGGTCGCCTGCAACCGTGTTGGCTGCGCTGGCCATCAGGGCCTTCATCTTCTCGAGCCCTTCATCGCGCGGTTCCTGCGCAAGGCGGCCCAAACCGGCTTCCATCGAGTCGCGGTCGGCGCCGGCGGATTTCAGCGCTCCTGCC
>DASYKO010000266.1:0-7067 GCA_035995285.1 Hyphomonadaceae bacterium | reverse complement strand
GCTGGGGCGGGGATCGTCTGGGCGTCGCCCAGCTCACGGGCTTGAGGCCGAGGATCTCGCGGGCGCGCTGATAGATCAGGAGATCGATGTTCGGGCTGAGAACATCGAGGCCGCGCTCGATGAGCGCGATGCCTGATGGATCATCGGGGTTGGCGCCGAGCCAGCCGACCATGTCCGGGTCGTGGAGATAACGGATGCTGGCTTTGAGGAGATTGCGTGCGCGCTCGTGCATCTGTCTCCACGGAGACAGCGCATGCAGAGCCCACAGGATGATCGCCATCAAGCTCATGGGCTGAGTATCTCACGGGTTTGGCGACCTACAGTTTGAGAACGCCAACGTGATGTCGATTGTGGATTTTGCTGAGGGATTGGAGGTGGCGGGTACGCCATAACGGTGGTGGGTTTTTGGAAAGTCACCACCAGTATGGCTCTCAACCGCTGTCATTCCGGGCGGAGCAGCGCAGCTGCGCAGACCCGGAACCCAGGGGCGGCGATCGCAGATGTTGCGGCGCGCGCTTGTTGAGACAGCCGTAGGCGTGGCCCCTGGGTTCCGGGTCTCCGCTTCGCTCCGCCCGGAATGACAGGGATGGGAGCTCTCCAAAACAAAGCAGCTCGGTCACTTCCTCTCAAGACGGCAACATTTGAGTAGCTGGTCTGGCATTGCCGAAGCGCCTATTGTGCCGCGCATCTGGCGACGGGGTCCGCTGCACATCACGCCGACATTTGCCGGCAAGGGAGACGTCCATGACCAAGCACCTGCTCAAGATCACAAGCGCATCGCTGCTCGCGCTCGCTATCGCCGCCTGCTCGCCGAAGCGGGAAGCGGTCACCACGCCGACCGAGACGCCGCCGCCTGCCCCAGCTGCGCCGGCAGCTCCCGCGGCGCCGGACTATGCGGCCATCGTCGCCGATCCCGCGCGCCTCGTTACCGACACGGCGAAGGATCCCAACCGCAAGCCAGCCGAACTACTCGCCTTCGCCAAGATCATGCCGGGGCAGACCGTGCTCGATATGGAAGCGGGCGCGGGCTACTCCACCGAA
The DNA here is from genome assembly GCA_035995285.1 of Hyphomonadaceae bacterium. GTDB lineage: Bacteria > Pseudomonadota > Alphaproteobacteria > Caulobacterales > Hyphomonadaceae > UBA7672. The sequence goes on along the minus strand of DASYKO010000266.1, from coordinate 6,026 downwards.
CTTCTCGCGCGCGCCGTCGGGCCGACCGGCAAGGTGATCATGCAGCAGCCGAAGGAATTTTCCGGCTTCTACCAGAAGGACATCGACGCGCGGCTTGCCAACAACCGCCTGCCGAACGTCACGCAGTCCTTCTCGATGTTCGACAAGATGGAGCCGGCGACGGGATCGGTGGACGTCGTCACCTGGTTCCAGGGGCCGCATGAGCTGTTCTGCAAGAAGGCGTGCTCGAATGACAAGGGCCAGGCGCTGCCGATGGGCGAGCCGGCCGCCGTGTTCGCCGAAATCGCGCGCGTGCTGAAGCCGGGCGGCACGCTGGTGATCATCGACCACGTCGCAGCGCAGGGCTCGCCGACCACGTCCGGCAACGACCTGCACCGCATCGACCCGCTGCAGATCAAGGCGATGGCGACCGCCGCCAACTTCGCATTGGAAGAAGAGAGCGACCTGTTCAAGAACCCGGCGGACGATCACAAGCTGGGCGTGTTCGACGACAAGATCAAAGGCAAGACCGACCAGGTGTTGCTGCGCTACAAGAAGCCGTAAGGGCTCTCTTTGAACCGAAACGCGATAGGGGCGCGGGCCATTCCGGTCCGCGCCTTTCTCGTATAGGAATGGCCATTACAGATTCCCCGGGAGGAACACATGCTGATCCGTAAGCTCGCTGCAACGAGCCTTCTTGCAATCGCCGCCTGCACGCTCGTCGCATGTGAGGGCATGCCGGGCATGTCGTCCGGGCCGAAGGCGCTGGCTGTTGCCGACTATGGCCCGATCCTCGCCGATCCGGCGCGCGGGGTGAAACTCGAAGGCCAGACGACGGCGGACAATGCGGACGACGCGGCGCGCAAGCCTGCCGAAGTGCTCGCCTTCTCGAAGGTCGCGCCGGGGCAGACCATCCTTGAGCTCGAGGGCGGGCGCGGCTGGTATTCGGAGATCCTGTCGAAGGCCATCGGGCCGACGGGCAAGCTGTACGTGCAGTACCCTGCCGAGTTCGGCTATGGCGATGCGGCCTACAAGACGCGGATGGATGCGGGCCAGCTCAAGAACGCGACCATCGTGAAATCGCACTTCGATGATTACTCGGCGATCCCGTCGAACTCCGTGGACAAAGTGATCTGGATCCTTGGGCCGCATGAGATCTATTTCGTGCCGGCGAACACGCAGGGGCTGGGCGACGAAGCCAAGACCTATGCCGAGATCAAGCGCGTGCTGAAGCCGGGCGGCGAATTCATCGCCATGGATCACGCGGCCGACAAAGGCGCGCCGAAGACCATCGCGCAGACGCTGCATCGCACCGATCCGGCCAATGTGCTGGCTGCCGCCAAGGCCGCGGGCCTTACCTATGTCGACAAGAGCGATATCCTCGCCAACCCGCAGGACGACCGCACCAAGCGCGTCTTCGACGCCACCATCCGCCGGCACACGGACCAGTTCCTGTACCGATTCAAGAAGTAGATAGACGCCACGAGCGTCCCCCTCCCGCTCGTGGGGAGGGGCGCAGGGGTGGGGGGCGGCTCGACGTGCGAGATGACGAGAGAGCTTACCGCCCGACCGCCCCCCACACCCTACCCTCTCCCCACAAGGGGGAGAGGTGCGCGTTGAAGCCCGTTCTGCTGGGGTCCCTGCCATCTCGCCAGCCGTCCCGGCCTGATCTAGATTCCGCCCAATGAGTCGGACACACCGCATCCGCCCCTACCTGTTCGTGGCTCTTGCCGCCGCCATCGCAACGGCGTGCTCGTCGGGGGACAAGGGCGTCATCAGCGGGCAGGAAGATGATGCGGTGATCTCGCTGTCCGAGGGGCCGTGCCTGGGGACGTGCCCGGTCTACGACATGACGCTGCATCCCGATGGCGCCTACACCCTCAACAGCGTGCGCTTCGTGAAAGGGACGGGAGTATCCGAAGGCAAACTTTCGCCCGACGACTGGGACGTTGCCGAGAAGGTGCTGAACGACACCGGTTTCTGGGGGCTTGAGCCCAAGCAGACGCCGGAGACCCTGTCCACCTGCGTGACCGACGCCCCGACCGCCAAAGTCACCTGGCGCACCGGCAAGGGGAAGGAAAAGACCCTCGAATACAATGCCGGCTGCGGCGTGCAGGCCATGCAGGAACTGGTCGGCCATCTGCGCGAGGCCCTGCACTTCAATGATCTCGTCTGGACCGACGAAAAGTTCGATCCTTCGGGGCATCGCTAGGCCCCCGCAGGCCCGCCTCCTGTCAGGGCCCCTTGGCGCACCCCCATCAACAGGCGTAAGCCCGTCCCATGCAGAACGCCCTCACCATTGCGCTCTATGTGGTCATCGCGATCCTGTTCGTGGTGCTGGCCGTCGGCATCGGCAATCTCGTCCGGACGGACAAGAACGCCCGCTCGCGATCCAACCAGCTGATGCGGCTGCGCGTCGCGGTGCAGTTCGTGGCGGTGGTGATCATTGCGCTGATCGGCTGGGTCTCCGGAGCTTTCGGCAAGTAATTTCTGGATTTTCCGGGCGAGTGCACGTGCAGCACTTCCCCTGCGGAACGAATTCCTGCCGCGCGCGTTATGTAACAGACGAGGTAGTTCGATCGAATTTCACCGATCGGATTATCCAGACTTTGAACCATTCCGGAGAGGATGGCTTCACCAACAGGTGGTCTGATGGCGGTGTCGGGAAGCAAGTTCATGTTCAACCGCAGGCAAGGCGATCACAACCCGCGCAGGTTCTGGAGCTGGTTTGCCGTTGAGCACCAGGGTCTCGCCAATTCGATCGAAGCGCTTGCCCGCGGCGAAGCCGATGCGGAATGGGCGCTGATCGGCCTGACCGAGCGCATCCACCGCTATGACCCGGCCCTCGAAGCCGACATCTTCCGCAATCTCGACGGCGCGTGCCAGATGGTCGTCACCGGCCCGAAAGAGTCGGTCGAAGCGCTGCTGGCCGCCGCCCCGGCTGCGCGCACCTGGGTGTTCGTCTCCGGCGTCATGTCGGCTGCCAGCGCCCGCGTGCCGTATCGCCCGGCCCCGCGCCCCTCGGCGGACGCCTCGCCGATCTCGGCGCATTACGAAGCCTACGCCAGCTAGGCTTTTCCAAACGCCCGTAAAAGACCGCCTGTATTGACGCCCCGCCCTCCGCGGGACGACATAGGCCATGGTCAAGCTCAACAAGATCTACACCCGCACCGGCGACAAGGGCACGACAGGCCTGGCCACGGGCGAGCGCGTCGAGAAGTGGAACCTGCGCGTAGAGGCCTATGGCGCGGTCGATGAGACCAACTCGGCGCTTGGCGTCGCCCGGTTGCACGCCGCATCGGATGCCGATCTCGACGCCATGCTGGGCCGTATCCAGAACGACCTCTTCGATCTTGGCGCTGACCTGGCGACGCCCGAGCGCGACAAGCCGCTGGGCTGGGAGGCGCTGCGCATCATCGAGGTGCAGGTGACGCGCCTCGAGACCGAGATCGACCAGATGAATGCGGCCATCCCGCCGCTGGAAAGCTTCATCCTGCCCGGCGGCTCGGCCCTGGCCGCCTACCTGCACGTTGCCCGCACCGTCTGCCGCCGCGCCGAGCGGCTGATTGCGGAACTGGCGGCAACGCCGGACGAAAAGGTCTCGGCCCCGGCCCTCGCCTACGCCAACCGGCTGTCGGATTTCCTCTTCGTCGCCGCGCGCCGCGCCAATGCCAACGGCGCCGCAGACGTGCTGTGGGTTCCGGGCAAGAACCGCTAGGGGATCAGCCGCACTTCGCCATCCACGGATGGGTGTAGTCGGATCCGATATACTTGCCGTTGTCGACCAGCTTGAGCCTTCCATCGATCGATTTCACCGACACGATGCGGTAGCCCTTCGAGCCTTTGGAGATCTTCGTCTCGACCGCGATGTCGAGGCCCGCGACCGTTCCGTGCAGCGTCACCTCGTTCCCGCCTGAGCGCTTCGCCCGGACATAGATCGTCTGCAGCGGCCCGATCCCCCGCAGCGTCGAGACGTCGATGGCCGATCGCGAGAGCACCACGCCATCGCTCATATCCGAGAACACGAAATGCCCCTGCCCGCCTGCGGGCGTTGCGCAGGTGTCGGAGAAATCCCCGATCAGTCCGAACTCGGCGAGCACCTTCTGCGCCGGCTCGCCCCAGCCTGGATCAATCAGCGTCGAGGGCTTGGGAGACGGCGGAGCGCGCTGCGGGACGCAGGCGCCTGCGTTGAACATGCCCGCCTCGATACGGAGCGGATTGTCCGCCGCCAGCGCCTCGTTCTCTCCCCGGCCCATCATGCCGTAGAGCCGCATCGGGAACTCGACCGACTGGCCCGGCACGGCGCGGTAATCCAGGATGAACTCCAGCAGCGAGCCCGGCCGCACCGTGCTGGGGCAGTGTGTTGTGGGATGCAGCACGGTGATCTTCACCTCGCCGCCTTCGCGCGACACGCCTGTCAACAGCCGCGCCACGGGCTTGAGCATTTCGCTTTTCGCCGTCTTGCCGTCGGCCAGCCGCTTGTCTTCATACGCCAGCACCGCACAGGCATAGCCTTTCGCGGCCGGCGACGCGCAGCGCCGGGGATCGAGCAGCGCCTCGACCACGCTCGCGGCCGCAGCGTCCTGATCCGCCTGATGCTTCGCCCTCGCCTGCATCACCGCCTGCGCGGCGCCATAGGTGATGCTTACCGTGGCGCGCCGGTTCAGCGGCTCGCGCACGCCCTCCGCCGTCGGTCTCGCCAACTCGGTCTTTCCTTTCGATAACTTCTGCATTGCGCCTTCCGGAAACCCTGCCCCGGCCAGCGCCTTTGCGACGGCATCCGCACGCTTCGCATCGAGCGCCAGGGCAGGATCGGACTCCTCGGATGTATCCGTGTGTCCTGTCACCTCGATCTGCGCGATCGTGCACTTGTCGGCGATGGCTCGGGTGACCAGCGTCTTCAACAGCTGTGCATTGTTCGCCGTCAGCTCGCTCCGGTTCCACTCGAAATAGACCGGCGTTGGGAAAGGCAGGGCCGCACACGGATCGTTCGGGGACAGGACGACGAGTTTCTGCGCGAAAGCCGGCGCCGCCAGCGCGAGCGATACTGCAGCCAATGCCGCAGCCAAAAGCCGGAATCCAACCCTCATGACGCCCTCCCCCGATGGCATTTGTTTATCCGCTACCGGTACGATTTTCCGGGATTCCCTGCAACTTGACGCGCAGGGCCGTCACGCAGATGTGGCCCAATTCCCGCCTAGTTCGGGATTAACTTCTTGGCAGCAGTCTGGACGGGTTGAGAGACCGGCCGAACCGCCTAACTCTCCTCTCCAGAAGCCGGGGACGCCCGCGTGCCGATGATGAAACTTCCTGCCCTGATCCTTTCGGCCGTTCTGGCTTGCGGCCCTGCGCATGCACAGCTCACGCGGGAAGCTCAGGAGCTGCAGGCGTTCGGCAAGGAGCTCGACTACGCCGCAACCGCGCCTGACTTTGTCGGCCTTGCCGTGGCCGTCGTGAAGGATGGCCGGGTTGCGATGATGAAGACTTACGGCGTACGCGCCGAGGGCGCCCCGGACAAGGTCACGCCTGACACCGTCTTCCGCCTTGCCTCGCTGTCGAAGGGCTTTGCCGGCACGCTGGCGGCGATGGAGGAAAAGGACGGCAAGCTCGACTTCCACGACAAGGTCATCTCGATCGTCCCGAATTTCCGCCTGCGCAAGCCGGCCGACACCGCGGCGGTTACGCTCGAGACGATCCTCACCCATTCCGTCGGCCTGCCGCCCTATGCCTTCGACAACCTGCTTGAGGCGGGCCAGGCGCCGCTCGACATCCTGTCGAAATACGCAACCGTGCGGCCGACCTGCGCTCCCGGTGACTGCTTCACCTACCAGAACATCACCTTCAACATCATCGCCACGGCGATCGAGCGTGTTGCGGGGAAGACCTATGAGCAGGAGCTGCATGCGCGGCTGCTTGATCCGCTCGGCATGACGGAAACGACGCTCGGCCTCGCCGGCCTCAAGTCCACCGGCAACTGGGCGCGCCCGCACAAGCGCGCCGGCGCAGGCTGGGTCGCAACCGACGTCAAGCAGGCCTATTACAACGTG
>DASYKO010000265.1:0-12487 GCA_035995285.1 Hyphomonadaceae bacterium | reverse complement strand
ATCGCCAGCGTTGATGACGGCGCACTCCACCTTCTGCGCCAGCAGCGCCACGGCGCCCGCCGCGTGATGCCGGACGACCAGCAAATCCGGCCGCATGGCGTTCAGCGTCATGGCCGTGTCGATCAGCGTCTCGCCCTTCTTCACCGATGAGGTGGCGATCGGCATGGTGACCACGTCCGCACCCAGCCTGCGGCCGGCGATTTCGAACGAGCCCTGCGTGCGGGTGGAGTTCTCGAAGAACAGGTTCACCAGCGTCTGGCCGGCCAGCGAATTGACGTGCTTCACGCGCTGCCGGTTGAGCTCGACATAGCGGTCGCCCAGTTCCAGCAATGTCTCGATGTCGAGCCGGTTCAGGCCCTCGATACCCAGAAGGTGTCGATGGGGAAAGGCGTAGTCCGCCATGTCTGGTTACCCGCGATTTGGGGGGTCATAGCGGGGGTGGTGAGAGTCGGCAAGCCGGTCGGGAAAAGCGAACTCAGCGGTCTTCCTGCAACCGGTCGATTGCACCCTGCAGGATCCAGGCTGCGGCCAGCTTGTCGATCAGTTCGTCGCGGCGGGCGCGGCTGGTGTCGGCCTCCAGAAGTGCGCGCTCGGCCCCGGCGGTGGAGAGGCGCTCGTCCCACAGAGCGAGGGGAATGTCGCGGCGTTGGAGAATGTGGCGGGCGAGCGAGCGGGCGGACTGGGCGCTCGGCCCTTCGGTGCCGTCCATGTTGATCGGCAGCCCCACGACGAAGCCAACGGAGCGGCGCTGGTCGTAGAGGTCGAACAGGCGGTCAAGCACGGGGGCGAGCTTCTTGCCGCGGGGGATGGCCTCGAGCCCGGTGGCGATCAGGCGGTTGGCGTCGCAGCCGGCGACGCCGATGGCTTTCGAGCCAGGGTCGAGACCGAGGAGCGAACCCTTGGGCGGAAGGTCTGAAAGGGCGATGATAGGCATTGTCAGGTTGATCTAGCCTCCCCTTGAACGTTGCGGAAGGGCGTCTGCAGGCTTGTGGACGCAGGATCGCGCCCGTACACCGGGGATACGCCGAAGGGGATGTCGGCGAAGGGGGCGCCTATGGGGACCACAACCGACTTGTTCCGGGCCGGTCCGAACCGCACGGCGAAGGAGTACCTGTTCAAGGCGATCTTCACCAACGACAAGGCGGCGGACGCCGACATGATGGTGAAATACATCGTGCCTGGCACATGCGTGATCGATATCGGCTCGCACGTGGGTTATTTTTCGCGCCGCTTTGCTGACAGGAACCCCGGTGGGATGGTGCTGGCGTTCGAGCCGCAATCCGTGCCGCGCTCGATCGCGACGGTGGCGAGCTTCTTCCGGAAGGAGCGGAACATCGTCCAGTTCCCGCTCGCGCTTGGCAAGACGCCGGGGCTGCTGGAGCTCAAGATACCGATCAAGAGCAAGGGGCAGATCGGGATTGGTCTGGCGCATGTCGGTTCGGCGGACGATCTCTGTCAGCGCTTCAACGTGAAGCGCGAGATCGTGGCGTGCGAGATGCTGGACAATGTGATGGCGCGGGTGGGCGTCGAAAAACTCTCCATGATCAAGATCGACGTGGAGGGCGGAGAGCAGGACGTGCTGCGCGGGGCGGAGGAGACGCTGAAGCGGTATCGCCCGGTGGTGGTCTGCGAGACGGGGGACTCGATGGGCCGGTTCGGCGACAGCGTGGCGGGCCTGCGCGCCTTCATGGCCGAGCGGGGTTACAAGGCGCTCTGCTTGCGGTCCGGCAAGGAAGTCTCAGGCAGCGAAGTCGCGCACGATACGGCGTTTCTGCCGAACTAGCTGGCGAAGTAGGCCGTCCCGGCTTGAGTTCAGGGCGCAAGCGCTCTAGGGCAGGCTTTGTCAGGAAAACCCAAACAAGTCCGGTTTTTCCTGACAAACCCAAATGCCTGTTCTTGAGGTCCTGACGTGAGCGTCGACAAGCAAACTGTTCGCAAGGTGGCGCGGCTGGCGCGCATTGCGGTTCCCGAGGAGCGTCTGGAGCCGCTGGCCAAGGAGCTGAACGGGATCCTGTCGTGGATTGAACAGCTCAACGAAGTCAATGTCGACGGCGTCGAGCCGATGACGACACCGGTGAAGATGACCTTGCCGATGCGCGAGGACGTGGTGAGCGACGGCAACATCCGCGACAAGGTGCTCGCCAACGCGCCGAAGACCGAGGACGGGTTCTTCGTTGTGCCGAAGGTCGTGGAATAGATGGTGGGCGCCCCTTCCGTGCTCGACGATCCGCGCTGGAAAGCGTTCAACGCCGGTGGCTTTGTGTGCTCGTGCGGGGAGCGGCATGTCGGCCTGTTCCCGATCAACATGCAAACGCCCGTGGGCTGGCCGGGCTCGAAGGACTACGCCAACGACGATGACGTGCGGCTGGATGGCGATTTCCTCTCCCACAATCTTTGTGTCTGGGAGGGAAAGTATTTCGCCGCCCGCATGCGGCTGCCGATCCAGATGCAGGGGGCTGCGCCCGCGGCCTTTATGTACACCGCGTGGGCGAGCCTCAACCGGCCGGACTTCGAGGGCTATCTCGATGCGCGCCGCAAGGGACGGCTGAACAACCAGGCCAATGCGCCGGCGCGGCTGGTGAACCGCATCAGCGGCTATCCCGAGACGGTGAACCTGATGGGCGTCGCCTTCCAGCAGGAGGATGGCGGCCAGCCGCTCATGCTCGTGCTCGGCCAGAAGGAAGACAAGAGCGAGAGCCATCCGCTGGTCCAGGAACAGCGCAACGGCATCGGCGTGGACCGCATGCTCGAACTCTTTGCCGCGTATGGCCACGATATGCGCCCGGCGGCGCAAGCGGTGAAGGCATGATCGCCGAGCGTCTCGATCATGCCGGGGTGGGCGCACTCACCATCGCTGCGGAGGACCCGCGCGCGCCGGACAGCATCGCGCTGTTCGACGAGATGTCGGCGTTCGTTCTGGCGACCTATCCCGAAGACGAAGAGAACGGCATCGTTCCGACCTCGACCGATGAGCTGGCTCGCCAAGGCGTTCTGCTGATCGCACGCGTGGGAGGTGTGGCTGCCGGTTCTGGCGCGCTGATGAGCCATGCTCCGGTGGACGGGCTCAGGGTCATGGAAGTGAAGCGTATGCTGGTGCGTCCGGCCTTCCGCGGGCGCGGCGTGGCCGAGCGCATCCTCGGCGGACTCGAGGATATTGCGAGCGCGCGCGGCCTTCAGAAGCTGGTGCTGATGTGCGGGCCGAGGCAGCCGGCGGCGCTGAAGCTCTATGAGAAGGCCGGCTATTCGCTGCGCGGGCCCTACGGGAAGTGGGAAGCGCACCCGCTCAGCATCTTCATGGAAAAGCGTCTGGAGGCGAACCATGTCGCTTGATGCCGATCCGCGCTGGCGGATGCTGAAGCAGGGCGTCGCCTGCTCATGCGGAAACGTGCACACGGGCCTGGATAATCTGCTCTTCCACTGGCCGGACACCTGGCCGCACGGCGCGAAGATCGAGGACAACGCCGCGCTGACGGCCGACAGGCTGGATGGCGACTTCCTGTCGGCGGACTTCTGCGTGCTGGACGGCAAGTTCTATGCGATCCGCGTGGCGCTGGACCTGCCGCTGCAGGGCAGCGAGAGCCGGCTGACCATTGTGTCATGGTCCGCGCTACCAAAGAATGAGTTCATCTCGTACTTCAACGCCGCCAACAAGGGACAGGCGCCGGGCGAGGGCAGGACTACAGGCCACATGCTCAACAACGTTCCCGGGTATGACAAGACCTATGGAATGAATGTCATGCTTCAGGCCCCGGGCAGGCTCCATCGTCCGAAGATGCAGATGCTCGACGAAGCCCATAAGCTGACACAGGACCAGCGACAGGGCATCAGCCTCGACAGGACGTTCGAGCTTTACGCACTCTTCGGACACACAATGCGCTTCGGCGCCAGTCTCAACTAGAATTCGGCAGACAAGATGACCTCTCTTACCTAGCTCACCCTCTCTGACGCGGCCGATGGCCTGAAGGCGAAGAAGTTTTCTTCGCGCGAGATCACGCAGGCGTTCCTGACCGAGATCGACAAGTCGAACCCGCACCTCAACGCCTATGTGGTCGTCACGCACGACAAGGCGCTCAAGATGGCAGACAAGGCCGACGCCAATCTCAAGGCAGGCAAGGGCGGCAAGCTCGAGGGCGCGCCGCTCGGCATCAAGGACCTGTTCTGCACCGAGGGCGTTCGCACGACGGCCTGCTCCAACATCCTCGGCGAGTTCACCCCGCCCTATGAGAGCACCGTCACGCAGAACCTGTGGGACCAGGGCGCCGTTATGCTCGGCAAGCTCAACATGGACGAGTTCGCCATGGGCTCGGACAACGGCACCTCGCGCTTCGGACCGCCGACCAATCCATGGCGCCGCAAGGGGTCGAACGCGCAGCTCACCTCGGGCGGCTCGTCCGGCGGATCGGCGACGGCTGTGTCAGCAGACCTCTGCCTCGCCGCCACCGCATCCGACACCGGCGGCTCTATCCGCCAGCCCGCCGCCTTCACCGGCATCGTCGGCATCAAGCCCACCTACGGCCGCGCCAGCCGCTACGGGATGGTCGCCTTCGCCTCCTCGCTGGACCAGGCCGGCCCTCTCGCCAAGACGGTGAAAGACGCGGCCCTGATGCTCGAAGTGATGTGCTCGGCGGACAAGAAGGACTCCACCAGCCTGCATCTTCCCGTGCCGGAGTGGACCAAGTCCGCCGGCAAATCCGTGAAGGGCATGAAGATCGGCGTGCCGAAGGAATACCGCGCCGATGGCATGCCCGAAGAGATCGAGAAACTCTGGCAGCAAGGCATAGCCTGGCTGAAGGCTGCCGGCGCCCAGATCGTCGACGTGTCGCTGCCGCACACCAAGTATGCGCTGCCCGCCTACTACATCGTGGCGCCTGCCGAGGCGTCCTCCAACCTCGCCCGCTATGACGGCATCCGCTATGGCGCGCGGCAGTCGGGCGACGGCTCCCTGACCTCGACTTATGAGACGACACGCGCGAAGGGTTTTGGCGCCGAAGTGCAGCGGCGCCTTCTCATCGGCACCTACGTGCTTTCGGCCGGGTACTACGACGCATACTATCTGCGGGCGCAGAAGGTGCGCACGAGGATCCTCAGCGATTTCGAGGAGGCGTTCAAAAACGTCGATGCCCTGCTCACGCCCGCAACGCCGAGCGCCGCCTTTGCCTATGGCGAGAAGGGCGATGATCCGGTGGCGATGTACCTCAACGATATCTTCACGGTGACGGCCAACCTCGCCGGCCTCCCCGCCATCGCGCTGCCTGCCGGCATCGACGCACAGGGCTTGCCGCTGGGCCTGCAGGTGATCGGCAAGGCGCTCGACGAAGAAGCATGCTTCAAGGTCGCCCACGCGATCGAGGATGCAGCGAGCTTCAAGGCGCGGCCGGAGAAGTGGTGGTAGGCTGGGCTATTGGCGGTAGCCGATGCTGATGGTGAAGACATCGGTATCGGTCAATGTTCCAATTTCCTTGCCCCATTGATAGGAAGCGCTGAATTCGAAGTGCGATTTTTTCTTGTCGGGCTCGTAGGCAAGAGCCACTTCCGACAGTTCAGCGGTTGCGTCTTCGCCGGATATGTCGAAGCGAGCATGGTAGCCGGCAGACAGGGAAATGAGGCCCAGTCCCAGTTCGTGTGAGATCGACGCCGAAATATCGCCGCCGAGCCGCGCGTATTCCTGTTTGTCAGCCAGTTCCGAGTTTTCCCCGGCATCCTGAACGTCGACATAGTCGGCAGCTACATCGAAGCCGCAGCGCAGATACCAGCCTTCCTGGAGGCTTATGCAGGCCGATGGTGTTGGCAGTACGCCTCGCGTTTCGATGTTCCAGACCGACGCCTTGCCCTTGTCGTCAGTCTGCCATTCCAGCGACGAGTAAGAGACGGTGTTGAACAGGTCGTAGAGGAACGAAGCGCCGATATTGACCTCGTTGACCTCCTTGTCCGCCGTCTCGGCAGTCTTGCGGTTGTACTCGAGATAAGGAGTCCAGTAGACGGGCGAGTTTGCGATGATCGGTCGCCGGGCGAGTCCGAGTGCAAACTTGGCCGTCGCCGTCGTATCGCCGTCTTCCGAGGTCAGCGATATCTTGCCGAACTTCTGGTCAGCGAATTTCTCTCTCGAAAGATCGTCCTTCGTTTCGCCGATGATCAGGGGGAACGGCGCCTTGAGCTTGCCTCCGCCCCCACCGCCGCCGCTCGCTGCCGTGGTGGGCTTGCAGGTAATGGTGATCCATTCATAGTTGACCCCGTTGAGCAAAGCCTGCGCGCGCGCATTTGCGGGATTCGGCGCCGATTCCGTCGGGCTGTTGGGTGTGATATTGATGACCCTGTCTCCGGCTCTCTGATTTATCCTGATGTCGGTCATAAGGTTGGCGGTGTGTGCAAACAGATCCGCAAGGTAGTTTGGCTCTTTATTCAGAACCTGGTTGTTCGAGTGCTCGAGCGCGACATCGCCCAGATTGGGCGATCGGAGAAGCGTGTAGAGTTCATTCGAGTAGGTAAGTTTCTCGGCATCGATCAATGCTTGGCGCAGATTCTCGGGCTTGATCGTGCCGTTTGCGTCGCAGCTGGTATCAGCCAACGTGTCCGGGCCGTCATACGCCCATGCGTGGCCGGAAAACGCTGCCGCGAAGGCAAGCGCTATTGATAGCCGTTTCATCTGAAAATCCCCCTTACCCTTGGCCCTGCTCTTCTATTGTCGGTATGCCGCTATTTTTTGTGCGAGATAGAGCGCTATTTCGTTGACTGTCTTCGGCAGACACTCCTCGGCATCGTTAGAATCCACTCGGGGCTTGTCCGCTTCAGGAATTGAAAGTTGTCCCATGACGTTTCGCAGCAGCCTGAGGACATCGCTCACTCGATAGTTCCAGTCCTCCACAGGTGTGTCTCCATCGACCGGCCGAAGCTGCGGCTTGTTGACGCCAATGATCTCCACGAGCAGCGTGTAAATCGCCGTCCGCAAGTCTGCCGGACTCATCTCTTCCGGCATCAAGCTGGTGGAAAAGGATCGAGGCGCCCGTGTCGCGCCGCGAACTGATTTTGCTTTTGCGCGAGGCCTCTTTTTCTTCGCCGTAGGCTTCTTCTTCGCGGCCGGTTTGGCCTTAGAAGCTTTCGCGGGCTTGCGCTTCGCGGTCGACTTTTTCTTTTTGGCGGTGGCCATTGAATATCCCCCCAATACACCAGACCCGAAACAATATTGGCGCATATGTAGGTTGATAGCAATCAGGATAGAGCAAGAGATTGATCGAGCTGACGCCGATTGTGCGGTGAGAAAGTCTTCGGGTTCGCTTCGTGGACGTTGACGCAACAAGAGCCGCCGCCATGTTGAGCGCATGACCAACTTTGCAGATCTCATCCAGCTCCACCCCGGCTCGGAGAATCTCTGGGCGGGTGAGGCCGACACGGACTATTCGCATCCCGCCGGGCAATTCGGCGGATGGACCGCGGCCGTGCTGCTGAAGGCGGCGATGATGGAGGCGGGCGAGCATGGGCCGCCACTGTCGCTGACCGTGATGTATACCGACGCCATCGGGGCGGGGCCGATCGAGGTTTCGACGCGGCCGCTGCGCGCGGGGGCGCGGTTGCAGTTCTGGCGCGCGGAGATCAGCCAGCGCGGCAAGGTCTGCGCCCACGCGCAGATCACGCTGGGCGCCCGCCGCTCCTCGAAGTCGGAATTCACGGACGCGGAGATGTACGCCTCGCCATCGCCGGAGACGGAGGGGCTGATCTCTTTCTCGCCGCCGACAAAGTTCGGAGAGAAGCTGGATTGCCTCTCCTTGCCCTACCCCGAGGGCTGGAGGCCCGGCGATTATCCCGCGCGGTCCGTGTTCTGGGTCAGGCACAGGCACGGTGTCGAACTGGACTATCCGCTGCTGGCCTTGCTGGCGGATTTCTCGCCGCCGCGGCCGATGATGAAGACGGGGCGGTTCATGATGTCCTCGACCGTGAGCATGAACATCTATTTCCACGGCTCGCCGGAGGAAGTGGCCGCGGTGGGCGCCGACTATCTGCTCAGCGACACGATCTGCCGCCGCTGCGCCGGCGGCTATTTCGATCACGAGCTGAAGCTGTGGAGCCGCACGGGCGCGCTGCTGGCAACCAGCGAACAGGTGGCGACGTATCGCGAGTGAGCGGCTTTTCCTTGCGGCTTTCGTGGGCGTCCAACACCTTTCAGCGCAGCTAATCAATCCGTCGCGTTGACCTCGTGCAGCTACGCGGCATGGGTGGGCCCATGATCAGCTTTGCAGACTCCATCGACCTCAAGCCCTCCGGGCCCAATCTCTGGGCCGGGCAGATCGATCCCGACTATCGCGGGTTCGGCAGCCAGTTCGGCGGCTGGACCGGCGCTGCGTTGTTAAAGGGCGCGATGGTGGAGCCCGGCGTGAAGGGCGAGCCGCTGTCGCTCTCCGTCCTGTTCATCGAGGCCATCAGCGAGGGCGTGTTCGAGATCTCGACGCGCCTCCTGCGTTCAGGTGCGCGGCTGCAGTTCTGGCGCTCGGAGTTGATCCAGAACGGCAAGGTGGCCGCACACGCGCAGGCCACCTTCGGCGTGCGGCGCGAGACCACGCGCTTCACCGACGCGGTGATGCCGCATGTCGATCCTCCGACGTCCGACAAGATGAAGGAGTGGGGGCCGGATATTCCCTTCGGCCGGCAGCTGCTGACACGCTGGGCGACGCCCCTGCCGCGCGATCCGGCGCACGATCCCAACCTGCCCGCCAGCTCGCTGGTGTGGATGAAGGACAAGCGCGGCCGCCCGCTGGACGTCTTGATGCTCGCGGCGATGGCCGATCACGCCCCGCCGCGCGTGATGTGGAAGCGTCCGTCGACCTCGGGATCGAGCACAGTGTCGATGACGACGCATTTCCATGCGACGCCGGAGGAGTATGCGGCGGCGGGCAACGACTTCATCCTGAGCGAAGTCCACTGCCGCCGCTGTGAGGGCGGGTATTTCGATCACGAGCTGAAGCTGTGGTCACGAAGCGGCGTGCTGCTGGCGACGTCCGAACAGGTGGCGGCGTTCAGGGACTAGGCAGCGGGTTTTTCGGCCAGCCCACATTGTGAAGGTAGTAGCCGACGAACTCGGAAAAGCTGTCGGCGACGAAGCCGTCCTTGGCGCCGTCGATCCGCACGATGCGTCCTCGGTTGACGCCCTGGCCGCAATTGATCGCCCACGCCCAGATCCAGATGCAGTAGTCGGCGAAGTACAGGTATACGTCTTCTTCGGCGGCCACCTCGGCGTTCTTGAACTTATGCGGGCCGTATTGGCTGTTGGCGTGTTCGTCCGGGATGCTCTTGATCAGCTCGGCTTCCCACCAGATCGTATGGGCGTCATCCATGTTGCCGCCGCATGCGGGCATGGCTTCGAGCAGGTAGGTGCGAAAATCGTCCGGCAGCACGACGCCATAGCGGCGCTCAAGGATTGCAACCTCGGCGAGGCTCGCCGGATGACACTCGATCTCCGACGACGCCTTCAGCCATTCCGCAAGGTGCATATGCGGCTTGTATCGCATGCCGGCACGATCGCGGCAGCCGAGGGGCGCGTCGAGTGATCTGTGGGTTTAGGCAGTCTATGTCGTGCGGATCAGTTCCCGCCCGGCTTGGTGCTCACGCCGAGCAGGCCGTCGAGCGGCGTGCCGCCTTGCGGGTAGCCACCGAAGTTGATGGCGGTGGCCTGCTTCACGGCTTCCTCGCGCGCGACGCCCTTGTGCTTCACGAGATAGGCCGCCCACATGTGGCTGGCGCGCCAGGCGACGGTGCAGTGGAGCAGCACCTTGGTGTTGGCGCCTTCGAAGGCCTTGGCAAATTTCTCGACCGCTTCGGGCGTGTAGGGCGTATCCGGCCCGCCGAGCGGGATGTGGACGTAATTGACGCCCAGCTCCTTCAGCACGGCCGCTTCGTCGAACGGCACCTGCTTGCGGTTATCCATTTCCTGCTGCGTGCGCAGGTTGATGACGGTCTTGATGCCTTCCTTGGCGACCAGTTCGCGCAAGGCCGCCTCGGTCGGCTGGCCGGCGACGTAGGCCGGGCCGACGTCAGCGATCACGGCCTGGAAGTCGGTGCGCTGCACTTTTTCCGGGAATTTGATCGGGGTGTCGGCAAAGGCCGGTGCGGCGAAGGCGAGGGCAAGCGCGAGCAGGGCGGAACGCATGGGGTGTCTCCAGAATCTGGGGCGAACCTAGATGGGGCGTGGGCGTCCAGCAATCGGGCTTTCTGGCGTTACGCAGCGGCTGGAGCGTTTGTGATGCGCAGGTCTGGCCTTCGCGAGCCTTCCGCAGCTCATCCCGCCGTTTCTCCCAGTGCGCCGAGACTTCAGCTTCTGAACGGCCGAGGTCGTAGGCGGGGGAGACGAGTTCGGCGGCGTAGATGACTTTCACCAGCACGATATGGCGGAACGCGTTCTGCGAACCGCGCGCCCGGAACCAGGCTTCGATCTCATCGTATTGCGCTCCGGAGGACAGGACCACGGCCTCGCCCTTGAAGCGGTAACCTTTTCGCACAATCGGATCGACCACGTTGATCTCGATCGCCGGATTACGCCGCAGGTTCTCGATCGTGCCCGGCGAACAGATGTCGGCGAACACGAGATGATCATCATCCCACGCCCGCGTCGTGCCCTTGGGGCTCAGGTTGGGCTTGCCGTCAGGCGTTACGGTGGCGATGAAGCCGAGCTGCTGCTCGTCGAGAACGCGGCGCATGTCGGCGGTGAGAATGCCCATCCGCTTCCCCGAAGTTCACGCCCTGCCGCCGCTCACCTGCAGCTTGTCGGGCGAGACGCCGATGCGGGCAAGCGCGCGGCTCCACTTGGTGTCGAGCGAGGGATCGTAGACGAGCTGCACATCTGGAATCCCGACAAGCCAGACATTCTCCGCCAGCTCCATCTCCAGCTGCCCTGCGCCCCAGCCGGAATCGCCCAGCGCCAGCACGAAACGCTCGGGCGGGGAATCCGACGCCATGGCATGCAGCACGTCGCGCGTGGCGGTGAGGCAGACGCCGTCGCAGATCTGCAGGGTGGCGCCTTCGCTGTCATAGTCTTCGGAGTGGAGCACGAAGCCGCGGTCGCGGCTCACCGGCCCGCCGACGAGGATGTGCGCATCCTCTGGCGCATCATGGCCGTCGACGCCGAGCTGATCGAGCAGGTCGGGCAGATTATCCTCATCGCTCGGCTTGTTGAGCACGATGCCCATGGCGTGTTCTTCGTTGTGCGTGCAGACGAGGATCACAGCCTGGCGGAAGCGCGGGTCCTCGATCGAAGGCGCCGCGATCAGGAGCCTGCCGGCAAGCGAGTGGTCCAACCTTCAGCCTCCCTGTTCCCGTTGCGGCCTCGGACAGGGCATGCTGTCCCCTTGGAAGGGGCTAGGCAAGCCGCGAAAAGGCGGTCCGGCGCCAAGAAAATTGCCCCGGCTCAAGAGATTCGCCTTGAGGCCGGAATGGTTCTAGATCATCGCCGGTCCACTTAAACCGTTTCAAGGAGAAGGCGATGACGATCAAGGTCGGAGACAAGCTGCCGGAGGCAACCTTCCGCGTCTGGAAGGACGGCAAGGGCGATGACGTGACCGTATCCCAGCTGACCAAGGGCAAGAAAGTCGCGCTCTTCGCTGTTCCGGGAGCTTTCACGCCGACCTGCTCGGCCAAGCACCTGCCGGGCTTCACGCAAAAGGCGGCCGAATTCCGCGCCAAGGGCGTCGACACCATCGCATGCGTCTCGATCAACGACGTGTGGGTGATGGATGCCTGGGGCCGCGACCAGAAGGTGGGCGAGGACGTTGTCATGCTGGCCGACGGCGCGGGCGATTTCACCAAGGCGCTGGGAATGGAATTCGACGTTCCGCGCATGGGCCTGCGCTCGAAGCGCTATTCCATGATCGTCGAGGACGGCGTGGTGAAGCAGCTCAATCTCGAAGAGCCGGGTAAATACGAAGTCTCGAGCGCCGACTACATGCTCGGCCAGCTCTGAGCCTTTACGGCTAACGCTGCTCTAAAGCTGAATCGAAACAACGCCCTCAGCGAGGCGCTTGTGTTCGCGCGCCTTGACCCCCATCTCTGTTCGTGACAAGGTAACTTGTCACGATTGAGGAGATGGGCGGGATGGATTTCGGATCGCTTGGCGACGGCGTTGGATTTCTGGTTCCCATCCTGATCGGGATCCTGATGATCTTCATCGTGTTCAGCGCGGTGAAGGTGGTGCCGCAAGGCTATCAGTTCACGGTCGAACAGTTCGGGCGCTACACGCGCACGCTCTCTCCGGGTCTCGCCTTCATCATGCCGTTCGTGGACCGCATCGGCCACAAGCTGAACATGATGGAGACCGTGCTCGACATCCCGCAGCAGGAGGTCATCACCAAGGACAACGCGCAGGTCTCGGTCGACGCCATCGTGTTCACGCAGATCGTCGATGCGGTGCCAGCGGCTTACGAAGTGAACGACCTCATCCGCGCTATCACCAATCTGTCGATGACCAACATCCGTACCGTCGTCGGCTCGATGGATCTCGACCAGGTGC
>DASYKO010000264.1:0-7024 GCA_035995285.1 Hyphomonadaceae bacterium | reverse complement strand
GACGGAGATGATGAGGGCGGGGAGGGAGAGGGCGGTGGGCCAGTGGGCGAACTGGCGGACGAGCATGGAGGCGCCGCGGCCGAGGCCGATGCCGAAGATGCCGCCGAGGAGACAGAGGACGATGGCTTCGACAAGGAACTGGAGGAGGATGTCGCGTGCGCGTGCGCCGACGGCCATGCGGAGGCCGATCTCGCGGGTGCGCTCGGTGACGGAGACGAGCATGATGTTCATGACGCCGATGCCGCCGACGATGAGGGAGATGACGGCGATGGAGGCGATAAGGAGCGTCATCGTGCCGGTGGTCTGTTCGATCGACTGGCGGATCTCGTCGGTGTTGTTGAGGTAGAAGTCTTCCTTGCCGTGGCGCGTGGTGAGGAGGGCGGTGATGCCGGCCTGGGCTGCATCCATCGAGGTGTTGTCGTCCACGCGCACGGTGATGGAGCGGAGGTAGTTCTGGCCGAGCAGGCGGCGCATGACGGAGGTGTAGGGGGCGTAGACGTTGAGCTGGTCGGAGTTGAAGCCGGCGCCGGAGGCTGCGACCACGCCGACGACGCGGGCGGGCATCTGGCCGACGAGGATGACTTCGCCAACCGGGTCTTCGCCGCCGGGGAAGAGAGTGCTCTTGGTATTCTGGTCGATCACGATTTCCTGCGACGTCTGGGAGATCGAGTCGGCGGAGAGGAGCGAGCCGGATTCCAGCTTCATGCCGCGCACGCGGAAGAACTGGTCGCCCACGCCGTTGACGGTGGCGGTGGCCTCGACATTGCCGCGGCGCAGGGTGGCGTTGGTGTTGGCGGTGGGCGTGACGCTGTCGATGTAGGATTGCTGGGCGATGGCGTCTGCGTCGGCAACCGTGAGCGTGCGTGTGGCGCTGGCGCGCCGGTCGCCGAAGCCGGTGCCAGGGCGGACGTCTATGGTGTTGGTGCCGAGGGCGGAGATGTTGGCGAGCACCTGCTTGCGTGAGCCTTCGCCCAGCGCAACCACGCTGACCACGGCGGCGATGCCGATGATGATGCCGAGCATGGTGAGGAAGGTGCGTAGCTTGTGGGCGCGCATCGCGCGGATGGCCATGCGGAAGGCTTCGGTGAAGCGGTCGCGCCAGCTTTCGGCGCCGTGTTCGGTGTGGAGTTGCGGGCGCTGGGCCGCCGGCTGGAGCGGGGCCTTGCGGTTGTCGGAGACGATGGCGCCGTCGCGGATTTCGATGATGCGGTCGGCGTGAGAAGCTACTTCCATGTCGTGCGTGACGATGATGATGGTGCGGCCTTCGGTGTTCAGCTGGCGAAGGATCTTCATCACCTCTTCGCCGGTGTGCGTATCGAGCGCGCCGGTGGGCTCGTCGGCGAGGATGACCTCTCCGCCATTGATCAGGGCGCGGGCGATCGAGACGCGCTGCTGCTGGCCGCCGGAGAGCTGGCTCGGCGTGTGGGTCATCCGGTCTTTCAGGCCGAGGCGGGTGAGGATCTTGCGGGCGTCGCGTTTGCGTTCGTCGGGGTCGCGGCCGAGATAGATGGCGGGGGTCTCGACGTTTCCGGCGGCGGTGAGGTCGGGCAGCAGGTGATAGCGCTGGAAGATGAAGCCGAAATGCTCGCGGCGGAGTTGCGCGAGTTCGTCCGGTTCCATCTCGCGCGTGTCCTTGCCGAGCACGCGGTAGGAGCCGCGGGTCGGCCGGTCGAGGCAGCCCAGGATGTTCATCAGCGTGGACTTGCCCGAGCCGGACGAGCCGACGATGGCGACCATCTCTCCCGCATCGATCGAGAGGGAGATGTCCTTCAGGGCTACGACGACTTCATCGCCGGCTGGGAATTCGCGGCGCACATCGCGCAGTTCGATCAGGGGAGCGCGGGCGCGCTTCGTGGGCTTGGGCCCGTTAGGTAAGGGTTGGGGCCCCGTCCAGGTGGATGAGTCAGCCATGGAGATCAGCCTCCGCCGGGACGCGGGCCGCCGCCGGCGCCGCCGAAGCCGCCAGCCCCACCGCGGCGTTGGCCGCCGCCCATCGGGTTGAGCGGGTTGCGCTGTTGCTGTCCGTTCTGTCCACTCTTGGCGCCCGACGCCTGGGCGACGACGACTTTCTCGCCTTCCTTGAGGCCTTCGAGGACCTGGGCGTCGACGCTGGTGTTGATGCCGATCTTGACGGGGCGCTCTTCGACCTTGCCGTCCTTGTCGACGACTTTCACGGCGTACTTTCCGCGGCCGCGGCGCTCGAGGGCGGACGAGGGAACGATGACCGTATCCTTGGCGGAGGCCTGGACGATGTAGACCTGGGCCGTCATGCCGGTGCGCAGCTTGCCATCCTTGTTCTCCACGTCGAACAGGCCGTTGTAGTAGACCGCGCTGGCCGATGAGGACGAGCTGGCCGAGGTGTTCTGGCTCTCGATCGATTCCGGCGCGGGGGCGACTGCGCGCAGCTTGGCATAGTGGCGCGTGTTGGTGTCGCCAAGCGTGGTGAAGTAGACGTCTTGGCCGGATGTCACTTTCTCGACGTCGGCTTCCGAGATCTGGGCGCTCACCGTCATCTGGTCGAGCTGGGCCAGCATGACGATGGTGGGGGCGGACTGGTTGGCGTTGACGGTCTGGCCTTCCTCGGTGACGACGGCGACGATGGTGCCGTTCATCGGAGCGAGGATCTTGGTGTAGCCGAGATTGGTCTGCGCGGTGTTGAGCTGCAGCGAGGATTGCTTGATCTGCGAGTTGGCGCCGGTGAGGCTGGCCTGTGCGTTGGCGAGCTGGGCCCTGGCTGAATCATAGTCGGCCTTGGCGGCGGCGCCCTCGTTGTAGAGCCGTTCCTGCCGGTCGAAATTTATCTGCGCCTGCGTGAGAGCTGCCGATGCGGCGGCGCGTTGCGCCGAGGCGCTGGAGAGGCCGGCCTCGGCGTTGCTGACGGTGTTGAGCTGGGTGCGGCTGTCGATGTCGGCGATGGGATCGCCCGCTTTTACCGTGTCTCCGAGTTCGACATAGAGTTTCTTCACCTGGCCTGAGGCCTGCGCGCCGACGCTGACGAGTTTCGATGGCTCCAAGACGCCGGTGGCGAGCACGGTCTGTTCGATGTCGCCGCGGGTGACGGCGGCGGTGACGATTTCGGGCTTCTTCGAGCCCGTGCCCCAGATGAGCCAGGCGCCGCCGGCGATCAGGGCCACGACGAGCGCCGCAAGCCACGGGCGCAGGTTTTTGGGAATTCGCGAGAGAAGGCCGCGCTTTTCTTCTGCTTCGGTCTCGTCCGTTTCGGGGGCGAGCGCGACATCGTCTTGTTCAAGGGTATCTAGCGGCATGGGCGGGCCCTCCAACGAACTGGCGTCTTCAGAACGCAGATGTGGGCCCGATGTGTCGCAAGCTTATCTGCGAATTGGCGCCAATCCTTCGCAGGCGCGGGCGGCGGCACACCTTGTTACAGGTCTCGCTGAGGTGTGATCCGGCGCGCCTCGCAAAGCGCGGTTCCGTTACGCAGGCGGGATGGAACTGGGGCGCCTGTGCAGGCGTAAGATACTTTTGTGCTCAGCCCAAGCCGTCTGCACCTTGTTCTGATCCTGGATCGGAGGCTTATCTTGGCTTTAGGCGTTCGCGCAGCCCACTCACACCTCGACGAACACCGGTTCGTAGCTCACCGGGAAATTCACCGACCGCGCAATGAAGCAGAACTGGTGGATTTCGTGGTGGATGGCTTCGGCGCGCTTGAGGTCGGCGCCGGCCTTCA
Source organism: Hyphomonadaceae bacterium (assembly GCA_035995285.1). Lineage (GTDB taxonomy): Bacteria > Pseudomonadota > Alphaproteobacteria > Caulobacterales > Hyphomonadaceae > UBA7672. Next base: position 3,336 of record DASYKO010000264.1, on the reverse strand, counting down.
CCTCGATGCGGGGCTTGAGGGTGGCTGAGAGGAAGCGGCCGGCGCCGTTGGGGGTGGTCTCGCCGATGCCTAGGGGCGAGTCCTCGTAGCTCACCACCACGATGCCGGCGTCGCTGGCGAGGTGGAGGTACCAGAGCATGTGGCAGGAGGAGAGCGCGGACAGCAGCAGGTCTTCGGGGTTGGGCTTGGACGGATCGCCGCCGAGGAGGGGATCGTTGGAGCATTCGACGACGGGCTTGCCGGGCGTGGCGATCTGCCAGGTGCGGTCATAGCCGCGATAGGTCTTCGTGCCCTCGCCGCGGTTGCCGGTCCAGATCACGCGGGATGTGTAGGGGTGCTGCTTCGACATTGTGTCCTCCGCGGGGGACACATGGAACGAAGAGCCATAACGGGCAACCCCTTCTTCTGGGCAGAAGAAGGGGCGCCCGCGCCGGTCCGCTCGGGTCGATGGGAGAGAGAACGGCGAGAAGGGATCAGATCGGCGGCAGGCTGGCCCTTGGTCTGGACGGCGGCGGGCGAGGCGCGAGCCAGCCGGGAAGCGTCTCCTTGCCGATGTAGATGTCGCGTCCGGCCATCATGCATTCGAGTTGGCACTTCTCGTCTCGTTCGGCGTAGCCGCGGACCGAGATCACCTTGCCAACCAGCTGCTGATCGCGCGCCCATGCCGGCGCCTCTTCGAGGCGGCCGAGAACGACGCGCCAGGTGATCGTCACGTCTCGCGCGGGCGTGTGGAAATAGCCGGGCACCTGCGCCTCGATCTCTTCCATCACCAGTGCGGCATGGCCCTCGAAGGTTTCGATCTTCCGCACCCAGCCCTTGAGCAGCACGGGGGATTTGACGTCAAAATAGCGCTCGAAGGGGATGATGTCGGGCAGCGGGGTCTCTTCGCGAAGATACTCCGTCTTCTGAGGTTCGGGCGTCGGCGCGGGTTGCGCAGCAAGCGGTGGGGCCGGGAGAAATTGCGGAGGATTCGTCGCCGTGCCCGACAAGAACTTCTCGCCATTGGGAAGCGTGATGTCGCGGCCAGCCATCATGCAGGTCGGAACGCAGCTCGTATCCTTCGCAGCGTAGCCACGCACGACGACATCCTGGCCGTAGAGCCGCTCGATGATATCGGGGGACGTGTTTACGGCAGATCCAAGCGCAACGGCCCATTGCCGGGTATCGGCTGTGAAATCCTTGTCGGATCCCGACCGGGTTTCGACGTTGACGATCCAGAGCACCGTCTGGCCTTCGAAGTAGCCTTTGCTCGTCACCTTGCCCTTGAGCATCAGCGGCTTGTCTGCATCGAAGTATTTTGCGAAGGGCACGAAATTGGCCGGCACGCCGGGCGGGGATTTGCCCGGCACGCAGCTTTCCCACATGCCGGGCGCAGTCATCGGCACAGGGTTGCACCATTCTGTGTTGGCGGGAGTGGATACGAGCCTCACATCAAAGCCGGCGAGATCGCAGGCCGGGCCACACGGCGCATTGCTGGTCTCGAAGCCCATCACCTTCACAGCGGCGCCGATCGAGTCCCGGCGGGTCGCCCAATCCGGCGCCTTGTCTTTCGAGCCGACGGCCACGCGATAAAGCTGATCTGTTGGTTCGTCCTGTGTGCGGCCCGGCTTGTTGGGGACGATCCTGTTGGCCTGCACCCAGACATAGGATGTGGGGTTGTTGAGGTCGATCCGCTGGATCTTGCCCCTGATCGTCACGGCGTTAGGGCGGGCGGATTGCTGCGGCTCGAAGCGGATGGGTTGCGCCGCGGGAGCTTTTGCTTCTGGCGGGCAGGTTCCCCATGTGCCGGGCCGTCCCCATCCAGGGTACGAGCAGGATAGGCCCTGCGGGACAGATTTTGGAGTCGCCGGAGCGGGCTGGAGCTTCACATCCCAGCCGCCGAGATCACATGCCGCGGCGCAAGGCGAGGCATTCTTCATCTCGTACACAATGATAATAACTGCGGCGCCCATGGATTCGGGTCGGGACGCCCAGTCCGGCGCCTTATCCTTCGGGCCGACGATCACGCGGTAGATCTGGTTCGTGGCTTCCTGCTTGCTCCCGTCCTTGCTCCAGTAGATGCTCTCGGCCTGCACCCAGACATAGGAATTTGGAGTCTGGAGATCGATGCGGGTTATCTTGCCCTTGAGGATGCCGGGGACCTGGTTGGGAGATGACGAAAAGAGCGGCTTGGCCTGCAGGGTGTTGGCGGGAGCGGCTTGCTGATTGAAGAAGATAGGTTGCGCCGGCGCTGTTTGAGGTTCGGCGGCTGCCTGTTTCTGGACGAGGTCGATCAGCATGGGCTGGATGCGGCATTCGGGCTGGCAGGTGGTCGAGACATAGCCGTCGACGCGGATGTCCATACCGGTGCGGACTTCGGCTGGCGAGGCGCCGCCCGGCGGAACAAGGCGGTCGACGCGCCAGGTGTCGGTGCTGGCTTGCGTATTCCCGAAGTTGCGGTTGATCTCGCGCGCCTTGACCCAGAAGGTCTTGACCGGATTGCCGCCTTCGACGCGCACGACCGTGCCGCGGACGACGATATAGTCCTCGGCGTTGAAGCCGGGCTGGGCGATGGGGCTGGGCGCGTCGGCGTGGCGATCGGCGGGCGGGCCCATCGCTGAGGCGTCGTAGGCGCGATGCTGGACGAGCTTCGACATCTGAACGGGTTTACCGTCGGGGCCCACGATCACGTCGGAGCCGAAGAAGGCGAGTTCGCAGGGCGCCCCGCAAGCGGCGTTCTTCTCCGGCAGCCCTATTGCCGAAATCTGCAGGCCAACTGCGGCCTGGCCGTTGAAAGGACTAACGCCCGTCGTTGCGCCATTGAATTGGATGAAGCGCCAGTCGCCAGTCTCTGGTTTGGCCACTGCGAACGGTCCGCCTATGCCGCGCCGGACTTTTTCAGCGCGCACGGTGATGATGTTGCCCGATGCGGATTTCGCGATGCTTGCGATCTGGCCCTCGACGGTGATCATCCTGTCAAGGTTCGGATCGAAGCGATCCGGGATGCCGACCGGAAGCTTCTGGGTCCGCTGCGACGCGTTCGGACGGAGAGCGGCGAAATTGCGGATCCACAGAGCGCAGTTGGACCTGCACGACTTGTCGATGCGGTAGCCCATGGCGGTGACGGCGGTTTCGACCGTGGCGGCGTCGAGGTCTCTTTCCTGTGTGGGCGCGCGGCCTTTCGGGGTCAGGTCGAGCGTCCAGAGCTGTTCGGACCGGTCGGCGGAGTTGAGCTGCACGCCCTGCACCTGGACAGTGGGCGGCGAGCCATCGAGATTGACGGAGACGACCTTGCCCTCGATGCGGACCATATTCGACCAGTCATAGTCGACCTTCTGGGCGGCGGCAGGCGTGGGC
>DASYKO010000263.1:0-5504 GCA_035995285.1 Hyphomonadaceae bacterium | reverse complement strand
GAGGGACCGCGTTGTGGGAATTGGACATCGAACTCCAACTTCCAACGCAGCCACCAAAGTCGGACCGATTGTAAGCTGAAAGCCTCAGGGTCCCTCCCTCCTGCAAGGGGGAGGTCAGGTGGGGGTCTGCACCTTGCTCTGCCGCGAGAGACTGCTTTCGCAAGTAGCGCCATGCCGGCTCGCACCCCACGTTCCCCTTCCGATTCAGTTCTGTTCGCTTCGCGATTCCGAGGCGTTTCCCGCGGCTGTGGATAAGCCTGGCCTGTGGGAACACGCGGCTATCCGAAAGACGGGCGCCTGGCCGGCAGGGCCCGTCCATCCGGACGAAGCGGGTGAAGAGGGTCCTGCCGGCCAGGGCCGGCTCGGCCATTGAGACGCCGGCTCTTAGATCCCCAATGGGAGATCAGGCCGCCGCCAACAGGCCGTGCGTGTCCAGCCTGAGGCGGCGGTTGGCCTCCTTGCAGGCTGCGTCAGGGTCATCGCCCAGTTCGGGGGCGAGATAGCGGTCGTGGCAGAGCACCGTGTCGATCGTGCCGTCATCGTTGGCCATCGGCAGGCGCAGCCAGTAATGAATCGTGCCGTTCTCGAGCCTTGTGCGGCCGGAGACGGGCTGAAGGCGCGCGAGAGCCCGGTTGGCCAGCTCGCTCCAGGTATTGCAGCGGCGGCAGATGTCGATCTCGCCCGGCGACCTGCCCTTCACATCGCCTCCGAAGGCCGCGATGACGCCGGTGCCGGCAAGGCGGAAACGGAAGGTGTCGCCATCGCTGGAGAGGATGGAGATGTGGGCGAGTTCGGGCGCCATGCGCGCGAAATCGAAATCTTCGGTCCAGACGATATAGTCACGGGAAGGATCGCGGCGGCGCCACGCTTCCATTATGATTTCCTGGGCGCGAAGGCCCGCTTCAACGTTGTCGAACAGCATCTCTAGCCCCTCAGAGTCCATTCGGGTTCGGACCTGCATGGCCCGTTTGCCGAAGCGACTTCTTGTTGATCCCAGGACCTGCAAAACCGGCAGCCCACCGGCTTTAATCTGCAAGTCCCATCCGTCGGAAAGTAGTCCCGCTAACGCACACAACACTGCGCGGCTCAGGCGAATCACTAGCCTGCTAACAGCGTGATTCGATTTGCGCGGCGCGGCAAGACTCAAAGAAGGGATTTGTTTACCTGCGTCACCAGATCGCAAACAACGGCGTTGTTGCGAACGCGATTCAATTGTCCGCATACGCACCACATCTGGGGGCATTACTGCAAAGCCTCACTAGTCTTCGGTAAAGGCGCATTCGGGCCGTGCGATCATCTCGCTGGCGGACGATGTTCAAGTGTTGCTTTAAGGCAGCGCATCGTTGCGGGAGCGACCTCTGCGGCGTGTGCGGCACTTCAGCCGGAAGCACGCAACGGCGCTCTGGCGAGTCTCATTCAGCGGTTTGTGATTGCCGGTTTGCGAGTCAGCGGCGCCCGGTTTGGGTGCGCTACTTCTTGGCTTGGCCGAGGCCCATCTTGCGGGCGAGATCCGAGCGCTGCTTGGCGTAGTTGGGGGCGACCATCGGATAGTCTGCCGGCAGGCCCCACTTCTCGCGGTATTCGTCCGGGCTCAGGTCGTAGCGCGTGCGCAGGTGGCGCTTGAGCGACTTGAACTTCTTGCCGTCCTCCAGGCAGACGATGTGGTCGTCGGTGACGGATTTGCGGATCGGAACGGCGGGCTTGAGTTCCACCTTGCCTTCGCCTGGGCTGGTATGGCCGTCGATCTCCATCAGCGTTGAATGCACGCGCTCGATCAGCTTCGGCAGGTCAGCGACAGGTACCGGGTTATGCGCCACGTAAGCCGAGACGATGTCGGACACCATCTCGATAAGATGAGATGAGCTGCGTGCTTCGCTTTCCATTTCGGCGTCTCTTCCCCGAAGAGCAGAATCAACTGCGCGGGACGCGATTACTACGCCGATATTCGGTGAACTTGTTGCAGCTGTAAATACGTGAGCCCTAGTATTCGGATTAACTTGGGTGCGGCACAGCGGGTTATCTACTGAAAAGGGATATGAGAACCACGAGTCCCAGTATTGCCAGCGTCCAGACTGCGGTTCCGGCTAACGGAAGCTTGCGCGAGACCAGCCCGCCCTCCGCGAAGACCTGAGCGGCCAGCCCCTGCACTCGCCTGCCCGTTGAAGCGATGAGCGCGGAAATGGCCCGGCCGGGGATGGCGGTCGGGCGCGCAAGACCCGCGGCGACGCGCGGCAATGCCTTCCGCCAGATCCACTCGGCGTCGAGGATCAGCCCCTCCCGCTCGGGCGGGTACATCTTGAGCCACTTCAGAAGCATGAAGGCGAAGACGGCGAAGGCGATCAGCTCGGTCTGCTGGATCATGTGGGCGGTGGAGAAAAGGTCGAAGGTGAGGAACTTGATCGCCTGGTCGCGGAACGGGAGCAGCTGGTAGAGCCAGCTCGGCTTGAGGCCGATGGCGAGGCAGATCGCGGCGGACAGCCCCATCGCCAGCACCATGTTGAACGGCGCCTCTTTCGGGCGCTTGCCCCCATCATGGCTGAAGAAGGCGAAGAACGGGATCTTGATGCCTGAGTGTTCCAGCACGCCGGCGGAGGCGAAGAGCAGCATCAGCCAGACAACGGTGAGCCCCATGCCGGATTCGGCGGAGGCCATGATCATCGCCTTGGACGAGTAGCCCGCAAAGAACGGGATGGCGGAGATGGAGGCGGCCCCAATGAGGCAGGCCAGCGTCGTCCACGGCATGGTGCGGTGAATGCCGCCAAGATCGGTCGCCTTGGTCGTGCCGAGGCGCAGCTGCACCGCGCCCATGCACATGAACAGCAGGCCCTTGAAGATGATGTGGGCGAAGGCGTGCGCCGCTGCGCCGTTGAGCGAAAGCGTCGTGCCCATGCCGACGGCGCAGACCATGAAGCCGATCTGGTTGTTGCTGGAATAGGCGAGCACCTTCTTGAGGTCGTTCTCCATCACGGCGAAGAACACCGGATAGATGGTCATGACGGCGCCGATCCAGATCAGCGCGTCGAGACCGGCAAAACCGCGGGCGAGGATGTAGACGGCGAGCGACGTGGTGTAGGGCGAAAGGGCGACTGCTCCTGTTTCGGTGGTGTTGGGATAGGCGTCGGTGAGCCAGTTGTGCGTGAGCGGGAAGCCCGCCTTGATGCCCGCGCCGAGGAGAATGAGGATCGCGCCCGGCTGCTTGAGATCGAAGATGCCGACGAGCACGCCATTCCACAGCCCGCCGAGTTCCTGGAACAGGAAGGAGCCCTCGGCAAGGCCGTAGAGGATCGCTCCGGTCAGCAGCAGCAGGCCGCCGACCGACTGGATGGCGAGATAGCGCAGAGCAGCCCTGTAAGACGCGCCGGTGCGCTTGGCGAAGATGATGGCGGCGGAGGCGAGCGTCGCCATCTCGGCGAAGATGACGAGGCTGATGAGGTCTCCGGCGAAGACGGCGGCCACGGCCGAGCCGGCATAGACCATGCCCGCCGCATCCTGCACCTGGTCGCGGCGGTGGAGGGAGTAGATACCGGTCAGCGCCGCGGCGAGCGTGAAACCGAAGCCGAAGATCAGCGAGAGGGAATCCGGGCGGTAGAGCGCGAGGTCAAAGCCGAGGAAGCCGGTGCGCGCCACCTCCACGCCTGCAACTGGCGGATAAAGCAGCACGACGCCGGCGATGATCGGGCCGCCGATCAGCGCGACGGCGCGGACGACCGTGTCTCTCGCGACTGCGGCCAGCAGCGCTGCGGCGATGATGAAGAAGCCGGGGTTTACCGCGGCGAGGCCGCGGATCAGCTGGTCAGCGGTCATCGCCCGCCTCCCCGCTCGTGGTGTCGTAATAATCTTCGCGCCGGCGCATGGCGCGGCCGAGTGGCCAGCCGGAAAGCACGGCGGCGGCAAAGGCGATGAAGCCGAACACGCCGAAGAAGCCCGGCAGGCTGTCGATGGTGGTGTAGCTTTTGCGAATGAAGATGAACTCGAACCCGATCATCACCGCGCCCACTGCCGCCATCACGCCCATGAAGAAGCGGAAGAAGAACGCCGAGCGCATCCACGAGAACAGGAGCACGGAAAGCGGATGCTCGCCGGGTTCGCCCAGACGGATCGGTTCATGCCGAATGGGCTCGGGTTTCGGCGGAGTGGCCGGTTTGGTTTCCTCGGTCATGGCTTACTCACGGGCGCGCTCACGGCGGGCTGAGGGGGCGCAGCAATCGGCGCAAGGTAGCGGGCGATGGCGTCGGCGCTGAAGAACAGCACGATGCAGGCGATGGCGGTGATCACGGCGGGCACAATGGCAAGGGTGGGAGCGCCGCCGGGACGGATGAAGTCGGCCGGCTTGCCATCCTCGTCCGGCGGCAGGAGTCCGCGGACGGCCACCGGCGCGAGATAGAACAGCGACAGGATCGAGGACAGGATCATCACGCCCGCGACCAGCCAGTGCTGCGTCTTGAAGGTCTCGGTGATGATCAGGAATTTCGACCAGAACCCGCCGAAGGGCGGAAGACCTGCAACGGAGAGCGCGCCGATCAGGAAGGCGCCGAAAACGATCGGCATGCGGCGGCCGAGGCCGCGCATCTCGGAGACACGTTGCGCGCCCGTGGCGACATAGATCGCGCCCGAACACATGAAGAGCGTGATCTTGGCCATGGCGTGCATGAGCATGTGCAGGCCGCCTGCAACGAGACCCACTCCTGCAGGCAACAGCGCCGCGGCTGTGACGAAGGCAAGCTGGCCGATGGTCGACCAGGCCAGGCGCGCCTTGAGGTTCTGCTTGGTGAAGGCGCGTAGGCTGGCGATGAGGATGGTCGCGCCTGCGATCCAGAGCAGGTACTGCGCCGCATGCATCTGTGTCATCAGCTGTGGGCCGAAGGTGTAGGCGGAGAGCTTGAGGATGGTAAAGACACCCGCCTTCACGACGGCGACGGCGTGGAGCATCGCTGAGACCGGCGTCGGCGCCACCATCGCCTGCGGCAGCCAGCCGTGGACGGGGATGAGGGCTGCTTTCGCTGCGCCGAACACCAGCATGACGAGGAGCACACCGGCGAGGCCGGGGGCGGCCTTGTTCAGCAACTGCCCGCCCTGGACGAAATCGGTGGAGCCTGCGATCCCCTGCACGGCGATGATGGCGGGAAGCATCAGCGTCAAGGATGCGCCGACGAGAATGGCGAGATAGGCGCGGCCGGCTTTCTGCGAAGCCTCGTCGCCCTTGTGCGCGACCAGCGGGTAGGTGGCGAAGGTGAGGACCTCGTAGAAGACGAACAGCGTGAACAAATTGCCTGCCATGGCAATGCCCATCACGGCGAACATCGAGATGGCGAAGCACATATAGAACCGCGTCTGGTTCGCCTCGCGCGCCCCACGCATGTATCCGAATGAGTAGAGGGAGTTGAGGCCCCACAGCGCGCTCGCCATCAACGCAAAGAGCGCGCCCAACGGTTCGAGCTTGAAGGCGAGTTCGAGACCGATGAGGGGTTTTGCCGCGACCCATACCGGCGGATTGCCTTGCCCCG
>DASYKO010000262.1:0-6224 GCA_035995285.1 Hyphomonadaceae bacterium | reverse complement strand
CTCGGCGCGCGGCTTCCAGAGCTTGAGCTGGCGGCGCAGCATGTGATGGATGCTCGCATCCGTCGGCACGATGTCGAACTTGCCGGCCTCGATCTTGGAGAGGTCCAGCACATCATTCAGAAGCGCCATCAGCGTCTTGCCTGAATCGAGGATTGTGGAGACAAACTCCTTCTGCGCCTGGTCGAGCTCCGTGCCCTCCAGCACCTGCGCCATGCCCATGATGCCGTTGAGCGGCGTCCTGATCTCGTGGCTCATGTTGGCGAGGAACGCCGACTTCGAATGCGAGGCCGCCTCGGCCTCCTTGCGCGCCTTCTCCAGCTCCTTCTCACGCTTGCGGAGTTCGGTCACATCCACCGATATCGCCGTGCGATAGCCGCGCGACATCTTGCGGTAAGTGATCAAGACCTGCCGGCCATTTTCGGTCTGCGAGGAATAGGTCTCGCCGCTCTCATACTTGGCGTGGAGCGAGTCGGCGTAGGGATCGATTTGTTCCTGGGTCAGGTCCGGACGCAGGCGCCTGATCGCCTCCGCTGTCGCGTTGCGATGTCCGATGCCCGTGTTGAGATCGCGATAGAACTGCCCGAAGCGCTCGTCGGCCGCCTTGTTGATGAAGAGGTGCCGCTCGTCGGGCCCATAAATGCCGATGCCGTCGTTCAGCGCTTCAAGCGCCTCGAGCAGCGTTGCGACATCGAGATCGTTACGGTCCGTCATGGTGTCCCCGCGCCCCCGCATGGTCGAAGTCACGGATACTAGGCCGTAGCGGTTAACGGTTGCTTGGACGGAATTTACCCGCGATAGAGGTCTCGAACGCGCAGGAAAGTCACATGAAACCGGGGGCAATCGCCCGCCCCGCCGCTTTCTGCTAGTTCTTGAACAAGCAAGTTGAGCACGCAAAAACTGCCAGACAAATCGGGGAGCACGGCATGGCCTACTGGCTGGTGAAATCGGAACCCGAAGAGTTCTCCTGGGACATGCAGGTGAAGGCCGGCAAGAAGGCCACGCCCTGGACCGGCGTTCGCGCTCACCCGGCCAAGCTCAACCTCTCGAAGATGGCCAAGGGCGACAAGGCCTTCTTCTATCACACGGGCGATGAGAAACAGATCGTCGGCATCGTCGAGATCGCGAAGACCGCCTATCCCGATCCCACCGCAGAGAAAGACTCGCCCTGGGTCGTCGTCGACACTGTCGCCGCAGAACCGCTGAAGACGCCCGTCACCCTCGCCCAGATTAAGGCCGACAAGGCGCTGGCCGACATGATCCTCGTCAAGATCGGCCGGCTCTCGGTGCAGCCGGTGACGGCCGCCGAATGGAAACACATCTGCAAGCTCGGAGGCGTGAAGGGATAATGCGCGCAGCTCTCATCGCTTCAATCGTTCTTGGCGCCCTCGCATCCCTCGCCGCTCCGGCCTTCGCGCAAGACTACTACACTTCCACCGGCAACGTCCGGCACGGCAATGGCTATACGCCTTCGACCATCGTCGCAGGCTGGGAGGGCGAGGAATCCTTCGCTATCATCGCGCTGGCGCCGGATGGCAAGCGCGTCTCAGGCCAGACCGCCGCGCAAGCCGCCGCACAAGCTACTGACTGGAAAGCCATCGTCATCACCGGTCCGCGCGCCGCGGCCGAAATCGATAACGAGGAAGACGAGCGCTACGAAGACAAGCTCGCAACCAATCCCAAGAAGGTTGAAAAGCCCCGCGGCCCGCCCGTGCCCCGCCGCGAGATCGCCTACCGCTCCACCACCTGCCCGGCCGTGATGCAGCGCATGGCGGCCCTCAAGCCCCTCACCGGTTTCGAATTCGACCCGCCGGGGTTCAACGGCAACCAGGATGGCGGCAAAGGCGATGGGCGCGAGGGCTATGATCTCTGGGTTCGCGTCGGCGGCGCCGAGCTCAACAAGTCCTCCGAAACCAAAGCCTCCGCCCTCGGCGCCTGGTTCGATGAGACCATGAAGGCCCTCTCGGCCTGCCCTGGCGGCCCGCCAGTCGCCAACTGATCATGGCGATTGGCCGCCTCCGCGTCGAGGGCCACGCCATCGTCTCCGCCGACGGCATGATCGCGGATGCGCGCGGCGAGATGCCCGCCCGCCTGCGCAATGATGCCGACTGGCGCTATTTCCAGGATGCGCTCGACCGCGCGGCCCTCGTCGTCCTCGGCCGCCTCGGCCACGCCCGCCACCCCAACCCCGGCCGCCGCCGCCTCGTGCTCACCCACCAGATCGACGCGCTGGAGCAGGACCGTCACGATCCTCTCGCCACGTTCTGGAATCCCGCAGGCCTCAGCCTCACAGCGATGCTGGACAAGATCGGCGTCCGCGAAGGCACGCTCGCCATCACCGGCGGCACGGGCTCATTCGATCTCTTTCTGCCCCACTATGACCGCTTCGTCCTCGCCGAAGTCCACGGCTTCCTGCTCCCCGGCGGCACGCCCTGTTTCTCCGGCGGCCACCCGCACGAAACCCTCGCCGCCGCCGGCCTCAAGCCCGGAGAGACCCACACCATCGATCCCTCCGCCAACGTCACGCAGACGGACTGGACGCGCTAGCTAAGCCTGATCTCTCGCGTACACCCTACGCCCGCGATAAACGCCGGATCGTGGCTCACCACGATCAAGGCGCCGTCATAGCTGCCCAGCGCCTGCTCGATCACCTCGATTGAATCGATGTCGAGGTGGTTGGTGGGTTCGTCGAGCAGGAGGATCTGGGGCGGCTCAGCTGCGGCCAGCAGGATGGACATCGCGGCGCGAAGGCGTTCGCCGCCGGAGAGGGTCGAGACAACCTGGTGCGCCTTCTTGTTGCGGAAGGCGAAGCGGGCGAGCGCCGCGTAGGCGTCGTTGTCGTTCAGTTCGGGGTTGGCGGCGCGCATGTTGGCGAGCAGCGTCTGTGACGGGTCGAGCGTGTCGGCATGCTGGTCGAGCATGGCGATACGGCCATCGAGGCGGCGGATCGACCCCGAGTTGGGCTGGCGTTCGCCCGAGATCAGGCGGAGCAGCGTGGACTTGCCCGCGCCATTCGCACCGACGATGTGGATGCGTTCGGGGCCGGTGACCTTGAAGGAGAGCGGACCAAAGAGAACGCGGCCGCCGGCTTCCGCCGTCACGTCATCGAAAGCGAGCACGAACTTCTGCGGCGGCAGGTTCACGCTGGGCGTCACGACATTGAGCGGGATGAGAACTTCAAACTGCGCCTTCGCCTTGTCCAGCGCCTCGTTCGCTTCGGAGAGCTGGCGGTCTGCAAGGCGGTTGGCTGCCCCTTGCGAGGCCTCGGCGCGGTCCTGCTTGAAGTCGAGCAGCAGCTTGCTCTGCCCGGCCGCGAAGCGCCCGGCTTTTCCCGCGGCGTCCTTGCGCTGCTTCATCTCACGCTGGAGTTGCACCTGATCCTTCACGCGGCGCAGGTCGCCTTCCGCCTTGTCGAGCGCGCCGGCTGCAGCGAGGCGGCGCGCCTCGCGGGCGTCGGCGAATTCCGACCAGCCGCCGGTGAAGATGGTGATGCCCACCGGCGTCAGTTCGATGATACGATCGACATGCTCAAGCAAGTCGCGGTCGTGGCTGGCGACGAGGGCGGCGCCGCGCCATTCGTCGATCAGGGTGAGGATTGCGGCCCTGCCCGGCGCATCGAGATTGTTGGTCGGCTCGTCGAGCAGGAGGATGTCGGGCGCTTCGAGCCAGAGGCGGGCGACCGCGATGCGCGTGCGTTCGCCGCCGCTGAAGCCCCTGATGGTGCGGGTAAGGTCGCGCTCTGGGAGGTCCACCTTCGCAAGTGTTTCCGCGACGCGGTGTTCGAGCGTCCAGTCGGCCTCGGCCATGTCGTCGGCCAAATCTCCGGAGGCGCCTTCGCCGCGGGCGAGGCGTTCGAGGCGCGCTAGGCCCTCTGCGACGCCGAGGGCTTCGGCGAGCGTGATCGCGTCATCCGGCCAGCGCTGGGCCAATTCGCCGACGCGGCCGGAAATGCTGACGGCGCCGGCGGATGGTTCGCCCTGCCCTGCGACAAGGCGCAGCAATGTGGACTTGCCCGAGCCGTTGCGGCCGACAAGGCCGACGCGTTCGGCGCCGACGGCGACGGTAAGACTTTCGAACAGGACGCGGCCTTCGGGCGTTGAGGCGCCGACCTGGTCGAGTGTGATGAAGGCTGACATGGAGACACACGGAAGCTGGTGCGGAAACGACGCGGCTCGGGCGAGGGTTCCTAGAGCTTCATATCCGTGGGTCTCCTTGGGAGAGCGCTATCTGGTGGATCGCGCCCAAAAAGTCAATCAGCCGCCCGAGCCATACGGCCGCGTGATGATCTCAAGATAGTGCCCGTTGGGATCGCGCCAGTAGACCCCGCGCCCACCATCATGCCGGTTGAACTCGCCCTTGCGCCGCCCGGCAGGATCCGCCCAGTAATCGAGCCCACGTTCCTTGATGCGCGCAAAGATCTGGTCCCACTCCTCCTCGCTCACGAGGAAGGCATAGTGCTCGACAATGATCTCGTGATCCTCGGCCTGGATGAAATCGAGACTGACTCCATTGGCCGTCTCCACCACCATGAACGGCCCGAACGCCTTCGGCTTGGGCAGGCCAAGTATGTCGGAATAGAACTGCGCCGACGCCACACGATCCTTCGCATGAACGATGGTGTGGTTGAGCTGGACTGCCATGGGCGCCTCCTCCAACCTGAGATGGCTTCCGCGGGCCGGAGTTCAACCGTAGAATCTAGTTTGGCTGCGTGCCGGGATCGAATTTCTTGACGACTGAATCCGTCTTCGATTTACCGGCGCGAAGCTCCTCGATGTATTTCAGCTCGTTCAGCGCCAAGGGATGATTGGGTGAGATCTGAAGCGAAGCGCGCAGATCCGCTTCCGCCTCATCCAGCCGCCCCAGGTCGATCAGGTTGTTGGCTCGCCCGCGCAGGGCGCCAGCCTTTAGCGCCGGCGGCAGGTTGACCATGGCAATCACGCGCTCATACGAGGCCACGGCATCGGCATGCCGCTTCAGCTGCCCGAGCGCCGTCCCTCGCTCCATCAGCAGCATGGGAAGCATGTCGCCCATATCGCCAATCAAGACGCCTGGACGCACAAGGCCCGCATCGAGCGCCCGCACGGCATTCTGATTGTCGCCTGTCTCGACATAGTAGGAGCCAAGCAGGAAACCGATCTGCAGGTAGGGATTGTTGACCGCAACCACAGACCCTTTGTCCTGAGTAGACGCCGTTACCAGCGCCAGCAGAGTGTCGGACGTCCCGTCGGTCAGGACATAACGCTTGCCGTCCACGCCCTTCTCCGCAATCGCATATGCTTCCGGCGCATGAGCGAGCGCTGCCTTCCGTCTGAGCCTTCGTCATCGCCGCATCGCCGATCACGGCGTCCGCTTCCCACGGCAGGGCCTGCGCAAAAGCAGGCCCCGACTGGAGAAGCACGACAATAGCAACGAGCAGCTGGCGCATCATTTCCCCTCCCTGACGCACGCACAGCTTGCCGCACCGCGCCGGACGGGCCAAGGGCCGACTTCAGTGAAAGTCGCCTGAAGCGGCGATCGGCCGCCTCAGGCATACCTTGTCAGGGGATTTTGGAAACGATCAGGCCGCAGCCCCTGTCGCTTTCGCGCGCCGCACGTCGAGCTTGTTGAGCGCGTGCACATAGGCGCGGGCCGAGGCCACGAGCGTATCCGGGTCAGACGCCTTGCCGGTCGCCACCAGCCCCTGCTCGGCGAGGCGAACAGACACCGTCGCCTGCGCGTCCGTGCCTTCGGTGACAGCGCTCACCTGATAGAGCTCCAGCACAGCCGTGTGCGGAACCAGCTGGCGGATGCCGTTGAACACCGCGTCCACCGGACCGTTGCCGGTCGCCGTGGTCGAACGCGCAACGCCCTCGACCGAGAGCTCGATATCGGCAGTCTGCGGCCCATCCGTGCCCGCGACCACGCGCAACTTGGTAAGCGACACCTTCTCCTGCTGCGCAGCCAGCTGATCATCGACCAGCGCGATGATGTCCTCGTCGAACACGTGCTTCTTCTTGTCGGCGAGGTCCTTGAAGCGCTTGAACGCATCGTTCAGCGCTGCCGGCTCCAGCACATAGCCGAGGCTCTCCAGCTTGTCGCGGAAGGCGTTGCGGCCCGACAGCTTGCCCATGATCAGCGAGGTCGAGGGCACGCCCACATCCTCCGGCTGCATGATCTCGTAGGTCTCGCGGTGCTTGAGCATGCCGTCCTGGTGGATGCCGCTCTCGTGCGCAAACGCGTTCTTGCCG
>DASYKO010000261.1:0-2168 GCA_035995285.1 Hyphomonadaceae bacterium | reverse complement strand
CGAGCGCCTGCCGCAGGACCAGCTTGACGCCATGCTCGCCCACGAAATGGCCCACGTCCTCCACAAGGACTCGCTCTGGCTCGCGATCGGCATGGGCGTCAGCACCATCTTCCATTTCCAGCCGCTCAACCTCCTCGCCCGCAAACGCCTCGCGCATCTTGCAGAGCTCTCCGCCGATGACTGGGCGGCGACACAGGCCGGCGGCGGCCGTGCGCTGGCCGAGTGCATCTCCTCCTTCGTTGGCTTCGCCCACGCCAATGCGAAAGCAAGAGTCGCCCCCGAATACGCGGCCGCAATGGCCAAGCCCAACTCCCCGCTCGTCCAGCGGGTCGAACGTCTCATCAGCGGTCGCTACACAAACGGAGTGCTACCGATGAAATCGAAACTGCTGGTCGCCGCCTGCGCCATCGCGCTCGCCGCCCTGATGCCTGGCCTCGTCGCCCGCGCCCAACTGCCCGCGCCGGTCGCTCCCGCCGCTCCGGCTGCGCCTGCGCCGCCCGAGTCTCTGGAAGGCGCTCCATCGCCCGAAGCTCCCGAAGCTCCAGCCGCCGCTGAAATGCCCGCCGCTCCAGCTGCGCCCGAGGCAGCCTTCGTCCACCCCGCACCGCAGGCTCCCGAAGCCCCGGAAGCGCCGCAAGCGCCCGAAGCTCCGCAGGCGCCGGACCCGATTGACCAGCAGGTTCCCTCAGTCCCGTCGGTTCCCTCCGTGCCGTCCGTGCCGTCGGTCCCCGCAGCTCCGCCCGCGCCGGCCGGTGACGACGGCAACATCAGCATCCACAACAGCAACGGGCTCTTCGGCGGCAAGTCGATGGAGATCTCCAGCTCCAGCTTCGGCTCTAGTTTCAAGGTCAAATCGAAGGGCGAATTCCACCTGAACCCCGACGGCAGCGGTCTTTCCTCGATCGCCAACGGCGCCACGTTCGACGTCACCGTCGACAAGAACTTCCAGAAGCGCCGCGTGCTCTTCACGGGCCAGAATGGCTCGATCAAGCGCGAATTCTGGGTGGGCGGCCAGCCGCGCACCTGGACTGCGGAAGCAGATCAATTCGTCGCTGAAGTCATGCCGCGCCTTTTCCGTGAAGCAGGCATCGAGGCGGAGGCGCGGGTTGCGTGGCTGAAACAGCGCGGCGGCGACAATGCCGTGCTCGATGAAATGGATCTCATCGAGTCCGACTATGTGATGGCGCAGTATGTCGGGGTCTACACCCGCGCGGCGAAACTGCCGGATCCTGCGTATAATCGGCTCCTGGCCGTCATGACGGCGAAGCTGAAGTCAGACTACGAAATGTCCAACGCGGTCATGCAGGTCTACCGCGCGCAGAAGCCGACAGGGGCCAACCTCACCGCACTCGTCCAGGTCGCCAAGACCGTCGAGGCGGACTACGAAGCGTCCACAGTGCTCACCGGGCTCGCGCCCTCGATCCTTGTTTCGGATGAAGGCGTTGCCGCCTATCTCGACATCGCCTCGTCGATCCAGGCGGACTATGAGGCGAGCGTTGTCCTCTCTCGCCTGGTCAAGACAAGGTCGGTCAGCGATGCCGGGTTCGTCCGGGCTCTGGGTGTGACGGCAAGGGAGATCGGCGCGGCCTATGAGAAAAGCGTGGTGCTGACTGCCGCGGCGCCTCGCGTCGGATCGTCGGATGCGTTGGTGAAAGCCTATGTCGACGCTGCGGGCACGATCAAAAGCTCTTATGAACATTCCAACGTGTTGAAGGCGCTGGCTGACAATGCTCAGCTGACCCCGGCGGGCTGGCGTATCCTCCTCGAGGCTGCGCCCTCGATCGGTGCGGATTATGAGCTGTCTTCCTTCCTGATATCGATTGCTGACCGCTTGCCGCGGCAGGCCGATCTTTCCGCCGCCTATGAAGACGCCGTACGGAAGATCCGCGGCGATTATGAAAAGGGCCAGGCCCTCCGCGCCCGGCTCTGACGGACACATTTCCATCTGCCCGGAAGCTGGAACTCTTCCCCAGCTTCCGGGTTTTTGCGCTTGCGCTGGCCTATGTTATAAAGTAACAGAGCCTCATGTCGGGCTCAGAGGCGGCCATTGTTTTCAGCGCTGCGGCGCTCTCCATCGCCGGTGTGGCCTTCGCCATGCTGGCGGCGTCGATGGCGCGCCGCGTGACCGACATCGTCGGCATGGCGGGCGGCATCGTCATCCTCGCTGT
>DASYKO010000260.1:0-3223 GCA_035995285.1 Hyphomonadaceae bacterium | reverse complement strand
TCCTCGCTTTCATCGCCCTTGCGGCGGCGGGCGATGAGTTCGATCTGCAGGTGGTTGAGCGGGTCGATATAGGGCAGGCGCGAGCGGATCGTGCTCGCCAGCGCCGGGTTCTTCTGCAGGAGTTCGGTCTGGCCGGTGACGGCCAGCAGGGTGTTGTGTGTGAGGCGCCATTCCGCGGCGATCGCGCCGAAGACCTGGTCGGCGAGTTTCCGGTCCTCGACCAGCCCGGCATAGCGCTTGGCGATGGAGAGATCGGACTTGATCATCACCATTTCCATGTTGCCCATGGCGGAGCGGAAGAACGGCCAGCTTTCGTAGAGGTCCTTGAGCAGGTTCACATCTACGCCCGCGGCCTTCACCGCCGAGCCAAAGCCGAACCAGCCGGGAACCATCGCGCGCGACTGGGCCCAGGAGAACACCCACGGAATGGCCCGCAGACCCTCGATGCTGCGCTTTGTCTGCCGCATGGCAGGGCGGCTGCCGATGTTGAGGTCGGCGATCTCGGTGATCGGCGTGGCGGCGAAGAAGTAGTCCACGAAGCCCGGCGTCTCATAGACGAGCCCGCGATAGGCGCGGAAGGCGGCCTGCGAGAGCTTGTCCATCGTCTCGCCCTGCTGGGCCGTAGTGTTATCGCCCTGCCGCGCCGACAGCGAGGCAAGCACGACGCCTGCCGTGAGCGTCTCCAGGCTCTGGCGCGCCAGTTCCGGGTCGCCGTATTTGTTCGCGATCACCTCGCCCTGTTCGGTGATGCGGATGCGGCCGTTCACAGTGCCCTGCGGCTGGGCCAGCAGCGCCTCGAAGCTCGACCCGCCGCCGCGCCCCACTGCCCCGCCACGGCCATGGAACAGCTGCAGCTTGAGGCCCGCGCCGGTGACCACCGAATGCAACGCACGCGAGGCCTTCTGCAGCTCCCAGATCGAGGTGAGATAGCTGCCGTCTTTGTTTGAGTCGGAATAGCCGATCATGATTTCCTGGAAGCCGGCCTTGCCGTGCAGCGCGCGCACCAGGGGCAGGCCGAGATAGCGCGTCATCGTCTCAGGCGCGGCGCGCAGGTCGCCGATGGTCTCGAACAGCGGTTCGGCGAAGATTTCGGTCGAGGGCTCGGGGCCGGGCCGGAAGAGGCCGGCTTCCTTGAGCAGGAGGTAGACCTCCAGAAGGTCCGACACCGCCATCGTGTTGGAGATGATGTAGTTGCGGATGGCTGCCGGCCCGTGCCGCTTGCGGACTTCGGCGGCGGCGGCAAGCGTCTTCAGTTCGCGCCGCGTCTCTTCGCTGTAGGCGGCGAAGGGAGATGAAAGCAGCCGGCCGTGGCCGAGTTCGGCGAGGAGCAACTGGCAGCGCTTGTCCTCGTCCAGCCTTTCATAATCGTCGGCCACGCCTGCCGTCTTGAGCAGTTCAGCGACGACGCGGCCGTGGATGGCGGAGTTCTGGCGCATATCCAGCGTGGCGAGGTGGAAGCCGAACACGTCGACGGCTCGGATCAGGTCAGGCAGCGGCCCCGTCTCGAACGCCTTGCCCTGATGCTTGAGCAGCGAGGCGTGAATGATGCCGAGGTCGGCTTTGAGGTTGTCGGGGCTGGCATAGGGCTCAGCCTTCAGCGCGGGCGTCCTGGCCGGCCGCTCTCCGGTGAGGGAGGTCAGCGTGGCGGCAAGGCGCGCGTAGATACCGGTGAGGGCGCGGCGGAAGGGTTCGTCCTGGCGCTGGGGCGAGGCGTCTTTCGAGCCATCGGCCAGCTTCTGGAGTTCGAGCGTGATGCCGGTGAAGCGTGAGGACAGGGACAGTTCGGCGCCGAGCGCATCGATGCGCTCGAGATAGAGGCGTATGGCGGCGCCCGACTGAAGCGCGAGCGCGCGACGCATGGTGACGCCATCGACATTCGGATTGCCGTCCCGGTCGCCGCCCACCCAACTACCGACGCGCAGGAAGCTGGGCAAGTCTCCGGCGAGCGTCTCGCGCCAATGCGCATAGAGCGCAGGAAGGGCAGGCAGGAAGCTGTGCTCGAAGTATGAGACCGCGTTCTCGATCTCGTCCTGCACTGCCACGCGCACATTGCGCAGCAGGCGCGTGCGCCAGAGGATGGCGACCTGACGGCGAAGGTCTGTTTCCGCCTGCACGCGTTCTGACGGCGAGGCTGCACGATCGATGGCCTCGAGATCGGAGGCGATGGCGTTCTGCCGGTCCAGCACGCTCTTGCGGCGCACTTCGCTCGGGTGGGCGGTGATGACCGGCACGATCAATCCATCGGCCAGCAGCGTTACAACCTGATCGGCCTTGACGCCCTGGCTGTCCAACGCGCGCAGGGCGCCTGCGAGCGTATCGGGGCGCGTGTCGCCCTCGCGGCCGCGTCGGCGCTGGATGTGGTCTTCGGCAAGGTTGGTGATCTGCAGGAAAGCCGCGAACGAATGTACGAAGCGCACGGCGTCTGCGATGGAAAGCTTCGACAGCTGTTGCGAGAGCGCCTTGGCCGCCTCGTCCGAATTCTCGCGGTGCACGGCGACGGAGGCGCGGCGGATATCCTCGATCTGGCGATAGACCTCTTCGCCATCCTGCTCCCGGATGACATCGCCCAGCACCGCGCCAAGCATGCGGACAATGGATCTCTGCTCGTCCGGATCGTCCTGCATTCACTGCCCTTGCGCCGCCAGGACAGTATCTAGTGCGGGACGGAGCAATGAAACTGCTCCCGCCGCCGAAACGAAAGCCGCACGCGAAAACGCCGGGGTCTCGGCCCGCCGGCAGCGTCTGCAATGTGGGAAAACTGGCTCCCTGAGCTGATGTCTAGTGAGCTTTTTTCGGCCTTTTTGCGCCAAAATCGATTTGCGTCACCCTCGGCGTATCCCTCTAAGGGGGAGCTAAGCCAACGGCCAGACCAATTTTTAGGATCGGCAATTCAAGACGCCGTCGGTGCGAGGACCTTCCCATGGAATGGCCACCTCGACGCGCCGAGTTGGCCTACTTTTCCACAGGTCGATACGGAGGGTCTTTCGAAACCCTTTCGGCCGACGACCGAGTTTTCAGCGCTCGTTAACTAGCAGGGCTCACGTTGCCTTGGACCCCGCCCCTTCCAAAAGGGCGGAGTCCTGTGACCGGCCCCCATCGGCGCGTCCGGTTTCAATGTTAGTGCATTGACGCCTCCATTTCTACGGGGGCGATAGGGCGGACCGGCCAGGCTGGGATCACGATGGCCTCCGGCGCAGGTGGTTTCCATCGCAGCGAGCCATGC
>DASYKO010000259.1:0-5642 GCA_035995285.1 Hyphomonadaceae bacterium | reverse complement strand
ATTCGGTTTTCGGAAGGAACAGCGTGTCCTTGTAGGGGTTCGCTGCTGAATCGTCTTTTTCAGGTTTGCTCATGTCGCTTCTGGGTGTCGTTGTGTTGAGGTGTGGGGCGGATACGACTTCCCGGCCGCAGCAATTCAGCCGCGCGCCGGGCCCATAATTCGAATGATCGCAAACCGTTGGCCGGTCTTGTCTTGGGAAGCCATGGGCATGGCTGATAGCAGCGCCGCGCCTGCTTCGCCAAGGGGAACGGCCAAAACCGCCCCTAGTTGTCCGCGTCCTTGAACAGCTGGCTCATCAGGCCCTGAAGAATCTCAACGTAAACAGAGATGTTCTCCATGAGATTCGCGCGGGAAACCCCGCCATCCATGATCAGGTAGCGCTCATAGGCCAGCGTATCGCCCGCCCAGAAGAGTTTTGCCGGCCGCAACGTGCGGTTGGCCGTCGCCATCGCCTTATCGAAATCGACGTCGCCAGTAGGCGCGAACTGGGTCGAGAGCTGGATGCCCGCGCAGACCTGGTCCTTGCCCTTCCCTTCGCACGACTCGCCCATGATGCGCAGCGAGGCCCCGCCCGGCATGTCGACCGTCATGAACGGCTTGCCGGCCGAGTTTACGCTCTCATCCGCCACCGTGAGCTGCATCTCGGATAGGATCGAGTGAATCGCCTCCGGATCATACCGGTCGATCAGCCCGCCGGCGGCAATCGGCGCCTTGGGCGCGCTCGGCGGGGAGGTCGCACAGGCCGAAAGGCCTCCAAAGGCCAGACCAAGAACCAGGGCAGAAAGGATGCGTTTCATGCCCCCGCACCTGCTCCACTCCGAGGGTTAACGCAACCCCGGGCCTCAGCGCCGGACTTGCATGTCAGGTACGGCAAGCCTGCTCCGCGCGTTCCCGTGCGGGACAGAATTCGCGTGACTGGGGCAATGGCGAACTGGCGTATCCTCCTGGCGAAGAACTGCATTAAAGCGGCTGTGCCGTTCAAGAACCAGGCGCGCGCCCTGCGCGCCCAGCTCACCGGCGCCCCTGTCCCCGATTACCAGACCTCCGTCATCGAAGGCGCCTATCAGCAGACGGGCGCCCTGCGCGAGATCGGCTTCTCGCTGAAGGGCAAGCGCGCTCTCGAGATCGGCTCCGGCTGGCATCCGATCCTGCCGCTGATGTACCGCCTCGCCGGCTGTGCCCACGTGACGATGACCGACGTCCACCGCCTGACGCAGCCCGCCAACGTCCGCGCAGCAGTCGCCTTCCTGCGCGCCCGCAAGCTTTCCATCATGCGAGACCTGCCGGTCAGCGAAGAGGATTTCGAGAAGGTCCTCGGCGTCGAACTCAAGGGCAGCCTCGATGAAATGCTCACCGCGCTCGGCCTGAAATATCACATGGCCCACAAGGGCTGGCGCGGCGTGCCGCCGGTCGACATCATCTTCAGCCACACCACGCTCGAGCACATCTCGCCTGATCTTCTGAAGAGGATCTTCATGGAGGCGCGCCACCTCCTCCGCGCCGACGGCGTCATGTGCCACGGCGTCGACCACACCGATCACCGCGCCAACAGGGATACGCGTCTCAGCCGGATCGATTTCCTGCGCTATTCCGACAAGGTCTGGCAGATGCTCTGTGTCGACCCGCAGGACTACACCAACCGCCTGCGCCATTCCGACTACGTCCAGCTCTTCGCCGACACCCGCTACGAAATCATCCATACCGAAACCGGCGAAAACGAGCGCATGGCGATTGATGCCGGCACGCTCCCGCTCTGGGGCCGCTTCGCCACCATGGACATGAGCGATCTGGCCAACGCCTGGACCTGCTTCATCGCCCGCCCGATCAAGACCTCGCTCGACGCCAAGGCGCAATAAAGGCCTTTTCTCTAAAGGCCCGGCGGCGCCGCCGACTTCGCCAGCAACGCCCGCGCGCCGGCCTCGTCCTGCTTCATCGCCGCCACCAGAGGCGCCAGCCCGTCGAACTTCTGCTCCGGCCGCAGGAATTTCACGAACGCCGTATGCAGCCGCTTGCCGTAAAGATCGCCGTCGAAGCCGAAGACCACGGTCTCCAGCAGCGCATCGCGCAGCCCCGTCGTCGGCGTGCGTCCGAAATTCGCGACCCCAGGACGCCAGCCGCTCTCGGAATCCTCCCGCGCCCACACCGCATAGACGCCATGCGCCGGATGCACGATCTCGCCCAGCTGCATGTTGGCCGTCGGAAAGCCCAGCGTGCGTCCGCGCTTCTCGCCATGCTCGACAATGGCGTCCACGATCCACGGCGCTCCAAGGTCCTTGGCTGCCTCGTCCACCGCGCCGCGCTCAATCTCTTCCCGGATGCGCGAGGACGACACCTTCTCCCCGCCGCTTGCCACTTCCTCGACGATCGCGACCTCGAACCCGAGATCGGCGCCATGCCGCTTCAGGCTCGCCGCATCGCCCACGCGGTTCTTCCCGAACCGGAAATCGAACCCGACGCTTACCGATCTTGCCCCAACCTGGTCACGCAACACACGCTCGCAGAATTCCCGGTCGGTCATCGCCGCCATCGACGCGTCGAACTTCAGGAGGTGAACTTGCTCGACCCCGAGCGCCTTCAGCGCGATCTCGCGGCGCCTCGCCGTCATCAGGCGGAAAGGCGGCGCATCCGGCTGGAAATATCTGCGCGGCGGTGGCTCGAACGTCGCCACACCCAGCGGCGCGCCGAGCTTATTACCCGCAACCCGCGCACTCTCGATCACCGCGCGATGGCCTGCGTGCAGCCCGTCGAAATTGCCCAGCGCTATGGCCGCGCCCTTGGTCATGTCCGACGAGCCGCCAATGCTGCTACTCAGTCTTTCCCGACGGCACCATCACCAGCGCCTCGCCCTTCATACAGGTCTTGCCGTTCACCTCGCCCTTCACGGCGAGCTTCACGCGATAGCCGCGCTCGATCAGCTCGAGCACCTCGCACGACGCCGTCACGGTGTCGCCGATGCGCACAGGCCGCACGAATTGCAGGTTCAGCTCCATGAACACCGCGCCCGGTCCCGGCAGGTCATTGCCCAGGATCGCCGAGACGTAAGACGCCGTCAGCGCGCCGTGAGCAATGCGCCCCTTGAACTGGGTCGTCTTCGCATACTCCTCGTCCATGTGGAGCGGATTGTGGTCGCCCGACACGCGCGCGAAGTCGATCACGTCCTGTTCGGTGACGGTGGTCTGCGTGGTGACCTGCATCCCCACCGCGAGATCCGCGAACGTCTTGCCCTTCTTCATGCGCATATCCTTGCCGTGGCTTCGTAGGCCGACCTATGTCAGTCGCCGATTCAGCCGTCAGTGACCAGTGCCGCGGCCCGCGTCCGGCCGTTAATTGCGCCGCACGCTTAGGTCAAACCGCCCGATCCTGTCCACCGAAGCGTGTTCGGAAGGCCGGATTCGGGCTTTTCCATTAATATGTAGCCGGCGCGGGGTCTGGCGAGGCTTGCGGTGGCTCAGCCAGCCGGCCAAGCTACCACTCCAGCTCCGGCATGGCCCAGCGCGCAAATACGCCGTCCGCCTGCAGCACCTTGCGCGCTTCCATCAGGAAATCCTCGCCCGCATTGATCGCGTGCCCATGGATGCCGCCGCCGATGAACAGCGCGTCCATCCCCTGCCGTCGCGCGCCAAGCACATCCGTCGCCGGCCCGTCTCCGATGCACAGCACCTTCTCGGGCGCGACAGCCTTGCCCGCAATCGTCGCCACCCGCTCCATGGCGAGGCGATAGATAGGCTCATCCGGCTTGCCTGGCCGGATCACCTTGCCCCCGACTTCCTCATAGATCTTCGCCAGCGATCCCGCCGACCATATGAGCCGATCGCCATACCGGAACTGCACATCCGGATTCGCGCAGATCATCGACAGCCCGTGCGACGCCAATCGCGTCAGCTCTTCGCGGTAAGGCTCCGGCGTCCCTTCCGGAAACTCTCGCAAGCTCGTGCAGCTGATCACCTTGGCGACTGCAGGATCATCGCTGAACTCCAGCGCCAGGCCTTCATAGAGCCCCCGGTCGAGCGTGTACTCGATGCGGTAAACCGGTCCCGGCGCCACGCGCCTCAGCTCATTGCGCGTTGCATCGCCCGAGGAGACGACAGCGTCATAGCAGTCGTCCGGCACGCTGAGCCCGGGAAACAGCTGCGTCACCCGTTCATTCCGCACCGGCGCATTGGTGATCAACACCACCGGCCCATGCGCGCGGAATTCCTTCAACGCCTTCACCGCGCCCTGGAATCCTTTCTTCCCGTCATGAATGACGCCCCACACATCGCATAGGACGGCGTCGTAATAGCCTGCGATCTGGGAAAGGCCGGAGACAAGTTGAGTCATCTGATCTCAGACCAGAGCTGGATCACATCGCCGCCGCAGCGACGCGGCGCACGAAATCCGCCGGCGGGGCAGTTTCTTCCAGCAGCGAGCCCTTGATCGGGCGCGGCGCGCCGAACACGTGGCCCTGGCCGTAGGGAATCTCGAACTCGAGGATCTCGATCACCGACTTCTCGCTCTCGACCTTCTCGGCGATGAGATCGATGCCATAGCGAACGAACACCGCCGGCACGTCTTCCGGAGCAATGTCGCGCGTCAGGTTGGAAACCGGCCGCTCGCCGCCCGGGGTCAGCTCTTCGAGCAGGCGCTCGCCCTGCACCTTCACGAACTTCACGCCCGCCGCCTGCAGCTCCGGCAGGTCGAAGTTGAGCCCGTCGCCCTTGTCGAGCGAGAAACGGAAGCCGAACTCTTTCAGCCGCGCCATATTCCGCGCCGCCACATCCGAGCGCGCGTTGAAGGCCCGCACGCCGAGCTCGAAGATGAGCGCGTTGGCGAGGTCGCGGTTCTCGCGGATGAACTCGATGAACGAGGAGAAGAACTGGTCGTCCTCAAGCGACGCCATGGAGATGTTGCAGAACACGCCCACGCGCCGGTCGCGCTCGGACAGCCGCCGCACGATTTGCACGCAGCGGAACAGCAACATGTTGTCGATCACGCCCAGCAGGTTCGCCCGTTCTGCGGCGCCGAGGAATTCGCTCGGCATGATCATCTTGCCGTCCGCGCGGCGCAGACGCGTGAAGCCTTCGTAGAAGCACACCCGGCGCTGCGGCAGGTTCACGATCGGCTGCAGGTGCAGGTCCACCCGGTTCTCGCGCAGCGCATCGCGCACCGCATCCAGGATCGAAGCGCCATCAAGGCTCGGTTCAGTCGTCTGCTGGCGCACCACCTGCAGGCGCGATTCAAACTTCTTGCCCAGCTTCGAGATCATGTCCTCGAGGCCGCGCATCTCGTTGACGATGGTCTCGCGCCGCGCCGCCACTTCCTTGTCGAACGAGATCTTCAGCTCCAGCGAATGCTGCTCGGCCTGGGCCACGCGCCCGGTGAGGCGGCGCATCTCCTGCCGGATCTCGTAGAACTCCTTCTCGTTGTCCCCGCCATTCAGCCGCGCGAGCATCCCGTGCAGCTGGATCATCGCGAGCGACGCAGTCGCGCCGATCAGCGCGGCCGTCACCGGCGGCACCTGATAATACTGGTAGAGCGCCACCCCGCCGAGCACCGACGCAGTAACGTAGACCAGCGCCAGCATGATGTGCGCGATAAGCGGCATCGAAACCCTGAGTAGCCCCTCGGGTGCGGACGGAATCGCGTCCGGCGAAGGTTTTGTT
>DASYKO010000258.1:0-1811 GCA_035995285.1 Hyphomonadaceae bacterium | reverse complement strand
TTCGCCAGTTCGTCGAGGATGTCGTCGATCTTGATCTTGTCGCCCAGCATTTCCGGGCGGGCGGTCACGTAGAAGTTGCGCTTCGAACCGGCGAGGGTGCGGCCCGTGCGGTCATAGATCGTGCCGCGGTGGGCAGGCGCGGGCTCCAGCCGGATGCGGTTGTCCTTGGCCTTGGCGTCGAACTCCTCGGCGCGGAAGATCTGCAGCTCGGCAAGCCGGGCCGACAGGCCGACAAAGGCAAGGCTGCCGCCCACCAGGAACATCTGGCGGCGCGAGGGGAACTGATTTCTCCAGTCACGGCTCATAGCTTACCTTCTGGGCCCTGCCCTACCTTCTGGCGACCCGGATACTGGCTGGAATGATCACGAACCGCGCCAATGGATATAGTGCGGCGGTGAGGAGAAAGTCTGACATGAAACCCGCCCGGGAAAAGCCCTGTACGCCGGCGATCCCGCTCGCAAAGCCCAGCGATATGCCTGCAGCAATCAGCCCACCGGCGACGGCCACGATTTCCGCAATGAATACCGGCACGGGCGGCTGGCGGTCCCAGGCGACCAGCGCCACGCCATAGGCCGACAGCAGGGCCAGGGGCCATGCGCCCAGGGGCGCCTCCCCGGTGAAATCCATGAACACGCCGAGCATGATCAGGCAGATCGCCACCCAGACCGACAGGCCGAAAGAGGCAAGGCCCGCCGCCAGCCAGAAGCCGGCGATCGGCCACCACATGTCCGCCATGCCGACCTGCATACCGAAAGCCGTGATCATGGCGGCCAGCAGCGTCAGCAGGAGAACCCAGACGCGCCACGGCCAGGTCATTGTCCCGCCCCCTGTTGCCCCGCCGGCGGAGCAGCGGGCTGGGCGGGAGGCGCAGCCGCGGGCGGCTTGGGCGCCGGGCGCTGCGCTGGAGGAACAGCGGCGGGACGGGCGGCGGGAGGCGATGCCGGGTTCACAGCGGCGGCCAGCGGCACGCTGGCGGACATCAGAGACCGGTCGGAATTGGGCTGCGGCAGTCCCTTGCCCAGCGGCGGGGCGACTTCCGGCTTGGCGAAATCAGGCGGCGGCACGAGCTGGACGAAGTCGACCGGGCCTTCGCTGGAGGAAAGATCGACCCGCCAGCCTTCCTTGACCTTGTGCGCCTTGCCGACCGGGATGCCCAGCGGCATCTTTCCGTCGTCGCCCGACGTGCGCCAGACTTCGCCCTCGACGATCTTCTCCGGCGTCTCCGGCTCGGCGAGCGTCGCCCCGGATCCGCCATCGCCGATCAGCAGTGCACGGTCTCCGGACTGCGATCCGATCACCGGGATCTTGCTGGCGCCGTCGCTGACGAGAAGAATGCGCGAGGTGTATTCGCCGACGCGGATCACACGCCCGACCAGTCCGTTTTCATTGACCGCCGCATAGCCCTCGCGAACGCCATTGGCGGCGCCGGCATTGGCGATGCGCGTTGCCGTGAACGGGCCTTTTTCCTCGGCCACCACGCGCGCCATCACGGTCGCGCCCTGGGTCTCGCCGACAAGGTTGAGCAGGGTTTCATAGCGGCGCATCCGCACCGTCATCGTCTCGGCAAGGTCTTTCCAGCGCTGGCGGTCGCGCTCCATCTCGGTCAGCTGCTGCTGCAACGTGCTGATCTTCTCCTGGCTTTCTTTCGAGCTGCCAAAGCCGATCTGCCAGGACCCGATGCCGGAGGATAAGCTCGCAAGGTTCGCTGTGGCCTGATCCATCGAGCGCCGCGAGGCGTTGATGCCGTCGCGGACGATGAGACCGGACTGGATGGCGAGAACGCCGATCATCGACAGGCCGAGGCCGACGAC
>DASYKO010000257.1:0-7584 GCA_035995285.1 Hyphomonadaceae bacterium | reverse complement strand
GCTCTTCCGTGAACCGTGACTTCTTCATTTTCCGTCCGTCCCTTCCTTGGGTCGGACTCTAGCCATCTCTGGAGGAATTTCAGGGGGTCACGTCACGTGCGAAAGCGCAGGTGATACGAACTCAAGAGAGAAGCGCTGCGGGCTTGTTATTGCAATATCAGTTTGTCTCAGACGCGCTGCCGGCTTGTTCAGTAAAGATCAAGCCGCCGCGAGACTTACGGCCGAAGGTCGGCAGAAGTCAGCTCCAGAACTTTCGTCTCCCACCGAGCCATCGCTGTTCGCATCTCGGGCATGAAATCATACCGTTGGTACACGCCGACAATTCCACCGAAACTCCCAGACACATGGTTGAGCAGCCGCTCGATGACGGGAAGGAGAACGCCTTGTGCGGCAAGGCCGGATGCAAATGTGCGCCGGAGGTCGTGAAGGGTCCAGTCCGATACGCCACAGGCCTTGTCGAGCGCCTTCTTGCTTTTCCCCCATGCGCTGAAAGCCTTCAACGCATCTCCGACCCGAACGCCAAGTATCGGCTCCTTTGCCTTCGCTCCCTCAAACTGCTTGAGCAGCTGCGCTGCTTCGGCCTGTAGAGGGATCGCGTGCTCTCGCGAGTTCTTTGTAAGCCAAGAGGGAAGAGTGATCCTGTCTTCCCCGATCATACAGGGCGACAAATAGGCGATTTCGCCACGACGCTGGCCGGTCAGGATGAGGAGCTTCACGATAACGCCAAAAGCTTCGTCCCCGCATGCCCGCCAAATCTTCGCCAGCTCTTCATCGGTTAGAACCCGCTCGCGCGGCGTACTTCCCTGAGGAACCTCCATTCGGCTTAAGGGGCTGACGTCAACGTAGTGCTTCTTGTACGCCCAGTTCAGAAATGCGCGCACCGCAACAAAGGCATGGCGCCCTTCCGATCCCGAGACCCGATTGAGTTTCTTGTGCAGATCGTGCGGCGATAGCTCGGCAAGGCGCGTGTCGCCAAACTTGAAGTATTTTTGGAGCAGGCGTTTATACTCCAAATAGGTTCCAGGTTTGCAGCGCGCCTCAACGACCTTCAGGTACTCATCAAGGCCCTTAGACCAGGTCACTGATCGCGGCCGGTGCTTTCCCAGGGTTGCTTCAGCAAGGCGCCGTTTCGCCTCCGTGCGCGCGTCGGCGAGCGAGATAACCGGATAGCGTCCGATGGTTTCGTGTGTCCGGACTTTCGCGCGCGGATCCATCACGATCCAGGTGCGAGTTCCGCCTTGAGAAACGCGTATGCCAAAACCAGAGAGGTTCTCATCCCAGAATGAGCGCTGCCCCTTCACAGGTGGCGGCAGGTTACGAATTGTCGGATCAGTGAATGCAATCTTAGCCACGGGATATGCACGTCCCTCGCTGGTGTTGGCCCGAACCAGCATGATGAGTCATGGATAGCCAAAGGCAAGAATTGTTTGGAGATTCTGCTGTGTCCGAGCAGCATGAGAAGGTATGAGGAGCGCCAAGAGCAGACTACGAATCTGGGGGTCAGGAGTTCGAATCTCTTCGGGCGCGCCAGTTCTTCTCGCAAAACCGACTGGATGTGCGGTCTGGCTTCGCCGGGTCGGGGGCGGTGCATGCTGCGCGGCGGCGCCCCGGCTCACCATTCGTTCAGGAAGACGCCCATCAGCATCATGTCTGCGGCGGCCAGCGATCCGCAGGTGGCGATGGGGTCGTTCGGATTGTCACGCGCCTCGTCGATCCCGGCTTCTTTATTGGGCGGGACTGCGGCGTTTTCCAGCAGGGCGATGATCTTCGCATCGAGATCATTCGCGATCGCGAGCGCATCGGGACTGTCATAGGGGGCGATGAGGCTCGACATCAGATCGTAAGACAGGCGCACGCCATCGCTGCGCTCGTCGATCAGGATCGTTATGGGAGCATACGCGGCCGCATCGGGCGCGGTCCTGGCCATCTCCTTCATGATGACGGGATTTCCGACCAGGAGACGGATGATCCTGGAGTCCTGTGCGGTGCTTTCCTTGCTGGGGACGCGGGCCTTGTTCAGGACGCCGCTAGCGTCGAAGCGAAAGACCTCCATCAGATCCGAGGCGCCGATGGCCTCGACGAGCCTTCGTAACGTCGTCTCGAACGAGCGTTCCGAAACGACGGTGAACCGCCGCACCATGAACTCCATCGTTGGCATGTCTGCTCTCCGTGCTTCCGTGTGTGAGGAAGCTAGGCGGACTGCGCCGGCGCGCCATTGAACCAAAGTATTGGGACCCAAGGTATCGGCGCCAGCGCGCCGGCTGCGGCCATCCTATCCAATGGTCTCGGCCACACCTTCGTTCAATGGAGCGTGCGCCGCCGGCGCTGCATCTACGGATGACCCCGGCGGCTCTGACCTGCGTCCGGGGACAGGAGACCAGCATGACCGACCAATCCTCCAAACACACACGCCGTACAATGCTTGCGGGTACGGCCGCTGCGGGCATCAGCCTGGCGGCGCTCAGCACGCTCAACATTTCCGAAGCGAGACCTCCGATGCCAACCGATTCAATCCGCCCCTTCCGCGTCAACATTCCGCAGAAGGTCATCGACGACATGCGCCGCCGCATCCAGGCCACGATCTGGCCGGAGAAGGAAACCGTTTCCGACGACACGCAGGGCGTTCAGCTCGCGACCATGCAGAAGCTCGCGAAGTATTGGGGGACCGAGTACGACTGGCGCAAGGTCGAGACGAAGCTGAACAGCTATCCGCAGTTCATCACCGAGATCGACGGGCTGGACATCCACTTCCTCCACGTGAAGTCCAAGCATGAGAACGCGATGCCGATCATCGTCACCCATGGCTGGCCCGGCTCGGTCGTCGAGCAGCTGAAGATCATCGAACCGCTGGTCAATCCGACCGCGCATGGCGGCACGGCGGCGGATGCCTTCCACGTCGTGATCCCGTCGATCCCGGGCTATGGTTTTTCCGGCAAGCCCTCCACCACCGGCTGGGATCCCGTGCATATCGCCAGCGCCTGGAACGTGCTGATGAAGCGTCTCGGCTACAAGAAGTACGTCGCGCAGGGCGGCGACTGGGGCGCGATCATCACCGAACAGATGGGCGTTCAGGCGCCTCCCGAGCTGCTCGCCATCCACACCAACCTGCCGCATGCCGTGCCGGCCGAAATCTTCGCGGCGCTGCCCTCGCACATGCCGCCGGCTGGTTCGTCGGCTGATGAGAAGTGGGCGTTCGAACGGCTGGACTTCTTCTTCGCCCATGGCCTCGCCTACGCCCAGGAGATGAACCAGCGCCCGCAGACGCTCTACGGGATCGCGGACTCGCCGATCGGACTTGCAGCCTGGTTCCTCGACCACGACCAGAAGAGCTACCAGATGATCGCGCGCGTGTTCGACGGGAAGATGGAAGGCCTCACGCGCGACGACGTCCTCGACAACCTCACTCTTGCATGGGTGACCAATACGGGGATTTCCAGCGGCCGGCTCTACTGGGAGAACAAGCTGCCGTTCTTCGCGCCCCTCGGTGTCAAGGTCCCGGTCGGCGTCAGCGCCTTCCCGGACGAGCTCATGCAGGTTCCGCGGAGCTGGGCTGAGCGGGCCTATCCCAAGCTCGTCTACTATAACCGGCCCGAGAAGGGCGGACACTTCGCGGCGTGGGAACAGCCGAAATTCCTGACGAACGACATGCGCGCCACCTTCCAGACGGTGCGCTGACCACAGGGCTGCGTGAACAAACGCGGCTGACGACTTCCTTCCCGAGACTCGGCGGCAATCGTCTTCGACGGTTGCCGCCGTTTGCTTTTGTTTCGCGCCAGACCGGGCGGCGAGTCCAAAGGTGTCGGCGACACCTTCGTTCAATGGAAGCCCAGAGGTCACGCCCGTATCTTCGGTCTGGCGAACGTCCGAGCGAGGCGTTCGGGCCGCAGAGGAGGATCGACATGACCGACAAGAAGAAGGAGCAGGGCGGCAATGGCGCACTTGCGCTCGCGGCCAGCCTCGGGCTCACGGTGCTTAGCTCGCTGAGTGCGGCCGAAGCGCAACTGGCGGCGACGCCAGGCTCGATCCGCCCGTTCCGCGCCAACATTGCACAGGCAAAGCTGGACGACATGCGCCGCCGCATCGCTGCGACGCAGTGGCCGGAGAAGGAAACAGTCGCCGACGCCACGCAAGGTGTACAGCTCGCGAAGATGCAGAAGCTCGCGGCCTACTGGGCGACGGACTATGACTGGCGCAAGCTCGAAGCAAGGCTGAACGGCTATCCGCAGTTCGTAACCGAGATCGACGGCGTCGACATCCACTTCATCCACGTGCGCTCCAGCCACGAGAACGCATTGCCGCT
Source organism: Hyphomonadaceae bacterium (assembly GCA_035995285.1). GTDB lineage: Bacteria > Pseudomonadota > Alphaproteobacteria > Caulobacterales > Hyphomonadaceae > UBA7672. The sequence goes on along the minus strand of DASYKO010000257.1, from coordinate 3,284 downwards.
CATCGTCACGCACGGCTGGCCCGGCTCGGTCGTCGAGCAGCTGGAGATCATCGAGCCGCTGACCGATCCGACGGCGCATGGCGGTACGGCGGCGGACGCCTTCGACGTCGTGATCCCGTCAATTCCGGGCTATGACTTTTCCGGCAAGCCCGCCGTGACCGGGTGGGATCCTCCGCGCGTTGCCCGCGCCTGGACGGTGCTGATGAAGCGCCTCGGCTATCAGCGGTTTGTTGCGCAGGGCGGCGACTGGGGCTCTCTCATCACCGACCAGATGGGCGTGCAGGCGCCGCCGGAGCTGCTCGCAATTCACACCAACCTGCCATCTGCGGTGCCGGCCGAAATTGCGCAGGCGCTTCCGACGCACCTCCCGCCGCCCGGCCTGCCGGCCGAAGAGAAGCGCGCATTCGAACAGCTCGATGCCTTCCTCAGCAACGGCCTCGCCTATGCCCTGGAGATGGCCCAGCGTCCGCAGACGGTGAGTTATGGGCTGACGGACTCGCCGGCGGGTCTCCTTGGATGGATGTACGAGAAGTTCAACGAATGGTCTGACAGCGGCGGAGATGCCGGAACCGTGCTGACCCCAGACCAGATGCTGGACGACGTCTCGCTCTACTGGCTGACCGAAACGGCGGCCTCCTCGTCGCGCCTCTATTGGGAAAACAAGCTGCCGTTCTTTGCACCGACGGGCGTCCGCATCCCTGTCGGCGTGAGCGTCTTCCCGGCCGAGCTCTACCGGTGCCCGCGCAGCTGGGCCGCGCGGGCCTATCCCCACCTCATCCATTTCAACGACAAGCTGGAGAACGGCGGACACTTCGCGGCGTGGGAGCAACCCGGCCTTCTCACTTCGGAAATCCGCGCAACGTTTCGAACGCTGCGTTGACCGGCTGGCTGCCTGCCATCCTCCCCCGTGGGCAGTCAGCAACCTGGGCGGCGACCGTCACTGCGGTCGCCGCTTTTTTCCCAATCGCATCAACAGGAGATCCCAATGAAGACGGCAATGATAATAGCCTTCGCAGCTCTAGCCGCATCGTGCGCTTCGGAGCCGCCGGCGATGCAGGACCAGCAGCCGCAATCGAGACGCGCGGATCTCCAGCGCTACGATCTCGGCATTGCTGGCCGCGAGGTCGTGCAGGTGCGCGTCGAATTCGATCCCGGCTACACCTCACCGAAACACCGTCATGCAGGTGAGGAGGTCATCTACGTCATCGAAGGCGCGATCGAATACGGCATCGAAGGCCAGCCGCCCAAAGTGTACCGGGCCGGTGAGGTCCTCACCATTCCCTATGGCGCGATCCATTGGGCCAGGAATGTCGGCAAGGACAATGGCGCGGAACTCGCAACCTACGTCGTCGAGAAGGGCAAGCCGCTGCTTGAGATCACGGAGTGAACCCGCGCTCATCCAAAGGTATCCGGCATACCATTGTCCAATAGAGGCGCATCGCATCCGGCCGCATCCTGGCGTCATCAACCCAGGAGATCGCCATGTCGCCCAGCGTCTCGGACACAGGTTTCGATAGACCAGCCGCTGCAGACGCGTGGCTCTACATCGACGAGATCACGCACCGCACGCTGAACGACTACACGGCGATGCTGTCCATGCTTCGGCGGGCCTCCGCGGGCATGAGCGATGTGACAGGAGTGGCGGTGCTGGATGCGGTGTCGGCGCGGTTGCGGGCCGCCGCGGCCGCCTATGGCGCCTTGCGCCCGCTGCGGGGATCGCTGGTGCGCAATCTTGATGACGACCTGGAGTGTCTTTGCGCATCGCTGACTTCTTCGATCCTGGCCGACCGCTCAATCCGCCTGACCCTGGCCGCAGAGCCGGTTACTCTCAGCGCGCAGCGCAGCTGGCAGGTCTCGTTGATCGTCTCCGAGCTGGTGATGAACGCCGCCAAGCACGCCTTCGCAGGCGCCGGCGGGGCCATCGTCATCAATGCGCGCGCCGATGGCCGGATGATACAGTGCGCTGTCATCGACAATGGCAAAGGAAGTCCGGGTTACATGCCCGGCCGGGGCTCAGGCATTGTCGACGCTCTTGCGGCGGGTCTGGGCGGGCAGATCATCCGCCAGTTCTCGCGAACAGGTTCGACGGTGGTGCTACGCATTCCGCGCGCCGAAACGTAGGTCGCAGCGATGGTGCCCATACCTTCGTCCAGTGGTTGCACGCGTCCGGCCACCCCATGTCGGTTCGGGACGTTGTGTTGGAGATCCTCGCGATGACTCGCAAGCAGAACGCAGAAGACAGTCCCGAGGCGGGGCTGAGGGCGGGGGTTAGCCGCCTGCGGCGCGACGCCGTGACGATCAGCGTGGTTGCCGCGGCGTGCGTGCTGGCCGGCGCCAGCCTTGTCACGTTGCGGGGCTCGGCAGGCGCGCCTGACCAGTCAACGCAGATTTCGCAGTCAAAGGAGAACACCGTGGACGTGAATGTGAATGCAGCCGCGGGCAAGCCGGATAAGCTGCCCATGCCGCTTCGCTCGGTGCTCGGATCCAGCCAGTGGCTGAACACGGCGCCGCTCCGCCCCGAGGATCTTCACGGCAAGGTCGTGCTCGTGAATTTCTGGACGTATTCCTGCATCAACAGCCTGCGTCCGCTGCCTTACCTCCGCGCGTGGGCGGAGAAGTACAAGGATCGCGGGCTCGTCGTGATCGGCGTCCACACGCCCGAGTTTGCCTTCGAGCATGACGCCGCGAAAGTGCAGACAGCCAATGCCGGCCTGCCCATCAGTTATCCGGTGGCGCTCGACAGCGACTACGCAATCTGGAGCGCGTTCGATAACCAGGCCTGGCCCGCCTTCTATTTCTTCGGCGCCGACGGGCGCATGCGCCATAAGGTATTTGGCGAGAACGGCTACGACCAGTCCGAGCGCTGGATCCAGAAACTGCTGTCGGAGGCCAGCGGCGTTACGGTGACGGACGCGCTCTCGAACCCAGTGGGTGAGGGCGCCCAGGCGCCGCCCAGCTGGCGCGAAATCGGTTCGGGCGAGACCTATGTCGGGTTTGCCCGCGGCGCGAACTTCTCCTCTCCGGGCGGCGTGAAGCGCAACCTGTCCAGGCTCTACACGGAAGCGTCCGTCTTGCAGCTTAACCACTGGAGCCTGTCGGGACGTTGGACCGTAGGCGGCGAATACGCGAATCTCGACAGCGCTCCGGGCAGGATCGCCTTCCGTTTTCACGCGCGCGATCTTCACCTGGTGTTGGGGCGCGCCTCGCGCGAGGCCATCCGTTTCCGCGTCACCATCGACGGCGAGCCGCCCGGCGCGGACCACGGCGCCGACACCGATGCAGAG
>DASYKO010000256.1:0-2589 GCA_035995285.1 Hyphomonadaceae bacterium | reverse complement strand
TCCAATGCCCTGCACGAATGGCCGTTTCCGACAAGACCAGCCATGGAATTTTGCGTCTAATAACGGAACCACAGGGGTTGTCTCTGCCGGTCGTCTTCCCCATCGAAATCACAAATTGGGCATCTCGATCGCTGGCCGCCGATCCGGAACAGCAGAGAAGACTCCGCGTTTTCAATGGAGCGATCAGAACGGCGCATAGGAGGAACGGCCATGCCGAGCAACGAGTGGCATCTGCGCGAGCGCTTTGACTATCAGGGATATGCCATCGCCTGGGGATCGATCGGCGACGGGCCGCCGGTAGTGGCGCTCCATGGCACGCCTTTTTCGTCCGTTGAATGGCGACGGATCGTCCCTTGGCTCGCGCGAGATCGGCGCGTTTTCTACTTCGACATGCTGGGCTATGGCCGCTCGGACAAACCTGACGCTGACGTGTCGCGCGGCGTGCAGAACGGGCTGTTCGCGGCACTTTATCATCACTGGGGTCTCGATCGGCCGGACGTGGTTGCCCACGACTTTGGCGGGTCGACTGCGCTGCGAGGGCATCTGTTGAACGGCCTCGAATATCGCTCTCTGGTCCTAATCGATCCCGTCGCAATCAGCCCGCAAGGTTCGCCGCTCGTGCAAGCCGCCAGCAAACATGAAAAAGTGTTCGCAAACTTACCCGCCTACATCCATGAGGCGATGCTGCGGGCATATATTGGCGGCGCGGTTGCGAACACGTTACGCGAGGATGAGATGCGGCTCTACCTCGAGCCCTGGCTTGGCGACAAAGGACAGCAGGCGTTTTGGCGTCAGGTCGCGCAGATGGACGACAAGTACAGTGAAGAGGTGGAATGGCGTTACGGCGAAATGCGCTGTCCGGTCACAATCCTCTGGGGCGAACAAGACGAGTGGATCCCCATCCGCGACGGTCTCGAGCTGGCGCGACGCATGTCGGATGCGCCGTTTACGTCGGTATCAAACGCCAAACACCTGATGCAAGAAGATGCGCCGGAGGCGATCGTTGCCGCGACACTGGACTTTTGGAAAAACGTCGCCGCGTCAATGCAGCTTTGACCTATGACTTTGTTAAGCGCTTGGCGCCCCCCCGCTACGATACATGGTCACGTTGGTCCCGGTCATGAAGCGGAGCATTTCGAGGGCCAGATGCTGCGGCCTGCCCCGATGGGCATGATCTCCTCTTGCGCGAGGGATCGAAGCCGGACGGCCGAGACGCTCCGCGGCTCGGTTCACGAGAGCCCGGTTTGGCCCTTGCCGGACGCGCAAACGGACAAGAAGACCTGCAGTCGAAGCCTTGGATTTCCTCGCGATTGTTGCGCGGCCCAGATTACGATCTGGAGCATCAGAAATCGCTTCTCAACTTTTCACCGCCCGCCCGAGCCCAGTGTGCGCCCAGTGGCAAATTCCGCCGTCCGTCGACCATCCACTTGGCTCTTAACCGGACAGTTCGCACGCGGTAGCACGCCAAACCTTGAGTTCCCGCCATTTCGAATCCCAGTCATGTGTTAGCAGCCGGAACGAATCGCGGACAAAACGATTCGCGTATCTGGAGTATTCCCATGCTGATGACACGAGAACGAAGACCGGCGACACGGACGATGCGCGGATGGGCGATTGACGTGCTCCAGGAAGCTGGCGCCATCCGCGAGTGCGAGGCGCACGGCTGGATGCAGGACCGCGCCGATCCGCATGCACGGGAGCGGGCCTTCGATATCGCCCGTGATGACCCGCCAGCAGGCGTCTCCGCCGACGCAGCGGCCGCTGAGGTTCACGAGGTGCTGAACTCGATCGGTGATACCTGCCCAGAATGCCCTCCTGATTAGAAGGACACCCAGAAACCGTTAGCTAACCCCGCGCGCGCCGCAAGGCCGCTTCCAATCGCCCCTTCTCTTTATCCCAGCGGGCTTCTTCGGCTTGCGATCTCTTCTCGATAGCCTCGACCTCCGCCTGGATGGTCGCGGCCCGCTTCGCGTGCTCCTGCTCGGCCTTGTTCAATGCAGCCTGCGCCTTGTCGACCGCCTGTTGACGGCGTTCGCGGTCCTTCTGCCTGGCGGCCTCTTCGCTCGCCTGTTCACGCTCACGCCGCTTTTGCTCCTTTTCGAAGGCGAGCGCGGCCTTTCGTTCCGCCGCCTTGTCGATGGGGCGAGAGGAAGACTGCTTCGCTTTACGGCCTTTCGGCTTGCGGGCGGCCTTCGTTGGCCGGGGATCGCCGAGATCGGTGGGTAGTTCGGCATGCTCGCCAAAGGATCCGGCGGATCCGACCGGGCGCCGGAGCACAACGCCCGGTTTCGCCATGGCCGCGGAAATGACGGCCGGATCGTCACTTTCCTTTGCCGCGCCCTGGTGGAAGAGATTGCTGTCCGCCCCCCACGCTTCCAGCGCCGCTTTCATCGACGGAGCGGCGATGGCCAGATCGAAGAAGCCCAGCGAAGTCTGATAGGTTTTCAGTTTCCTGGCCATCGGCTTGATCCGCCCACCCCGATCGATCATCAATGTCGCGCACGCCACAGCGCCTGCGGAACATGATACTGCCCCGAAGCGTTCCCTCATCCTTGAAGGACTTCCATGCATTTCGCAACGCGCTCTTAA
>DASYKO010000255.1:0-14846 GCA_035995285.1 Hyphomonadaceae bacterium | reverse complement strand
ACAGGGTCCCGCCCGCCCGAAGGGGTGAGGCGTATACGCCGAACGACAGGTGGGGGGTGTGGGACCTTGTTCCGGCGGAGCGGCTGCGCCATCCGCGCTCATCGGCGGGCCGCCCCGTGCATTTCTTCCCACCAGTATGCGCGAGCATTTTCGGAAATCCGCGCCGCCAACGCCTTGTCCCCATTCACTTCCCGTGGGGACCAACTGGTGGTGGGAAAAATAATTCCCCCAGCATGCCCAAAACCTGAGTCGATAATCGTGGCTGAACACCAGCACGAGCGCGCCGATGAGCCCAACCACACGCAACTCTCTCCCCAGCCTCTGGGAGCAGGCGATCACGCTCTGGAGAGATCTCGTCCTCGGCTTCGGCCATCCTCACGATCTCATGCGCTGGGGCTGGATGCGCGCACTCTATCACCGCGCCCTCGGCCACTGCCTGCGCGATCTCGAACAGATCGTCCGCCGCGCCATCCGCGCGGATGCAAGCGAGCTCGACCTGCCAGCACTCAAGACCCGCGCAACGCGGCGAAAGCCCAGCCCACCCCAGTCGAACGAAGACATGCCGCGCTTCCGCCGCTCCTACAGCGATGACTGCACGACCTGGAGAGTCAGCTTCCGCATGAGCGCGCCAGCCCCGGGAAAACATCGCGGCCCACGCAAGCGATCGGAGCCCGCCGAGAAACGCCCCTGCCGCAACTACGCCTATCGCATCGAGGCCCTGCGCCGCGCCATCAATTCTCGCGAGGCTTATGTGCTGCGCTATGCGCGCCGCCTCGCCCGCATCAGGGAAGCCAACGTCCGTGATCTGACCGAGGCGTTGAAGGCTTACGATCTCTCGCCGCCAGCAACCGGCGCCGCGCCGTCCGAGACCGCGCCGCCATGCGCCAGGCGCATCGAGCCCGGATAGACTCCCACTCAATCCTCGCGCGGCGCCCCGCAGCCCTCACCTGCGGGATCGATCACGCATGCGCGTACGCTGTCAGTCGGGGTGGGCATGCGGAAATCTCCTTTGGGCGTGGGCCGGGGATTTCCCATGTGAGGGTCGGGTCAGCGGAGTTTGTCATGGTCGTTCATTCCGGCGGGTGCCTGTGCGGGGCGTTGCGCTACGAGGCCGTGGGGGATCCGATCCAGGTCACGATCTGCCATTGCCGGTTCTGCCAGCGGGCGACGGGGGCGGGGCACATGGTCGAGCCGATCTTTGCGGACAGGAATTTCCGCCTCGTGCGCGGCCAGGCTGCGGTCTGGGTCCATGTCTCGGGCGGAAGCGGGAAACAGGTCTACGTGCATTTCTGCAAGGCGTGCGGCACGAAGCTGTGGCTGTCGTTCGAGCGCTTCGCCGGCGCCGTCGGCGTCTATGCGGGAACGTTCGACGAGCCGGACTGGTTTGCCATCACGCCTGAAAACGCCAAGCAGATCTTCACCCGCCATGCCCGGGCCGACGCCGTGCTCCTGCCGCACATTGCCGCCTATGCGGAGCACGCCATGACGAACGAGGGCGTGGCGCTAAGCCCCACGGTTTACGATGCTCCCCATGCCGTGAGGCGGGGCCCAGGGTGACAGGGGTAGGCCTCCATTCACGCGAATTTGCGCCTGCATGCCCCATTTGGCCTTCGGCCTTCCTCGGGGTAAGATCAGCGAAAATCCGTTCGGGGTAGAGACATGATCCGCGTTCAGTTCCTCGCCGTTGCCGCCCTTGCCGCTCTGGGGCTCAGCTTGCCTGCCGCAGCCCAGGCGCCCAGGCCGGCGGAGGTCATCGTGCTGGCCGAGGGGGCTGCCACCGCGCCGGTCACGGTGCTCGGGGCGGTCAACGCCGAGTATCACCAGAAGTCGATATTCTCGAAGGCCGATGCGCGCGGGGAACTCGACAAGCAGTTGCGCGCGGCGGCGGCCAGGCTCGGCGCGGATGCGGTGGTCGACGTCAAATACAAGATGAACTCGCCGATCATGTCCAAGAAGGGCCAGCTGGCGAGCGGCACGGCAGTGAAATACACCACGCCGGTTGCGGCGCCCGTGCAAATGGCGGCGGCGCCCCCGGCACCAGCTGCAGTCGCGCCGGCTCCGCCTGTGCCAGCGCCGGTGATTGTGCCGATCCCTGCTCCGGCGGTGATCCCGCCGGTGGCGGTTGTCATTCCCGAGCGGCCCATTCCCGCCCCCGCGCTGGCTGCGCCGGCTGCGGCGGTCACCATGACGGCGATCGCGCTGGCCGAAGGCGATCTTCCCGGCGGGCGCGCCTACAGCGTCGTCGGCGCGGTGTCGGTCGAGGGCAAGGCGTCGTTCGACAAGTCGCTGAAGCAGGTGCTGGACGACGGGCTGCGGGCCAAGGCCAAGGCGCTGGGCGCCGATGCGGTGATCCAGATCCGCTATGACGCCACAGGCGCCTCGGCGCAGGGCGTTGCGGTGAAGCTGAAATAGGCTCGTGACTGTAATCGCCGTTCCGGGGTTTGCGCCCTAGCAATCCCCGGCCGCTCTCCCCAACTCCCACGAGGTGGTTTGGGCGGAGCCGATGCTGCAAATCGTTCTATGGATTCTGGTTGTGCTCGCGGCCCTGATCGGGCTCGACCGGCTGTTCCTCTGGATGGAGGAAAAAGGCTGGGTCTATTACCGCAAGAAGAAATCCAGTGTCAGCGCGGGCGATATCTTTCTCAGCGGCAATCCCTTCGATCCCGGCTCGCAGCACCTCATGCAGGCGCGTCAGGAGAAGACCCAGGAAGAGGAAGAAGACGGCGATGATGACGACAAGCGCAAGGAAGAAGACCGGGTGAGCTGATCCGTCAAATTCCACCGATCGTCCGAGCCGCCGGTTAACCGCCGTCAACGATCTTTGGCTCTTCAAGCCAGGGTTGGACATGAGCCGGATCGACTGGACCTATGTGCAGGCGGACGCCGAGGTGATCCTCGCCGACGGCCTCGAAGCGCTGAAGGCGGCGGCGAAAGTGAAGCCGTCGCAGGTGCGCGAGGAATTCCCGTGCAACTATCTCGTCTCGCTCCAGGGCGAGGCACGGCATGTCGGTGAGGGGGAGTGCGCGCAAAGCCGCCTGCGCCAGCAGTGCCGCGAGGCCTCGTCGGTGTTCTACAAGGCGTACCTGAAGAAGCCCGGGCCGCATGTGGCGATCGGGGAGTTCGACATGGCCCTGATGCGCACGGACCTCGGGCGCAAAGAGCTGGAAGAATTCGGCGCGCTCCGCCTGCGGCCCGGTAAGGGCAAGCGGATGGAAGCCGCCGTCGAGCACGAAGATACGGGGCTATGGGAAGTGGTGCAGGCCCAGCACGCACGGCTGCTGGATGAGGGCGTTGCCGCGGTGATGGCGCGCCGGCCGGTGAGCTGGTTCGACAGCCAGCCTTCGACGGGACCGGGCGTCTATGCGGTCCTTCACGAGGACAGGCTGATCTATGTCGGGGAAAGCCCGGATCTGGCCGAGCGGCATGAGATGCACTCCGACCACACCTGTTTCTCGGCCCTGCGCCGGCATATCGGCGTGGAGCTGCTGGACTATGAGCTGCAGGAAATCGGCGGGCGCAGACGCTCCTTCACCGACGACCAGGACTGGAAGGTGACGCGCTTTCTCTCCGACTGCGAGGCGGTGTTTGTGCCCGTAGGCCTCGGCCGCTACGAGCTGGAAGAGCGGCTGATCGCAACGCACGCTCCCCTGCTCAACTCGAAGAGCTTCTCAAAATCAGATGGGCAAAAAAATGCGGAGCCTGCCGGGCAGGCTCCGCAAGTCTGACCTCCGCCTCCTCAGGAGGCTTGCGAGATCTGCGCGCGGGGCGCAGTCAATTCGATCCAGTCAGCAAACTTCTTGGCGAACGTTCCGAGGAAGGTGCGCGTGTCGGCGTTCTTGACCTTGCCCTCGGCATCGAACCAGTCGCCCACCGAGCCGAGATACATTTCCGGCTGCTGCAGTGTGGGCATATCGAGGAAGGCCAGCGATTGCCTCAGGTGATGGTTCGCCCCGAAGCCCGAGATCGGGCCTACGGACGAGGAGACCACCGCAGCGGGCTTGCCCGCCCAGGCGCTCGCCCCATAGGGGCGCGAGCCGACATCGATGGCGTTCTTCAGTGCGCCGGGAACCGAGCGGTTGAATTCGGGCGTCACGAAGAGCACGGCGTCCGCCGAATTGATCTGGCTGCGGAAACGGGTCCAGGCGGCCGGCGCGGCTGCGGTTTCAAGGTCCTGGTTGTAGAACGGCAGGTCGCCGATCTCGACAACCTCGAAGGTGAGGTTTTTGGGCGCTTCGGCGGCGATGGCGCGCGCGAGGCGAGCGGAGTTGGATTCGTTGCGGAGGGAGCCGACAACTACTGCGATCTTGCGGGTCATGATGGCTTTGCCTTTGACGACTGAGGAAGGTTAGAAGTCTTTGGCGGCTTGGGGGACTTGTAATCTGCCCCGGGAGCCGCTTTGTTGCATATGCAACATTTAGGAGGTTTAGTTGCCTTTGCAACAATCCCGGCTAAAGAGCCTCACGAGGAATTCTGCGCCCAAGGTTCCATCCGACCCGATCCAGCGCGCCTGGATCGCTTTGGGACGCGTTTCCCAGGCGGTTCAGTGCCATGTGGAAAACGAGCTCAAGAAGGCCGATTTCCCGGAACTCTCCTGGTACACGGTGCTGTGGGAGCTGGAGCGGGCGGGCAAGCCGACCCGGCCCAAGGACCTCGCCATCCCGCTCTTCATCCTGCCCTACCAGCTCTCGCGCCTGGTCGACCGGATGGAGGCCGATGGCCTCGTCAAGCGCATCGTCTGCAAAGAGGACAAGCGCGGCCATCTGCTCGAGCCGACGCCGAAAGGTTTTGCCCTGCGCAAGGCGATGTGGGGCGTTTACGCCCCGGCCATGGACGAGGCGATGGGAAAGATCGAGGACAAGGAAGCGCTGAAGCTGGCCGAACTGCTCAACAAGCTCGGCGGCATCGAGCATGTGGACTGCGCCGATAAAGGCTGAAGCTCAGCGCGCTTCGGGAAGATCGCCGATCAGGCCGAGCACTTCGTTCAACGACTTCATTTTCTCGGCTTCGCAGTCCCAGGCGTTGGTCGCGGAAAGCGAAAAGTGCCTACCGTTGTGAAGGCCATCCACAATCAGCGCCCCGCCATCGACCACCGGGCAAAACCATTCAGCGCCGTCCAGGCTGGCGAGATAGTCCATCTTGCGGAACACTGGAGAAGGCTGCGCGGTTTCGAGAACGCCGACCCTGCGCGGCCTTCCCGGCTTCGCATCCTGAACCTCATGAACGGTTATCCGGCTCGGCGCGACGATGATGCCTCTCGTATGGCCGGCGAGATACTCCATCGACCATACCCGAAGCTCATCGGGGCCGCCGGATACCAAAGGCGTTAGGCCGAACACGCTGTTGAACTTGTCAGCCTGAGTTTGCGCAAAGGTCGGCTCTGCAGCGGTTGATGGTGCGGCAGCGGGCGCGGCTGGAATGGGTTCCAGAGGGCGCCTGGGCTCTGCGGGCTGGCAGGCAGCCGCCAAAAGCACGACGGAAGTGAGCGCCTTCATATTTCCCCCTCGTTCCAGCCCGTCGTGCTTAGCAAAAGCGGCCAGCCCAGCCAATTGCAGGCGCTGCGTGACATCCGGCGCGCAGGGCACTATGTCCCCGCCATGGCCGACGGCGCCCCCACCTTAAAGCCTGACGTGGACATCCTGACGCTAGGATGCCGGTTGAATTCCTATGAATCCGAAGTGATGCGGCAGCATGCGGCCGCCGCCGGGCTGAAGGACGCGGTGATCGTCAACACCTGCGCGGTGACATCGGAAGCCGTGCGGCAGGCGCGGCAGGCGATCCGGCGTGCGCGGCGTGAACGCCCGGAGGCTTCGATCATCGTCACGGGCTGCGCTGCGCAGATTGATCCCACGAGCTTTGCCGAGATGCCGGAGGTCACGCGCGTGATCGGCAATGCGGAGAAGATGAAGGCCGAGACGTTTGCCGCGCTCGGGCCGGGGCTGCAGCTCGATACGCCCCGCGTGCTGGTCAACGACATCATGAGCGTGCGCGAGACGGCGGCGCATCTGGTGGATGGCCTCGATGGCCGGGCGCGAGCCTTCGTGCAGGTGCAGACCGGGTGCGATCATCGCTGCACCTTCTGCATCATTCCTTATGGCCGCGGGAATTCGCGCTCGGTTCCGGCCGGCGCAGTCGTGGACCAGGTAAAGAGGCTGGTCGGCACAGGGCACTATGAAATTGTCCTGACCGGCGTTGATCTGACGTCATGGGGCGCGGATCTGCCGAATACGCCGAAGCTGGGCAACCTGGTCGCGCGCATTCTTAAACTTGTGCCGGACCTGAAGCAGCTGCGCCTGTCCTCCATCGACGCCATCGAGATCGACGAGCCGCTGTTTGAAGCGCTCGCCCATGAGCCCCGCATCGCCCCGCACCTGCACCTCTCCTTCCAGTCCGGGGACAACATGATCCTCAAGCGCATGAAGCGCCGCCATTCGCGCCACGACGCGATCAATCTCTGCAACCGCCTGCGCGAAGCGCGGCCCGAAATGGCGTTCGGCGCTGATCTTATCGCTGGCTTCCCGACCGAGACGGATGCGATGTTCGAGAACACGCTCGCGTCAGTAGATGAGTGCGGGATCGATTACCTGCACGTCTTCCCGTATTCGCCCCGGCCCCAGACTCCCGCCGCGAAGATGCCGCAAGTTGCGCGCGACGTGATCAAGGCGCGTGCGGCCCGCCTGCGCGAGAAGGGCACGGAACGCCTCGGCCTTCGTCTCGACCGGCATGTTGGAACGACAGCGATGGCGCTGGTGGAGAAGGGTGGGCGCGCGCGCCTGCCGGATTTCTCTCCCGTCCGCATCGAAGGCGCTTTGCCTGAAGCGGGCCTGCCCCATCTCTTCACTCTGCCCTCGCGCACTGCGAGCGAGCTGATTGGCGTGCCCGCATGATCCTCTGGTGGGGCAAGAAGAAACAGCCGGACCCGAAGACCGGTGAGACGCCGATTGAGCCGCTGAAGCCGGGCGAGAAACCGCAGGCTCCGGGTATGGGCGTGAAGATTGACACAAGTCCGTCTGGTCCGCGCGTCAGTCTCGACCAGCAGATCTTCGGCAACGCGCCGATCGCGGCCGAACCGGATCTCGGCGATGATCCGCTCGGCATACGCAAAGCGGCCGAACGCATTGCGGCGGAGCGCGCGGCAGAGGCAGCTGCGCGCGAAGCAACCGTCATCTTCAAGCTCAACGAGGGGCTGAAGCGTTCCTCCTCGCGCCTGACCGAGGGGCTGGCGGGGCTTGCGAAGAAGAAGATCGACCGCGAGTCGCTGGATGAGTTGGAAGAGCTGCTCATCACATCCGACATGGGCGCGAAGGTGGCGGCTCGCGTCGCCAAGGCGTTCTCCCAGGACAGGTTCGACCGTGAGTCCTCGGAAGACGAGATCAAGGCGGCGCTGGCCAAGGAGATCGCTGCGATCCTGAAGCCGCGCGAAAAGATCGTGAATTTTGCCGAGGGACACCGCCCACGGATCGTACTGTTCGTCGGCGTCAACGGCTCGGGCAAGACGACGACCATCGGCAAGATCGCAGCCAAGCTTTCTACGCAGGGCGCAGACATTGTAATCGCAGCGGGCGATACGTTCCGCGCCGCAGCGGTGGAGCAGCTGAAGGTGTGGGCCGAGCGCGCGAATGCGGCCTTCATTTCCAAGCCGCCGGGGGCGGATGCGGCGGGGCTCGCCTATGAAGCTGTCGAATTGGCCAAGAAAGAGAACCGCGATCTCGTGCTGATCGATACGGCGGGGCGGCTGCAGAACAAGACGCAACTGATGGATGAGCTGGCGAAAGTCGTGCGCGCCATCCGCAAGATCGATCCTTCAGCGCCGCATGATGTGATTTTGGTGCTCGATGCAACCGTGGGCCAGAACGCGCTCGGCCAGGTGGAGGCGTTCAGATCGACGGCGGGCGTGACCGGGCTGGTGATGACCAAGCTCGATGGCACGGCCAAGGGCGGCGTTCTGGTGGCGATCGCCGAACAATACGACGTGCCGATCCACTTCGTCGGCGTGGGCGAGAAAGCCGAAGACCTGCACCCCTTCAGCGCCGAGGTGTTTGCACGGGCGCTCGTTGGCTTGGATAGTCCCACCTAGAAAGCCCTCGCTTGGACCCCACCCTTTTCGCCTTCGCGCTCGGCCTTGGGTCTGCGGTCACGCTTGCGGGCGCCAATACCTTCGTCAAATCGGCCAAGGACATTCTCGGTGGGCGCACGGTGATGACGCTCACCAGCTCCATCATTGCACTGCCGCTGACATTCGTCGTGCCGCTGCCCAGCGCGCAGATGTGGATGATCCTGGCGTTCTCCCTGCCCGCGCACTGGCTCTACCAGACGGCGCTGGTGCGGGCGCTTTCACGGGGCGACCTGTCGCTGGTCTTCCCGGTGATGCGCGGAACGGCGCCGCTGATGACGGCGATATCAGCCTCGATCTTCCTGAAGGAGCACCTGTCGCCGCTCGCCATCGGCGGGCTCCTGATCGCGAGCCTTGCCACCATCGTGTTCGCCCTGCCGGAAAAGGATTTCGGCGGCTCGCGCGCGGTGCGCAATTCGGCGCTGCTGTGGGCGCTCGCTACGGGCGCAGGCGTCGCCATCTACAACGTGATCGACGCGCAGGGCGTGCGCTCCGAGCCGGGGCAGTGGAGCTTCATCGTCTGGCTGTTCTTCCTCGACTGGATCGGCATCTCCACCATCATGATGATCACGCGCGGGCCGAAGGAGTTCGTGGCCTCGGCGCGGCGCGCGATCAGACCCGGCATCGGCGCAGGCCTGTGCAGCTGCGTTTCCTTCTCCATGGCGCTCTATGGATTTTCGATCGCGCCGGTCGCCTACATCTCGGCGATGCGGGAAACGGCGGTGGTGTTCGCGGCGATCATGGGCTGGTGGTTCCTGCGCGAGGGGTTTGGCGCGCGGCGTACGCTGGCTGCGCTTGTGCTCGCCGCGGGACTGGGCCTCTTGCAGTTCGCCTGATACGGGCGCGTAGCGTTGCGCTGCAGCACGTTTTCGGGGTTGGCCATAATTTCTCCCATGCTAGCGTCCGGCCGACGGATGTAAAAACAGGGGGAGTGCATGCTGGCCAATTGGCTGTCGCAATGGAAATGGGCGCTGGTGATCGCGATCTTCGCGGGGCCAGCCTTTGCATACTGGAGCTTCACCGAAGGGCAGACCTTCAAGCACGTGCTCGCGGACGGCGTTGAGACCAGCGCTGTGGTCGATGGCGGAGAGAGCCATTCCGGCCGCCGCTCGGGCACGACCTACAACATCCATGCGATCTGGAAGACGGACGGCGGCGTCGAGCGGCAGGAGAAGATCGAGATCTCCTCTGAATACGCGCACAAGATCATCGACGGCGACTATCTCCTGATCGAGGACGCCAAGATCAAATACCTGCCTAACGAACCGGAGGTCGGCGCGATCGTCGTGGAAGACGGACCGCAGCGCATCGCCGACAAGGACCTGATGATGTATCTGGGCGCAGGCGCGGGCGTGATCGGCCTGATCGGTGCGCCGATCTTCTTCCTCGTCGGTCGCAAGAAGAAGCCGGAGCCGGAAAAGGCGCCGCCGACGACCAAGAGCAATCTCGGCTTCTAGCCGCTAATCCTTGCGGCCACGCAGGGCGGCCCGTCCGCGCAAGCCCACGGCTTCGCGGCTGGCGTTCCTGGCCCATGCCTCGCGCAGGACGGGTAACGCTGCGCCTTCCTCCCTGCCGGGCGTCATCCCCCAGCCGAGGTTGAACATATCGTCGGAGGCTTCGTAGGCGGCATCGCCCGTGGGCCAGCGGAAGGCGGCCCAGGCAACGCCGCGCTGCTCGCATGCAGAGATACGAGCGCGATAGTATTTGCCGTTGTCGCCGAGCCAGCGCGCCGCACCGAACTCGCCGAGGAACACAGGCGCGCCCTGTTTCTTCGCAGCATCGAGCCGCCTGGCGAAGGTGTTGTCCCCGCCCTCTCCGAACACAGGAATGCCGCGGGATTCCTTCGGGCTGTGCGTGTAGTCGCGCGGCTCGTAGTCGTGCACGCACCAGACGGTTCCCTTGACCGGCGGCTGGCCCATCACGGCGAGAAAATCCGTGCGGGCGAAAGCGGGCGGCGAGATCAGAATGGGCAGGTCGGGCGCGGCCGCGCGCACTTTCTGCGCGATGCTTGCCGAGATACGCCGCCAGTCGGAGATATCGCTGACATCGCGGCTGTACTCTGCCGGCGTCCACGCGCCGAGGCGCTGGCCGGCCTTGTTGGTTCCGCTGACATTGGGATCGGGCTCGACCATGATGTTGAGGCCGGCGATCTCCGCCCGGCCGGCAAGACCCTTGGCGATATCGACGCACATATCGGCCCAGGCCGCCTGCGCCTCTGCATCCGTCCAGATCGAATCGACGATCAGGTTCGCCGGAAACCACGTGCCCGCCGCATCGCGATGGAAGACGAAGTCCGACCGGCCGGGGCCCGAGCGCAGCGCGACGATAACATTGAGCCCGGCCGCCTTCGCCAGTTCGATCTGGCGGTAGAGCGCCACCGCCATCACCGGATCGGGCTTCCACGGCTTGGCGACCGTCCAGAGTTCGGGGAAGGACATCACGACAAGGTTCGCGCCTGCCCGCACCAGCGCGTCGAAATCCGCCCCGCCATAGGCCGGCAACACGGGCCCGCCGCCCCCGAATGTGTCGCCATCGACACCCTGCCGGCGACGCCTCTGGGCGATCACCGCCCCGCGCAGAACGGGCGGTCCGGAGACGGGCCAGAGTGGATGTACGCCTGTCTGGGCAGCCGCAGGCATGGCGGCTAGCCCCGCCCCGGCTGCGATAACAGCGCGGCGGGTCCAGATTCCATGGGGGTTTTCGGCAAACCCGGTTGGCGGGAAACGCTTCATGAACGCCCTTTTGCTCTAGTCCGGCAAAGGAATCACAAACGCTCTGAGAACGACGATCCCGAGACCATGATCTGGCGACGCCTCTTTGGCTACTTCCCGGCAAGCCTTGCCGGCGGCCTTGCCTCCTTCGGCGCGGTCTTCGCCCTGACGCGCCTGCTTTCGCCAGCCGACTATGGCTTCTACGCCCTCGCCCTCACCACGATGGGGATCATCTACACGCTCACCATTACCTGGGCGGAAGCGGCGGCCTACCGCTTCGCCGGCGAGGCATCGGCAAAGAGCCAGATGCCGAACCATATCCGCACAATCATGGCTTTGCTTGCCGCCTCGGCTGGGATCGCCATCGTCGTGATGCTCTGCGCGATCTCAATCGCCACGGCGCCTGCCCTGCGGCTGGCGCTCAGCGTCGCCGGGGCGACCATGATCCTGACCCCGCTGGTCAACGCTGCGCAGGAGATGAACCGGGCGCTGGAGCATGTGTCGCGCTATTCAGCGCTGCGTGTGGCGCAGGATGTCGGCGCCTTCATCATCGGAACGCTGCTGGCCTGGCGCACGGGCCTCGGCCCCGCAGCGCCCTTCGCAGGCCTTGCCAGCGTGCTGGCGGTGCTGGCGGTGATCGAAGGCTCGCGGCTGTGGCGCGAATCCCGCGGCGGGCATTTCGAGCAGGCCCGCGTGCGGCCGTATCTTAGCTACGGCGTTCCCATCGCTGTCGCACTCGGCCTCAACATCGCACTCGACGCCGGCGACCGTTTTCTCATCGCGCTGTTCCTCGGACCCGAAGCGGTCGGCATTTATGCCGCCGGCTATGGCATTGCCGACAAGTCCGTGGGCCTGCTCTGCGCCTGGGCGGCTGCTGCCGGCGCGCCGATGATGATGGCGGCGTGGGAGCGCGAAGGACCGCAGGCCGTGCGCGAAGTCTCGCGCCATGTCGCGCGCACGCTTCTGCTTATCGCCGCCCCCGCCGCAACAGGGCTTGCCCTCGTCGCCCGTCCGCTATCCGAGGTCATGATCGGGGAAGAGATGCGCGCGCAGGCGGCGGCCATCATGCCGTGGATTGCGCTCTCGGGCCTCATCAACGGCTTTGTTCTCCACTATGTCTCGGAGGCCTTTCAGCTTTCGCGCCGCACGGACCTGCGCGCCTGGCTGATGGCGATCCCTGCCCTTGCTAATGTCGGGCTGAATATCATCCTGCTCCCGACCGTAGGCCTCATGGGCGCGGTCTATGCGACGGTTGCGTGCTATGCGCTGGCGCTGCTGCTGCTGGCTTTCGCGGCGCGGAAACTCGCTCCGCTGGCCTGGCCGTGGGCGGATTTCGCCAAGGTGGCAGGCGCCTGCGCCGCCATGGCGATCGTGGTGCAGCTCCTGCCTGCACCGGGCGGTTTCCCGGAACTTCTTCTCAAGTCCGCCATCGGCGCCGTGATGTATGTAATGGGCGCCCTGGCGTTCGATGCCGCCGGCGCCCGCGCGTCCCTGCAGCAATTCCTCGCCCGGCGTGCGCGCCCCGTTTGACCGCGGGCGTTGAACCCAGCTAAGTGCCCCAGATGACAGACACCCCTGCCCCAAAGCGCCTGCCTCCCGGCGCCGGAAACATCTGGACCGACATCGGGCCCGTCCTGACATTCGTGCTCGTCTACAACGTCGTGCAGCGCTTTCCCGAGAACAACGGCGCGCTGTCGAAGGAAAATGCGATCTACTGGGGCACCGGCGTATTCATGGCCGCGGTGACCGCCGCCATCGGCTGGACGCTGATGAAGGGCCGGCGCCTGCCGCCCATGCTGATGATCACCGGCGTGGTTGTGCTGGTGTTCGGCGGACTGACGCTGTGGCTGCAGAACAAGACGTTCGCGTTCATGAAGCCGACCGTCATCAATCTCCTGTTTGCGGGGACGATCCTTGGCTCGCTGGCGATCGGCCGCAATATCTGGAAGACGGCGTTCGAACACGCCTTCAATCTGCCAGATCCCGCCTGGAAGATATTCGCGCTGCGCTGGGCGGCGTTCTATGTGCTGCTCGCCATCATCAACGAGGTGATCTGGCGCGGCCTCGATGCGGAACACTCTCCGGGCGGGGAGGCCTTCTGGTCGAACTCGAAGCTGTTCCTGACAATCCCGCTCGCCATCGGCTTCATGGCGCTCAACCTGCCCTTCCTGATGAAGCACAACATCGAGGATCCGGCAGCGCCGGATGCAGAAGCCGAGAAGCCGAAAGACGCAGCCTAGCTCAGCTAGGCTCTCGTCTCCCATGCCACCGGGCGGCGCGCGGCGGTCGGCGAGGAGGCCAGCGCGCGGGCATGCTCGATCCAGTCATCGCGGCGGATGCGGCCCTTGAAGTGCAGCAGCCGGTTGTCGACGAAGGTGATCTCGTCGTTCGTCCATTCCGCCACCTGCCAGAAATAATAGACGCCGATATCGTTGAGCAGCTCGCGCAGCATGGGCCCGACGCCGTGGATCTGTTCGAGATCGTCCGGCGGGCCGAAGGCGGGGTCGATCAACAGGTTGGCCTGATCGTCTGGACGCCGGACGGCGTTGATCGGGTCGCTCTCGCGCGCCGGGCGGGGGGGCGCAGGCATGCGGGCCTTGGCCGGGCCATTGGTCGGCACAGCGCGCAGCTGCCATGTCGCATCGGTGCGTGTCGCGACCGGCTCGGTGCGCGTGCGCAGCGTGTGGTGAAGGGCGGCAAGGCCGTATTCGATGGCAGTCAGCCGGTTTTCCAGCGAACCAAGATCGAGCCGCGCATCCATGCTCTGGATCGCGCCCTGGATAGGCTGCAGGTCAGGCTCCGGCATGGTTTGCACCGCTTCCTGCAGCGAGGCGAGCCGCCGCTCCATCATGTCCAGCGCCTCGCGGTTGCGCACGTCGGTCTGCACCCCGGCGACCGAGGTCTGCAGCGTTGCGAGCCGGTTGTAGAGTGGGGAGAGATCCTGCGGCGGCTTGTCGAGGGTCATCACCGTGCGTTCAAGATCGATCATCGAGGCATGGAGCGGGCGCAGGTCTGTCGCCGGGATGTGGAAGTTGGCGATCGCCTGCTCCACCGCCGTGAGCCGCTCGGCGACCGGATCGAGATCGGTGTTCCTGAGCGCGCTGACCGCCGTCGACATTGAACTGAGATGCGCGGTGACGGCCTCGCGGTTGGAGTTGTGCGCCACTTCCAGCCGCTCGCCGAGCTGCAGCACGGCAAGCTCGATTGCGCCGATGCGGTTCTCCAGAGGCTCCAGCGCCTTCACCTGGCTTTGCGACTTGTCGACCGCAAGTTGCAGCGCGGCGATGCCTGAGTGCACCGGGCCGAGGTCCGGCGCGGGGATGCGGATCGAGCGGATGGTCTGTTCGAGGATGGAGATCTTGTCTTCCACAGGCTTCATGTCCGGCGGGGGTTGTCTGGCGACAAGCGCGGCAAGATCGGTGACGCGCTGGCCGATGGGGGCGAGGCGTTCGTCGAAACGGGAGTTCAGCTGGCTCTGCAGGCCCTGCAGGTCCGGCGCTTTCTGGCCGGCCAGGATCAGTTCGATGCGCTGCAGCCGCTCGAACACGGGCTCGAGGTCGGTGTGCTTGATCTCGCCGACTGCGCTGGTGAGCGTCGCGAACCCGGTCTTGAGATCCTCGCGGGAGGCGAGCTGCTGCAAACGCTCCATCCGGGTCGTCTCCGCGATCAGCCGCTCATGGCTTTCGGTGACGTCCTCGTAGCGGCGCTTCATCCACCACCAGGACAGGGCTGCCCCCAGGATGGCGGCGAGGATGAGCAGAAGGGAGATCTGAAAAATCAGGAACCACATGGCGGGGTCTCAAAGCAGGGTCAGGGGTCAGTATGAAAGTCACGTCGGCGGGATGATCTTGATTTCGATGCGGCGGTTGCGGGCGCGGCCCTCATCCGACGTGTTGTCTGCGAGCGGCTTGTCCGGTCCGAAGCCTTCAGCGATGACGCGCTCGGCGGCGACACCGCGGGAGATAAGAGCCTCGCGTACCTCTTCGGCGCGGCGCTGGCTCAGTGTCTTGTTGAATTCGGCGCGG
>DASYKO010000254.1:0-4775 GCA_035995285.1 Hyphomonadaceae bacterium | reverse complement strand
CTGCTGCACTTTCAAGACGACATTATCGGAGAGGCTGAGGAGGATGCCGCCCTTGGTGACATCCGCCCCCTGGATCGCCTGACGCTCGCCCGGATGCATCACCAGCTCGACCTTCGGCAGTTTCCCGTCCTTGAGGAAGCTCGACCATGAGAACGCGACAAGATCGCCCGTCTGGAATGACGCGCCTTCCGGCGCCCAATCCTCCTCAAGCGTCAGCAGCAGCTTGTCATTGTAGATCCCGCGTGGGCTGGACTTCAGCGGGATCGGCAGCTTCACCGGCGCCCCGGCCCCGGTCTCCGGGAACATGAAGTAGCTCGACGTAAAGAACGTCTCGCCCTGCGCGGCGCCGAACCAGCGCTTGCCCGCCGTATCCTCCAGCGTGAAGGGCGATGTGGCGACATATTCCGGCTTGCCGCGATAGACCTCGACAGCCTCTTCCAGCTTCTGCCCACGCTTCAGCCGCTTCACCACGAACGGATAGCCGCTCTCAGTAAGCGTGCTCTTTCCATTTTCGGGCCCCCAGTCCGTCCCCACCAGCAGCGTATCCTTGTCCACCCACACCGCATCCGACTTCGCCTCAGGCAGATCAAACCCGCCCGCCACGAACGCCTTCTTCGATATGTCGAACTCGCGCAGCCGCGTTGCGTCCTTGCCGCCATTCGACAGCGACACCAGGCAGATAGTGTTCGCCGGCGGCAAACAGGACGCTCCCTTGTAGACCCAGTTCGCCTCCTCGGCCTTCGCCAGCGCGTCGATGTCGAGGATCGTCTCCCACTTCGGATCCTTCTGCGCATACTCGGCCAGCTTCGTGCGCCGCCACAGCCCGCGCTCGTGCGCATCGTCCTGCCAGAAATTGTAGACATACCCGTTGCGGATCGACCCGTACGGAATCCGCGTCCGCGACGTCGCGATCTTCAGCGCCGCGTCGTAATAGCCCTGATACCGCGCATCCGCCTGCAGCACGCCCAGCGTGCGCTCGTTCTGCTTCTTCACCCAGTCGAGCGCCTCCTTGCCCTCGACCTCCTCGAGGAACATGTGCGCTGCCGGATCGAACGTGTCTTTCACCTGCGCCGTCTCCTGCTTCTCACCACATGCAGCCAGCGCCACGCCCGCCACAGCCGCCAACCAGATCCGCCGCATCGCGCCGCTCCCCTCGCCTAGCTGCGGACAAGGGTTAGCGGCGGGGCCCCGAAGCGCAAGACATGTGGCGGGAAAGGCTCAGGAGAAGATTGCAAAGCGGTCATTCCGGAGCGTTCCGGCCTTTGCGGCAACCTCTTCTCTACCATCCGGGTGGCAAACTGGCCCCGATCCGCCTAGCGCGGACCCGTATCCGCCATTACATCTGACGCCCGAGAAAGCCTGAAGCCATGAAGTTCTGGAAGATGAATGGGGCCGGCAACGCCTTCGTCATTTTTGACGACAGGACGGGCGGGCTCAACCTCCAGCCCGAGCAGATCAAGGCCATCGCCAATCCCGAGACGGGCGCCGGCGCCGACCAGGTGATCGCCATGGAGAAAACCCTCCGCGGCGACGTCTTCATGCGCATCTGGAACAAGGACGGCACCAACGCCGAAGCCTGCGGCAACGCCACGCGCTGCGTCGCTTGGCTGGTGATGGAGGAGACCGGCAAGGACAAGATCGTCGTCGAGACCGTCGCCGGCAAGCTCCGCTCCGAGCGTCTCGGCCCCCGCACCATCTCGGTCGACATGGGCTCCCCCCTGCTCAAATGGGAAGAGATCCCGCTGGCCGAACGCATGGACACGCGCGGCATCGATCTCAAGATCGGCCCGATCGACAAGCCCTACCTGCAACTCCCCGGCGCCGTGAACATGGGCAATCCCCATGTCGTCTTCTTCGTGCCCGATCTCGACGCGGTGGATGTGCGCGCCGTCGGCTCCCTCGTCGAATGGCATCCCCTGTTTCCGCAAGGCGTCAACACCGGCTTCCTGCAGGTCCTCTCGAAGACCGAAGCGCGCCTCAGAACCTGGGAGCGCAATGCCGGCCAGACCCTCGCCTGCGGCAGCAACAACTGCGCCGCCGTCGTCGCCGCCGCCCGCCGCAACCTCACTGACCGCAAAGTCCTCGTCCACAATGACGGCGGCGACATCACCATCGAGTGGAGCGAATCCACCGACCACGTCATCATGACGGGGCCTATCGAGCTGGAGTATGTGAACGAGGTTTAGGCGCGACCCGCAGGGGCGATTTGGTCCGGGGGACCAAATCGAGCGCCTAAAGCCCTGAGCCATGCGAAGGGCAGCCTCACCCACCGCGTCCTCCACCGCCAAAGGCGGGGGAGGTGGATCGCCTCACGAAGCCGAAGGCGCAGTGAGGCGAGACGGAGGGGGCCGCCGCGCAGCGGCGGATGGGGCGGCAATTACCCGCTTGGCAGTTGGCCCACCCGGCGAGCCTAGTACTGGAATCAGTTCGATTTCGAACCACGAGCATCAAGGACGATTTCGCGTCCGAGTTCGGCCAAGCGATATCCTTTGTCCGACTTCTCCCACAGCTTCAGATGGGTCATCGCCAGGGCCAATACGGACACATCCTCGTTGTTCAACATCATTTGCTCGGCGAAGGTTGTCGACTTCGCGTAGGGCGACGCCTTGTTGACAAGGTCATTCATCAACGGCTGCAGCGATGCCCAACTCTCATATTTCATCCCGATTCGTGTGACGACCTCGCGTGGAGAGATAGCGATAGCAGCACTATAAGGACCCACACCGGCAAGCACTGAGAGTCCGTTCGCCCTAGTATATCTGACCGTGTACTTTCTGTCGGCGGTGACGGGGAGCATCGCTTCCTTCTGCTTCTCAACCCCTTGCATCGCGTTTTTCAGGTCGGCCTCAAGGCGCGCATTCTGCTTCCGCAAATCATCAAGTTCTCGATAGATGTCTTCTCCCGCAACAGTATCCGCCCGCAGCCAACCGGGTCGGGGATTCCTGTTCGTTTCCTGCGCAAGAGCAGCCAGAGCCTTGCTGCCCAACTCATCCGACGTGGACCACAAATCAACCATTCCGAGGTTTAGAACATACTCTCGAAAGGCATCCAGCAGAGCTTTCCGCTTCGGATCACTTTCCACCTTCTTTGCCGCAAGAGCGGAAGGCTCCTTGTGCACAAAGGCCAAAACCGGAATTCCGCGACTCAGCGCGTAGTCCAGCTCTGCGCGAGTGTAACTGGTCTCGTCGACCCATATCGATCCATACATCCCACCAACGATAAGAATGTAGTAGTCACACCGATCGATAACGCTCTTGATGAAATCCATCTGCTTCTGACTTGAAGCCGGAAAGATCTCCATCCCTTCTGGAACGTATCCAGCTCTGGCGATGCTGTCGCTGACTCGTTTTCGCTCGTCGGCGAGGTCCGAGTAGGTTGAGCTCACAAAGACGTGGTACAGTTTTTTCATAGAACTTTGTTCGAGGGACCGGCGGAGACATTGTCGCTCCGCCGGAAGAGACTCAAAAGAAATCGCGCACTACTTTCGTTTCGTGTCGCCGCGACCCGCCTTCGGCATACGTTCGACGGTCGTCGTAGACGGTCGGCTCTTCGCTTCCTTCACCGGGATAAATTCTCCCGACTTGGCATCGCGCCCAATCGGGAAGGTCTTGCTTTCTTTACTCATAGGACCGTTTCCATTGGAGAGGCCCGCCAGCCGCCAATTGCTTGGCTATTTGTCAGGATACAGACGATTCTTAGTTCCGTAAATGTTCACGCGAACGTAAAGCGAACTAATTTGCGAAAGTGGAGGCGTGGCGCCATCCGCCCGCCTGTCGGCGGGCGGCCCCTTCCGTCTCGCCTCACTACGCCTTCGGCTTCGTGAGGCGATCCACCTCCCCCGCCTTCGGCGGTGGAGGACTTCCCCTACTCCGCCGCCGCCACCGCCACCGCCGCCGGCGGCGCGTCGAACATCGCGTCCTTCGGCATCAGGCCGTTCAGCCGCTTCCAGTCATCGAAGCCGAGTTCCTTCAGCGCGGCGCGCATGGCGCGGTAGGTGATCGTGTAGGCTTCGTGATAGCCGGCGCCGCGGCGCAGGGTGGTCGACCATTTCTCGGTGAATTCGCGCTTGGTCTTGGTGTAGTGGTCGAGCAGCGTTTCCTGCTTTGACTTGATGATCTTGTCCTCGCGCATCGAGGCGATCAGGAAATCGATGCGGCCGATGAAGGGGTCGAGCATCCAGGCCCTGCGGTCTCCGCCCTCGCGCCATTGCTCGCCGTGCAGTTCGGGATAGGCGCGCTTCACCAGTTCGCGCTGCGAGAGGATCACTTCTTCTATGAGGCGAGCGCGGCGCTTGCCCAGCAGGGCCTTCAGCGAGAACAGCCAGCCGAAGCCGAAGGTGAGGATGGTGAAGAAGAGGTCCCGCGCGAGGTCGGGGCTGATGTCGAAGCCCTTGTCGCCGGTGAAGAAGATGCGCCGCATGAAGCGGGCAATGTCGGATGCGTCGAACGCGTACAGATACCAGTCCACCCCGGCCTCCCCGGCCTTAGTCCGAGGGGGGTTGTAACAAGTTGCAGGAAGCACGGCGAGTCCCTGCACGGCGTGGGGATGGTGCGCGCGCTCGTATTGGGGCGCTGCTTCCAAGCCGATGGCGGGGCGACACCACCCACCCCCCACCTGTCCGCCCCCCTTCGGGCGGGCGGGACTGCGTGGTTGGAATTGGACAAAGAACGATCAGGGTAAACTGGAGCAACAGGGTCCCGCCCGCCCGAAGGGGGGCGGACAGGTGGGGGGTGGGTGGTGTCGCCCCGCCATCGGCTTGGAAGCAGCGCCCCAAT
>DASYKO010000253.1:0-3238 GCA_035995285.1 Hyphomonadaceae bacterium | reverse complement strand
GGTCTCGTCGATCAAGACGCAACCCCCCATGATCGCGGATGAACTGCGGCGCGCCGCGGACACCTTCATCGAGCTGGCGGACCTTGCCGAGCTCGTGGGACGTCCGCCGCGAACGCCGCAACAGCAGATGGCGACCGCCGGGGCGCCGGCGCATGCCGGACGTTTTGAGGACGACGACGAGGAGGACTGATGCCTAAGGGGGAGAGCGCCGCACCGCCCGAAGCGCCGCTCGATTGTCCGCTCTGCCCTCGGCTCTTCGATTTCCGCACGGCGAACGCCAAGGCCCATCCCGACTGGTTCAACGCGCCTGTCCCGAGCTTCGGCGACCTCAACGCGCGCTTTCTGATTGTCGGCCTCGCCCCGGGCCTGCAGGGGGCCAACAAGACGGGGCGGCCTTTCACGGGTGATTACGCAGGCGACCTGCTCTATTCCACGCTGGCGAAGTATGGATTCTCCACCGGAGCCTACAAGGCCGATCCGAAGGACGGGGTGAAGCTCAAGGACACGATCATCTCCAACGCCGTGCGCTGCGTGCCGCCAGAGAACAAGCCGACCGGCCAGGAGATTGTGACCTGCCGCCAGTTCCTGATCTCGCGGATGAACCAGCTGCCGAACGTCAAGGTGATCCTGGCCCTCGGCCGCATCGCCCATGACTCGACGGTGCGAGCGCTGGGCGTGAAGCCCTCCAGCGCCGTATTCGGCCACGCCAGGCGCTACCCGATCGCCGGCCCGCATGGGCCCGTCGTGCTTTTCGACAGCTATCACTGCAGCCGCTACAACACGAACACCGGCCGGCTGACGGAAGAGATGTTCCACACGGTGTTTGCGGCCGTGCGCAAGGAACTGGGCGGCTGAGCTAGAGTCCCATCCACTTCTCGGTGGAATAGTCGAAGAACTTCGCCACTCGCTCGCCGTCCCAATGGTATTTCAGGTGCCGTTCCTGCACCGGCACGCCTATGGCATCCGGCCAGAACGCGCCGATGCAGGCGCCTGTCACGCGCCGGGCGCTTGGAAAGAACACGCCTGAGCTCTTTGTCCCGCGCAGGTCCGCCCCGAACGGCCGGCTGTCGACGTAGGACACCGGGTCCATGATACTTGCCAACCGCTGCTTCGAGACACTCGCCACGTCGTGAAGTTCAGTGTCGACCGCGCCTACCAGAACGCGCATGTCCTCGTATCGTTCGGGGTCGCGGCTCTCGCGCGCGAAGGCGCTGAAGTGGTGGACAGTCTCGGCCACCGCCGTCTCCATGCTCTCGCCGCAGTAGTAGACGCCATAACTCCCGTCGCTGAACCGGGATCCCTTCGGATTCACGTGGGTGAACGGCGCCATCACATAGCTCGCGCCTGCGCCGAATACCGCGCGCTCCGCCGGAACCAGCGCGATCTTGCCGGCCTCCTGCCGAAGCCGCGGATTGGTAAGCTGTTCGAGGGCAATCAGCGCCGCCTGCGCGGCAGCATCCTTCGTGGCGCGTTCGAACACCTCGATCGGCGGATAGCGCGAGGCGATGATGCGCCAGGCCTGTTTCCACTTCACGCGCTTGAGCTGCGGCGCCCTTGCTCCCGACATCAGATCTCGGATCCTACGACCAGGGCGAACGCGCGGCATCGACATAGCCACGCACCGCAGCCAGATCGACCACATCGCCCGCCTTCATGCGTTCCAGCGGCTGTTGCCCGCCGAAGAAATCGTTCGGCCGTTTCACCCACTCATCCGCCAGCGCCGGGTTGGAATAGACGATCTGCAGCCCCTTGAAGATGCCAGCGACGTAGCCGATGCGCCGCAGCGTATCTTCCGGCATGCGTGCGGCATTGCCCTTCTTCCATTCGAAGAACGTCCGCTCGGCAGGCGATCCCAGCAGCACCCGCGCCGTCTCGTTGTCGATGTCCCAGCGTTCCATGATCCCAAAGAACCCGCCCAGCGCCGCCTTCGGATCGACCTTGTCGAAAGCCGGCTTTGCGGCGGGCACATCAATGCGATGCTGGAAGGGTGCCTGCTCCCGATCCGAAAAAACGCTCATCTGCAACTCCTATGCGGATTTGCATTAAATATATCAATCTATGCAATACCGCAAGACCCCAATTCCATGGCTGCAATGGACTTCCCGGGCTCTTTCGCGTAGGTCACGCGCCCGATGCGGGTATAGCTCAATGGTAGAGCAGCAGCCTTCCAAGCTGAATACGAGGGTTCGATTCCCTCTACCCGCTCCAGCCTCCCTCCGGAAAATCGCGTCCTGCACTTGGATCCTGTAACACAGGTAAACGCAGAGTGCTGTTGCGTAAGGGTTTTTCACGCCCTTTCCCGCGCGGCGCTCAGCCTTTTTTAGGGATAATGAGCGATTATCCACGTCGGACAGGGGCTTGCGACCATCGTCAGGAAGGCGATGGCGGACAGGGACTGTCCACGGGGACCGGCTACGCGCCGTCCTTTGGGGGGAAGGACAGGAAAAGTCATGGCGCCGCCGAGCAAGCTCGACATCGATCCGATATTCCTCGAGGCCATCGAGAAGCTGCCCGACGGCCTTTCCGTGCTCGACAAGGACGGCAAGCCGATCCTCTACAACGACGTGTCGACCAAGCGCTTCCCGCACCTCTACGAGGCGTTCGCCCAGGGCGCCCAATCCTACACCGAAGCCGTCCGTCATTCCGTCGGCAAACTTGCGCCCGACCTGTCCGACATCGAGCGCGAGGAACATGTCGCGCGTATTGTACGCCAGTCCGAGACCGGCGAGACCTATGAGACGCGCACGCCCGATGGCCGCATCGTCCAGATCACCTACCGCCCCATGTCCGACGGCCGGAAGGTCGCCATCTCCGTCGACGTGACCGAGCTGCGCCAGCGCGAGAAGGAACTCAAGAAGGCCCAGGCGCAGGCCGTGCAGGCCTCCAACGCCAAGTCCGCCTTCCTCGCCAACATGAGCCACGAGATCAGGACACCGCTCAACGGCATCCTTGGCATGGCGCAGGTGTTGGAGATGGGCGCGCTTTCGCCCGAGCAGAAGGATCAGGTCTCGACCATCCTCGATAGCGGCCGCAGCCTGATGGCCCTGCTCAACGACGTGCTCGACCTCTCCAAGATCGAAGCGGGCAAGATCGCCATCGTGAAGGCGGACACGGACCTCACCCATACGCTGCGCCGCCTGCATCGCCTGTGGAAGCCGAAGGCCGAAGAAGCGGGCCTTGAATTCTATCTCTCGATCGATGCAGACCTGCCGCAGATCCTCAATTTCGATGCCGTGCG